>NZ_KK073874.1:6903423-7230933 GCF_000585375.1 Cryptosporangium arvum DSM 44712
TAGCGCACCGCGTTGAGGATGTCGCCGTGCAGCAGGTACCAGACCATCCGGGTGCCGCCGCAACCCGGGCAGTCGAGCCCGGTGAGCAGCTTGAACGCGCACGGGCCGAGCGGGTCGAGCTGCGCGTCGGTGGGGTTGTTGCTCAGCACGTACGTGCCGGCGGCCCCCACGCAGCCCAGGATCGCCAGCGGGGCGAGCCAGGACGGCTTGGTCCAGGCGGCCATGGCGATGCGCTCGAAGCGGCTCGGCGGGGTGGGCTCCCAGCCGTAGTGCGCGTGCTCGCCGTGCGGAGGCGGCACGGGCGCACCCGCTGGCGCCACCGGCCCCGGTGCTCCGGCCTGCTCGAGCATCCGTCCTCCTCTGGAAACGTGGCTCTCCGGCCGACGATACACGCGGTTCGCGATCGCCGATCGGGCGTTGCGGTCACCCGACCGCGGTGATCAGCGGGGCCGCGAGATCGCCGTTCGGGGCGACTTCGACGCCCTCCAGACCGAGCCAGCCGGCCAGCGACCACAACTCGGCCGCCAGCGCGGCCACCGCCTCGTCGGCGAAGGCCCGCCGCCGTGCGGCCGCACCGCGGACCGCTCCGGTGGCGCCCCCGCGGACGGCGGTGCCATCGGCCCCCGGCCGCACGGTCGCGCCGCGCGAGGCCGGCAGCCCCGTCCCGCCACTCGAGGCCGGTAGCGGCAGCGCGGTCTCGCCGTCGCCGGGGGGCACGAGCGGGGCGGTGAGCGCCGGTTCGCCGAACGCCCCCGGTACCCGCAGCACCCCGGCGGCCCGGTCGGCTTTCAGGTCGACCCGGCCGACGAGCTGACCGCGGAACAGGAACGGGAGCACGTAGTACCCGTGCACCCGCTGCGGCGCCGGGGTGTAGAACGCCAGGCGGTAGTGGAACCCGAACAGGCGCTCGGTGCGCGGCCGGAACCAGATCAGCGAATCGAACGGGGAGAGCAGCGCACTCGCGGAGACCCGGCGCGGGATGCGCGCGCCGACGGCCAGGTACCCGACGTCACGCCAGCCCTCGACGGCGACCGGGATCAGCGCACCCTCCTCGACCAGCTCGGCCACCGCGGGCTTGGACTGGTGCGGCTTGAGCCGGAAGTAGTCGCGCAGATCGGGCTCGGTGGCCACGCCCAGCGCCCGGGCCGAGCGGCGGATCAGCTCGCGGTACGCGTCGGCGGGGGCCGGCGTGGGGGTGGCGATCACCTCCGGGGGCAGCACCCGCTCGGTGAGGTCGTACCGGCGCTCGAAGTTGCGCCGGTCGAACGTGCTGACCTCGCCGGCCCAGAACAGGTACTCCAGCGCGAGCTTGCTCTCCCGCCAATCCCACCAGGGGCCCGAACGCGGGGCTTTCGCGCCGCTCTCGGCTTCGAGCTCGCCCGCGCTCATCGGGCCGCGTTCGGCGATCGTGTCGCGGACCTTCGCCACCAGCTCGGGTTTCTCCGCCGCGATGCGCCGCATGCCGCCCCAGGACTTCTCGGCCGCCTGCGCCATCCGCCAGCGCAGGAACGGCTGGGTGTCGACCGGCAGCAGCGAGGCCTCGTGCGCCCAGTACTCGAACAGCTGCCGCTTCGGTGCGTACGCGGCCCGCTCGAGCAGCTCGGGCCGGTAGGCGCCGAGGCGGCTGAAGGCCGGGAGGTAATGCGAGCGGACCAGCACGTTCACCGAGTCGATCTGGAACAGCCCCACCCGGTCGAGCACGCGGTGCAGCGCGCGGGCGCCGGGGTTGCCGCTCGGCCGCGGATCGGCGAAACCCTGGGCGGCGAGCGCGGCCCGCCGCGCCTCGCCCGCCGACAGACTCTGAAGCGTCGTCACGGCGCCCATCCTGCCCGGCCCCACCGACAGAATCGCCGCTGACTACGCTGCGCAGCGTGGTTGATGCTTTCGTGCGGCCGGCACGGTCGGAGGATGCGGACTCGGTGGCCAGGATCCAGTTGGAGACCTGGCGCACCGCCTACGCGCGGGTGGTACCGGAGGCCGTGCTGGCGGCGCTGGACGCCGACGACGTCGCGGCGCAGTGGCGCTCGGCGATCGTGGAACCGCCGACGCCGCGCCACCACGTGCTGGTGGCCACCGAGGGCGAGGTCGCGGTCGGCTTCGCCGCCGCCGGGCCCGCGACCGCGGAGGACCTCGTCGGCCCGGGCTACACCTCCGGTGAGCGTCCCGACGGCGAGTGGGACGCCACCACGCTGGCCGTGAGCACGCTGCTCGTCGAGCCCCGCTGGGGACGCCGCGGCCACGGCAGCCGATTGCTGGCCGCCGTGGCCGACGTGGCTCGCGAGAACGGTTTCACCCGGGCCGTCACCTGGGCCCTGGACGCCGATCAGGCGAGCCGGAACTTCCTCGAATCCGCCGGGTGGGCCCCCGACGGGGTCGGTCGGGTCCTCGACATGAACGGCACCGAGGTACCCGAACTCCGCCTCGCGACGGAGTTCTAGCCGAACAGGTCGTCGAAGACGCTCTTGTGACGACGGTGGCCGCGGTGGCGACGGTGGCCGTGGTGCCCGTGGCCGCCGTAGCCGGAGGCGTGCGACGAGTGGCTCGGGTACGCCGGTTGCCCGTAGCCGGGCTGGCCGTACGCGGGCTGCTGGCCGTATCCGGGCTGGGGCGGGTAGCCCTGCGCGGGCGGCGGAGCGCTCGGCGCACCGCGTCCGCGGCCGTACTTGTCTTCCGCGTCGACCAGACGCTCGAGTTCGCCTCGGTCCAGGAAGATTCCCCGGCACTCAGTGCACTGGTCGATCGTGACTCCGGCTCGCTCGTACTGTCGCATCGGTGCCTGGCACTTCGGACAGATCATGACCGGGAGGCCTCCTCAGTGGTGAATGGACACCCTGCCAACGGCTGAGCGCCGTTCACAGGTTCCGCTCACTGATTGTGCCCGGTACGTGCATCCCCGAGGTCGTTGCGTAGTGCTATCGCTTTCCGTGCCGCCTGGCGCGCCCGGCGCCGGTCGCCGGCGTCGTCGTAGGCCAGGCTGAGCCGGAACCAGCGACGCCAGTCCTCCGGCGCCGCCTCCACCTCGGCCTGCCGCTCCCGGAACCGCTCGTCGGCGGCTTCGCGCACCACCCGGCCCGACGGTCGCCGCGGCAGGTCGTCGACCGGCAGGCCCCCTTCGGCGGCGAGCTCGTCGGCCAGCCGCTCAGTCGCCCGGCCGAACTTGATCTCGAGCCAGATCAGCCACCCGCCGAGCACCGGCAACAGCACCATCCCGACGCCCAGCGCGATCAGCACGGGGTCGCCGGTGCGCAACAGGATCACCGCACGGTTGAGCGCGAGGGCCAGGTACACCACCAGCACCGCCACCAGTACGGCGACGGTGGCTTTGACCTTCACCGGTCCAGGAGCGGGTCGAGGCCGATCGTGAGCCCCGGACGCGACACCACGGACCGCACCGCGAGCAGCACGCCGGGCATGAACGACGCCCGGTCGAACGAGTCGTGCCGGATCGTCAGGGTCTCCCCCGCCGCGCCGAACAGCACCTCCTGGTGCGCGACCAGCCCGCGCGCACGCACCGAGTGCACCGGGATGCCGTCGATCGACGCGCCCCGGGCCCCGTCGAGACCGGAGGTGGTCGCGTCCGGGATCCCGCCCAGCCCGGCGGACGAGCGCGCGGCGGCGATCCGCTCGGCGGTCAGCCGCGCGGTGCCGCTCGGGGCGTCGACCTTCTGCGGGTGGTGCAGTTCGACGATCTCCACCGACTCGAAGTACCGGGCGGCGGTCTCGGCGAAGCGCATCATCAGCACCGCGCCGAGCGCGAAGTTCGGCACCACGGCGACGCCGACACCCGGGGCGTCGGCCAGCCAGCCGCGCACGGTGTCGAGCCGCTCGGGCGTGAACCCGGTCGTGCCGGTCACCACGTGGATCCCGTGCTCGACGCACCACTTCACGTTGTCCAGCACGACGTCCGGGCGGGTGAACTCGACGGCCACCTCGGCGCCGGTCAGCGTGTCCAGCGCGTCGCCGGACCCCACCGAAGCCACCAGGTCCAGGTCGTCGGCCGCGGTGACCGCGCGGACCGACTCCGCGCCCATCCGCCCGTGCGCTCCGATGACGCCGACCCGTGTCGCTCCCACGTCTACGCAACCCCTTCGGATGACGGAACCAGATCGAACCCGTCGAAGTCGTTCTCGGCGAACGGCCCGACGACACTGAGCGAGGCCGGGCGGGTGAACAGCTCCGCGGCGAGGGTCCGGACGTCCTCCGGGGTCACCGCGTCGATGCGTGCCAGCACCTCGTCGAGCGAGAGGATGTTGCCGTGCACCAGCTCGGCCTTGCCGATGCGGCTCATCCGGGAGTAGGTGTCCTCCAGCCCGAGCACGCTCGCGCCGCGCAGCATGCCCTTGCCCCGGCGGACCTCCTCGTCGGTGATCCCACCGGCGGCGGCCCGGTCGAGCTCGACCCGGATCAGATCGAGCACCTCGTGGGCGCGGCGGGGCGCACACCCGGCGTAGACGCCGAACAGCCCGGCGTCGGCGTACTGGGTGTCGAACGAGTAGACCGAGTACGCGAGCCCGCGCTGCTCCCGGATCTCCTGGAACAGGCGGCTGCTCATGCCACCGCCCAGAGCCTGGTCGAGGACGCCGAGCGCGAACCGGCGGTCGTCGAACCGGTCGATCGCGGGCACGCCGAGCACGAGGTGGGCCTGTTCGGTCTCCTTGGACCGCACCGCGAGGGCCGAGCCGACCGACCGCACCGCCGGGCCGCGGCGCGGCGTCGTGGGCTCCCCCTCGGCGAAGCCGTCGAACGCCGCCGCGATCAGCTTGACGGTCTCGTCGTGGTCGAGGTTGCCTGCGGCGGCGACGACGAGCTGGCGCGGCGTGTAGCGGCGGCGGTAGAACCCGGCCACCTGGTCACGCTTCATCGCGGTGATCGAGTCGGTCGTGCCGATGACCGGCCGGCCGAGCGGGTGGTCACCGTAGAGGGCGGTGGTGAACAGGTCGTGCACGACGTCGCTGGGCTCGTCGTCGTGCATGGCGATCTCTTCCAGGATCACCTGCCGCTCGACTTCCAGGTCGTTCGCCGAGACCACCGAGGACGTCAGCATGTCGCAGATGACGTCCACCGCCAGCGGCAGATCGCTGTCGAGCACGCGCGCGTAGTAGCAGGTGTACTCCTTCGCGGTGAACGCGTTGGTGTCACCGCCGACGGCCTCGATCTCCGCGGAGATCTCCCAGGCGGTGCGCCGCTTGGTTCCCTTGAACAGGAGGTGTTCGAGGAAGTGCGACGCACCGGCCAGGCGTGGGGTCTCGTCCCGCGAGCCGATCCCGACCCAGACGCCGAACGAGACGCTGCGCACGGTCGGCAGCGCCTCGGTCACGATCCGGAGACCGTTGGGGAGAACGGTACGGCGGACGGTGCCGCCGTACCGTGCTTCGCCAGATGTCACGCAGGCGTCTCAGCGGGGGCGGATTCCGCGGTCTCGGCCGACTGCGCCGCCGGTGCGGCCTCGTCCTTGACCGGCACCAGGCTGATCTTGCCGCGGGCGTCGATGTCGGTGATCTCGACCTGGAGCTTGTCGCCGACCTTGACGACGTCCTCGACCTTGCCGATCCGCTTCCCGTTGCCGAGCTTCGAGATGTGGACCAGACCGTCCTTGCCGGGGACCAGCGAGACGAACGCACCGAAGGCGGCGGTCTTGACGACCGTGCCCAGGTACCGCTCGCCGACCTTCGGCATGGTCGGGTTCGCGATCGCGTTGATCCGGTCGACCGCCGCCTGCGCCGACGGACCGTCCGAGGCGCCGACGTAGATCGTGCCGTCGTCCTCGATCGTGATGTCGGCGCCGGTGTCGTCCTGGATCGAGTTGATCATCTGGCCCTTGGGGCCGATGACCGCGCCGATCTTGTCGACCGGGATCGTCACCGTGGTGACGCGCGGCGCGAACGGGCTCATCTCGTCCGGACCGTCGATCGCCTCGCCCATGACCTCGAGGATCGTCAGGCGGGCGTCCTTGGCCTGGGTGAGCGCACCCGCGAGCACCTCGGACGGGATGCCGTCGAGCTTGGTGTCGAGCTGGAGCGCGGTGACGAACTCCTTGGTGCCGGCGACCTTGAAGTCCATGTCGCCGTAGGCGTCCTCGGCTCCGAGGATGTCGGTCAGCGCGACGTACTCGGTCTTGCCGTCCACCGTGTCGCTGATCAGGCCCATCGCGATGCCCGCGACCGGCGCCTTCAGCGGGACACCGGCGTTGAGCAGCGACATCGTCGAGGCGCAGACCGACCCCATCGAGGTGGAGCCGTTCGAGCCCAGCGCCTCGGAGACCTGCCGGATCGCGTAGGGGAACTCCTCGCGGCTCGGCAGCACCGGCACGAGCGCCCGCTCGGCGAGCGCGCCGTGGCCGATCTCGCGACGCTTCGGCGAGCCCACCCGGCCGGTCTCACCGGTCGAGTACGGCGGGAAGTTGTAGTTGTGCATGTACCGCTTGCGCGTCTCCGGCGCCAGCGTGTCCAGCTGCTGCTCCATGCGGAGCATGTTCAGCGTGGTGACGCCCAGGATCTGGGTCTCGCCGCGCTCGAACAGCGCCGAACCGTGCACCCGGGGCAGGATCTCGACCTCGGCCGAGAGCGTCCGGATGTCGGTGAGGCCACGGCCGTCGATACGGACCTTGTCGCGCAGCACGCGCTGGCGGATGAGCTTCTTGGTCAGCGCCTTGAGCGCGCCGCCGATCTCCTTCTCGCGCCCCTCGAACTGCGCGCCGACCCGCTCCACGGCCAGGCCCTTGACCCGGTCGAGCTCGGTCTCGCGCTCCTGCTTCGGGGCGATCCGCAGCGCGGCGTCCAGCTCGGTGCTGACCGCGGCGGAGACGGCCTCGAACACGTCGTCCTGGTAGTCGAGGAAGACGGGGAACTCGCCGGTCGGCTTCGCGGCCTTGGCCGCCACCTCGGCCTGCGCCTCGACCAGGGCCTTGATGGCCGGCTTCGCGGCCTCGAGACCGGCGGCGACGACCTCCTCGGTGGGCGCGGGCGCGCCCCCGGCGATCAGCGCGACGGTGTCGGCGGTGGCCTCGGCCTCGACCATCATGATCGCGACCTCACCGGCCTCGGTGACCCGGCCGGCGACGACCATGTCGAACGTGGCGGTGGCCAGCTCGGTGTGGGTCGGGAACGCGATCCAGTCGCCACCGACGAACGCCATCCGGGTGGCGCCGATCGGGCCGTTGAACGGCAGGCCGGCGAGCTGGGTGGAGAGCGAAGCGGCGTTGATCGCGACGACGTCGTAGAGCGTGTCCGGGTCGAGCGACATGACCGTCACGACGACCTGGACCTCGTTGCGCAGGCCCTTGACGAACGTCGGGCGCAGCGGGCGGTCGATCAGGCGGCAGGTGAGGATCGCGTCCTCGCTGGGCCGGCCCTCGCGGCGGAAGAACGAGCCGGGGATACGACCCGCGGCGTACATCCGCTCCTCGACGTCGACCGTGAGCGGGAAGAAGTCGAAGTGCTCCTTCGGGCTCTTGGACGCCGTGGTGGCCGACAGCACGAGCGTGTCGCCGAGCTGGGCGGTCACCGAACCCGCGGCCTGCCGGGCGAACCGGCCGGTGCTGAAGCGGATCTCCCGCGACGGGTGGTTGCCGTTGTTGATGGTCGCGACGACCTCGGTCACGGTGTGTTCTGACATATTTCAGGATCCTCCTGGTTGGCGTACCAGGCGATGGGGAGGACCCGAGCGGCATCTCGTGCCGGTCTTCGATCGAACCGACTTGTAGGAGCTCCACAAGTGGGTACTACCGAGGACCGGCTCGCACGGGGTCCGCGGATCACCCGGTACTTCGGTTACTACGTAGTTACTGCGAACGGGGAGCGCCCGGTGGGCGCTCCCCGTGAGACGTCAGCGACGCAGGCCGAGCCGCTCGATGAGCGACCGGTAGCGGTTGATGTCGGTCTTGGCGAGGTAGTTGAGCAGCCGACGACGACGGCCGACCAGCAGCAGCAGCCCACGGCGGCTGTGGTGGTCGTGCTTGTGCGCCTTCATGTGCTCGGTCAGGTCGTTGATGCGCCGGGACAGCAGCGCGACCTGGACCTCCGGGGAGCCGGTGTCGTTCTCCACCGTCGAGTACTCGGCGATGATTTCCTTCTTGACGTCTGCGGCGAGCGCCACGGACTCTCCTTGATCTCTTCGGTGTGGCCCCCGGTCGTGGTCACGAGGGCAGCCTGCACACCGCCGGGGTCAAACCCGGCGTCGATGCAACGCTACCAGCCCGTACACCTGACGACGAATCACCGCCCACGTCCGAGCGCGGCGACGGCGGCGTGGCTAGCCGCCGAGGAGCAGTTCGCGTACTCGCGCGACGTCGGCGTTCATCTGGGTGATCAGCGCGTCGACCGACGAGAACGCGACCGTGGGACGCAGGCGCGCGGCGAAGTCGACCGCGACGCGCTCGTCGTAGATGTCCTCGTCGAAGTCGAGGATGTACGCCTCGACCCGGCGCGCGCGCTCACCGGCGAACGTCGGGTTGGTGCCGATGCTGATCGCGGCGGGCAGCGGGACCTCCCGGTCGCCCGCGTGGCGGGCCGGGTCACGCACCAGCCAGCCGGCGTAGACACCGTCCTCGGGCACCGAGGTGAACGCCGGCGACGACAGGTTCGCGGTCGGGAAGCCGAGCTCACGTCCGCGCTGATCACCGCGAACGACCACACCTTCGACGCGGTGCGGGCGCCCCAGCGCGGCCGCCGCGCGCTCGACCTCGCCCTCGGTGACGTCGGCCCGGATGCGGCTGCTGGAGACCGTGCCCGCGCCGTCGGTGAGCAGCGCCACCGTACGCACCTCGAACCCGTGCTCGGCACCGAGCCGCCGCAGCAGCGCGACGTCGCCCTCGGCCTTGTGGCCGAACCGGAAGTTCTCGCCGACGACCACGGCCGCCGCACGCAGGTGCTCGACGAGCACCGCGCGGACGAACTCCTCCGGCGAGAGCCGGGCCAGTTCGGGCGTGAACGGAAGCGTGCACAGACCGTCGACGGTCAGGCCGTCGGCCGCCAGCGCCTCGAGCAGGACCGCGCGGTGGTCGAGCGTGGTCAGCCGGTCGGGAGCCGACGCGGGGTGGAGCACGGCCGCCGGGTGCGGGTCGAACGTCACGACGACGACCGGGGGCGCGCCGGTACCGGACGGGTGCGGCACCGGGAGCAGCGCCGCCGACTCACGGACCGCGGCCTCGATCAACGCCCGATGACCTCGATGAACGCCGTCGAAGACGCCGATCGTGACGACGGTCCGGTTCCAGTCCGGCGGGTCGTCCGCCAGCCCGCGCCACCGCAGCACGCTCGCCTGCCTCTCGTCGGCGTTACTGATCCAGGGTCAGCCTAGTTCGTCGGTCGGGAGGCCCGGCGCTCAGCCCGAGGGGCGCAGCACCACTTCCGGGCGGGCCGCGCCGTCGGATTCGACGACGAGCGCCACCACCCGGCCGTCCGGCCCGAACACACCGTACGGGCCGGTCAGACCGGTTGCCGACAGGCGACCGCCGTGGCCGAGCACGGTCGCGGTGGGCGCGTCGACGTCCCGGCGCGGGAACGCCGCGTCCACCGCCGAGTCGAGGTCGAGTGTGACCGGATCCTCTTGTTCGGCGAGCTGATCCAGCGTCCGCGCCTGGGTGAGCGTGAACGGACCGACCCGGGTGCGGCGCAGCGCGGTCAGGTGGCCGCCGGTGCCCAGCGCCCGGCCGAGGTCGCGGGCGAGCGCCCGGATGTAGGTACCCGAGGAGCAATCGACGATCACGTCGAGGTCGAGCAGGTCGGGCTCCGGCCGGCGATCGGCGAGCAGGTCGAACCGCGAGACGGTCACCCGCCGCGACTTCAGCTCGACCTCCTCGCCGGAGCGCACCCGGTCGTAGGCGCGGCGCCCGGCGACCTTCACGGCCGAGACCGAGGAGGGCACCTGGTCGATCACCCCGGTCAGGTCGGCGATCCCGGCGCTGACCTGCGCCGTCGTCACGGCGGAGGCGGACGACCCGTCGAGCCGGTCGCCTTCGGCGTCGTCGGTCACGGTCGCGTACCCGAGCCGGATCGTCGCGACGTAGGTCTTCGCGGTCAGCGTCAGGTGCCCGAGCAGCTTGGTGGCCCGTTCGACGCCGAGCACGAGCACGCCGGTGGCCATCGGGTCGAGCGTGCCGGCGTGCCCGATCTTGCGGGTGCCCGCGATCCGGCGCATGCGCCCGACGACGTCGTGCGAGGTCATCCCGGCGGGCTTGTCGACGACGACGAGCCCGCTGTGCGCGCTCAGCTCCTCACCGCGACCGGAACGTCGTCGAGCGCCGCCCGTACCGACGCGACGACGTCCTCGAGCGGCCCCCGGCCGGTGAAGCCCGCGGCGAGCCGGTGGCCGCCACCGCCCAGCCGGACCGACAGCGCGCCGACGTCGATCGAGCCGCGCGAACGCAGCGAGATCGACCATTCGCCGGGCACGGACTGCTTCGCCATCATCGCGAGCGTGCTCTCCTCGGCGCCGCGGATCATGTCCACCACGCCCTCGACCCACTCCATGCCCAGACCGTGCCGCTCGAGGTCGTCCTGGGTGACGTAGGACCAGCTCAAGCCGGCTCCCCCGGCGACGTCCGGTTCGAGCACGACCCGGGCGAGCACGTCGGCGAGCAGGTGCAGCGAGCGCATCGGGCGGGCGTCGTAGAGGCGCCGGCTGATCTCGTCGGGCCGGATGCCGGTCGCCAGCAGGCGCGCCGCCAGCTCGTGCGTCGACGGCGACGTCGCGGCGCCCCGGAACGAGGCGGTGTCGGTGGAGAGGCCGACGTAGAGGCACTCGGCGATCGCGGCGTCGAGCCGCACGCCGAGCCGGGTCAGCAACTCCTCCACGACGACGGCGGTGGCCGCCGCCTGCGGGTCGATCAGGTTGAACGTGCCGAACCCGCTGTTGGTGACGTGGTGGTCGACGACGATCACCTCGGTGGCCGCGGCCACCAGCGGAGCCAGATCACCCAGCCGGTCGACGCTGCCGGTGTCGAACGTGACGAGCACGTCCGGACTCGGCGAGACCTCTTCCGGGCGGACCAGGAGCTCGAGGCCGGCGAGCTGGGCCAGCGCCTGCGGCAGCCGGAACGGGTTGCTGAACGACGCCTGGACCCGGATGCCGAGCTGACGCAGCCCCAGCGCGGTGGCGAGCATGCTGCCCAGCGCGTCCCCGTCGGGGTTGATGTGGCAGGCCAGCACGATGGTGCGGCCGGTATCGCTCAGCCGGCCGAGCACGTGCGCCCACGCGTCCTCGGAGATCGCCCCGCCCGCCGGCGGCACCGGCGGGGTCGACGCGCTCCGGCTGTCGGTCACGTCCGGACCGTACACCGTACGCGCGGACGGCGCCCGGCGATGGGCCCGCGCGGGACGGAGCCCGGTCTCGTCGAGAACCGGCGGGTTCACCGGCCGCCCCGGCCCGCGATGTCGATACCGGCCTCGACGGCGGCGGCGTCGGGGGCGGGCACCGGCGCGTCCTCGTCCTCGTCCTCGTCGTCGTGCTTGTACGGGTCGGCGTCGCCGGCGTAAGTGGCCCCGGCCGCCTTCCGCTGTACCTCGGCGTCGGCCGCCTTGGCCTCGGCGAGCAGCTCGTCGATGTGCTTGGCGGTGTCGGGCACCTCGTCGAGGCTGAACGCCAGCGTCGGCGTGAACCGCACGCCGGTCTGGCGTCCGACCGCGCTGCGCAGGACACCCCGGGCGCTCTCCAGCGCCGCGGCGGTGGCGGCGCGGTCGGCGTCGTCGCCGTAGACCGTGTAGAACACGGTCGCGTCGTGCAGGTCCGCGGTGACCTTGACGTCGGTCACCGTCACCATGCCCAGGCGGGGGTCCTTCACCTGCGTGCGGAGGTTCTCCGCGACGATTTCCCGGATCCGGACGGCGAGCTTCCTCGCCCGTGCTGCGTCAGCCATCGTGTCTCTCCTGGACAGGCAATTACTCGTCGTCGCCCGAGTGCAGCCGACGACGAACCGAGAGCAGTTCCAACTCCGGACGACCCGCGACCAGCCGTTCGCAGGCATCCAGGACCTCGCCCACATGCTTGGCGGTACTGGCGACGGCCGCCACCCCGATCGCGGCCCGGCCGTGCAGGTCGAGCTGGTCGACCTCGGCCGCCGAGACCTCGAGCCGGCGTAGCGCGGCCACCACCGGCCGGACGTAACCCCGCTTGGCCTTCAGGCTGCGGCTGTCCGCGGGCAGCACGACGTCGAATTCCAACGTGCCGGTGAACACAGCTGTTTTCCTCCGCGAACAAGCAGTCGGCCGGGAGATCCCCCGGCCGACTGCCTGCATCAACTCACGACCGGGGCTTTTCCCGCATCTCGAAGGTCTCGATGACGTCGTCGATCTTGATGTCGTTGAAGGAGCCGAGACCGATACCGGCCTCGTAGCCCTCGCGGACCTCGGTGACGTCGTCCTTGAACCTCTTGAGCGAGTGCACCTGGAGGTTGTCGGCCACCACGGCGCCGTCCCGGATGAGGCGGGCCTTGGAGTTACGCCGGATGTCGCCGCTACGGACGAGCACACCGGCGATGTTGCCGAACTTGCTGGAGCGGAAGACCTCACGGATCTCCGCGGTACCCAGCTGGACCTCTTCGTACTCCGGCTTGAGCATGCCCTTGAGGGCATTCTCGATGTCCTCGATCGCCGCGTAGATGACCGAGTAGTAGCGGATGTCGACGCCTTCGCGGTCGGCCAGCTCGCTCGCCTTGCCCTGGGGCCGGACGTTGAAGCCGATGATGACCGCGTCGGAGGCCGACGCCAGCATGACGTTGGTCTCGGTGATCGCACCGACACCGCGGTCGATGATCCGCAGGGACACCTCGTCGGAGATCTCGATCTTCGCCAGAGCGTCCTCGAGGGCCTCGACCGCACCGGAACCGTCACCCTTGAGGATGAGGTTGAGCTGGGTCTTCTCGCCTTCCTTCATCCGCTCGAGCAGGGTCTCGAGAGTCGGGCGTCCACGGCTCGCCGCGAGCTGGGCATTGCGCTCGCGCGCCTGCCGCTGCTCGGCGATCTGCCGGGCCACCCGGTCCTCGGAGACCTCCAGGAACGTGTCGCCGGCACCGGGAACGGCGGTGAAGCCGAGCACCTGCACCGCGCTGGACGGACCCGCCTCGGCGACCTGGGAACCGCTGTCGTCGAGCATCGCCCGGACTCGGCCGTGCGCCTCACCGGCGACGATCGAGTCACCGACGCGGAGCGTTCCGCGCTGGACCAGGACGGTCGCGATCGGGCCGCGGCCACGGTCGAGGTGACCCTCGATCGCGACACCCTGGGCCGGCACGTCGACCGGCGCCCGGAGGTCCAGCGACGCGTCCGCGGTGAGGCAGACCGCCTCGAGCAGACCGTCGATGTTGATCCGGGACTTCGCGGAGATGTCGACGAACATCGTGTCGCCGCCGTACTCCTCGGCGACCAGCCCGTACTCGGTGAGCTGCTGGCGCACCTTCGCCGGGTTGGCGCCTTCCTTGTCGATCTTGTTCACCGCGACCACGATCGGCACCTCGGCCGCCTGGGCGTGGTTGAGCGCCTCGATCGTCTGCGGCTTCACACCGTCGTCGGCCGCGACCACGAGGATCGCGATGTCCGTCGACTTCGCACCGCGAGCACGCATGGCGGTGAACGCCTCGTGACCCGGGGTGTCGATGAAGGTGATCGACCGGTCTTCGCCGTTGACGTGCGCGTCGACCTGGTAGGCACCGATGTGCTGGGTGATGCCGCCGGCCTCGCCCTCGGCCACCTTCGTGTGCCGGATGGCGTCGAGCAGCTTGGTCTTACCGTGGTCGACGTGGCCCATGACGGTGACCACCGGGGGCCGCGTGACGAGCTTCTCGTCCGCGTACTCCTGGTCGAGGTCGATGTCGAACCGGGCCAGCAGGGCACGGTCCTCGTCCTCGGGGCTGACGATCTGCACCTCGTAGCCGAGGTGCACACCGAGCAGCTGCAGCGTCTCGTCGGTGCACGACTGGGTCGCGGTCACCATCTCGCCGAGACCGAAGGCCTCCTGGACCAGCGAACCGGGGTTCGCGTTGATCCGGTCGGCGAAGTCGGACAGCGACGCACCACGCGGAAGCCGGATGACCTCGCCGTTACCGCGCGGGGCACCCGAGCCCATCGTCGGCGCGGAGAGGTTGTCGAACTCCTGACGCCTCTGCTTCTTGGACTTCCGCCCACGGACCGGGCCACGCCCGCCGGGACGGCCGAACGCACCCGCGGCACCGCCGCGGCCACGACCGCCACCACCGGGACGGCCACCGCCGCCACCGGGACGGAAACCGCCACCGGGAGCACCGGTACCGCCGCCACCGCCACCGCCACCGGGGCGGAAACCGCCACCGCCACCGGGACGACCGCCACCGCCACCGCCACCGCCGGGACGGAAACCGCCACCGCCACCGGGACGACCGCCACCGCCACCGGCGCCGGGACCACCGGGACGGCCACCGGGGCCGCCACGGCCGGGGCCACCACCGGCCGGACGACCGGGCATCATGCCCGGGTTCGGCCGCGGCGGCATCATGCCGGGGTTGGGACGGGGGCCACCGGGGCCACCGGAACCGCCCGGACGGGGACCGCCCGGACCGCCGGAACCACCCGGACGCGGACCGCCGGCGCCCGGACGGGCGCCACCGGGACGGTCACCCTGACGCGGGCCACCGGGACGGTCGCCACCCTGCTGCGGGCTGGGACGCGGACCCGGACGCGGGCCGCCGGGGCCCGGACGCGGACCACCCTGGGGACCGGCCGGAGCCTGACCGCCGGCACCGCCCTGGCCTGCGGCCGCAGCCGGACGCGGACCGGGCCGCGGGGGCTGCTGCGCCGGAGTGCCGGGGCCGACCCCGAACGGGTTGTTGCCCGGACGCGGCGCGGAGCGCTGCGCGGGGCCGGGACGCGGACCGGGACGCGGGTTGCCGCCCTGGCCGGGCGCCGGACGCTCGGCCGCGGGCGGAGCCGCAGCCTCGGCCGGAGCCGGGTTGGGGCGCGGACCCGGACGCGGACCGGGCGTGGGACGCCGGTCGGCCGGGGCCGAGGCCGCCGCACGGGCAGCCGCCGCCTGAGCCTGCTGGGCCGCCTTCAGTTCAGCGGCCCGGGCCTGCTCGGCCTTGACCTCGATGTCCTGGGCGCTGGCCGTGCCCTGCGGGCGGGCCATCACCGACGGAGACGGGGTGTTGCGGGGCGGCCGGGGGCCGCTGGGCGGACCGGGCTTGCGCCCGCCGCCGTTGCCGCCGGATGACGACGGCGAGGTGTATGCCTCCCGCAACCGACGCGCCACTGGCGCCTCGATCGTGGATGAGGCCGATTTCACGAATTCGCCGAGCTCTTTGAGCTTGTTCAGCACATCTTTGCTGGGGATACCCAGTTCCTTGGCGAGTTCATGTACGCGGGCCTTGCCTGCCACTGCTCTCCTCTTCCGAGGCCGGGCGGCACGACCCGCTCGACCTACTAGTTACTCACGAAGCTTGCTCATCGCAGAGACTTCATCGCACGCTCATACCGGGAGACCTACTTTTCGTCCGTGGGTCCGGGCAGGTTGCCCAGTCCCGTCTTGAGCTGTGTCACATACTCACCGACGGCCTCGGCGTCGATGACACCGGGGACCCGGAGCGCACGCCCGAAAGCGCGGCGCCGTTCCGCTAGTACGAAACACGCTGGGTCGGGGTGCAGCCAAGCGCCCCTTCCCGGCAGCCGACGCGCCGGATCGGGAATCGTGACGCGGGTTTCCCCACGTTCGACCGCGACGACGCGTAGCAGCTCAGTGGCTGCCGCTCGCTGCCGACATCCCACGCAAGTCCGCGTTGGGAAGCGGTCATGCGGGGACGGCGCCGGACGGGTGCGGCGAACCACAGGCCAGTCTACCCCGCGCTGCCTGGGACCGAAGCGTCCGGTTCCCCCACTGTTGCCGCAGTGGTCGCTTCCGGCACGTTCGCCTCAGTCGGTTCGGCGTCGCTGTGGATGTCGATGCGCCAGCCGGTGAGGCGCGCGGCGAGGCGGGCGTTCTGGCCCTCCTTGCCGATCGCCAGCGACAACTGGAAGTCCGGCACGGTCACCCGGGCCGAGCGGGCCTCCAGATCGACGACCTCGACCGACTTCACCTGAGCCGGCGACAGCGCCGCGGCGACGAACCGCGCGGGGTCCTCGGCCCAGTCGACGATGTCGATCTTCTCGCCGTGCAGCTCGCTCATGACCGCGCGGACGCGCGCCCCCAGCGGGCCGATGCAGGCACCCTTCGGGTTGACGCCGGCCACCGTGGCCCGGACCGCGATCTTCGAGCGGTGCCCGGCCTCCCGGGCCACCGCCGCGATCTCCACGGTGCCGTCGGCGATCTCCGGTACCTCCAGCGCGAACAGCTTGCGCACCAGGTTCGGGTGCGTCCGGCTCAACGTGACCTGCGGGCCGCGCATTCCCTTCGCCACGTGGACGACGAGCGCCTTGATCCGTGCGCCGTGCTGGTAGGACTCCCCCGGCACCTGCTCGGCGGGCGGCAGCGTGGCCTCGATCTTGCCCAGGCTGACCGAGACGATGCCGCGCTCGGCCCGGGACTCGTGCGCCTGGATCACACCCGCGACGACCTCGCCCTCGCGGGAGGCGAACTCGCCGAACGTCATCTCGTCCTGGGCGTCGCGCAGACGCTGCAGGATGACCTGCTTGGCCGTCATCGTCGCGATCCGGCCGAAGTCGTCGGGGGTGTCGTCGAACTCACGCTCGAGCGTGCCGTCGTCCGCGCGCTCGGCGGCCCACACGGTCGCCACGCCGGTCTTGCGGTCGACCTCGACGCGCGCGTCGTTGTGGGCGTGACCGGTGTGCTTGTACGCGGTCAGGAGCGCGGTCTCGATCGCCTCGATGATCGTGTCGAAGGAGATCTCGCGCTCTCGCTCGACCGCGCGCAGGGCAGCGATGTCGATGTTCATCGGTCTCCTCCTTCTGTTTCGTCGTTCTTGGCCGATTCGCCGGTGGGGCGCGCGAACTCGACCTGGACCTTGCCCGGGCCGAGCTCGGTGAACGTGACCGTCCGCTCGCCCTTGTCGTCGGTCAGCCGGACGCCCTGGTCGTCGACGGCGGTGATCCGCGCGGTCACGCTGCGGTCGCCGATGCGGACGGTGACCAGACGGCCCACGTTGCGCCGCCAGTGCCGCGGCTCGGTCAGCGGCCGGTCGACGCCCGGCGAGGTGACCTCGAGGGTGTACGGGCCGCTGCCGAACGAGTCGGTCTTGTCGAGAGCGGTGGAGACGTCCTTCGACACGGTCGCGATGTCGTCGAGCGTGATGCCCCCGTCGGTGTCGACCACGACGCGCACGACCGTACGGCGGCCGGCCTGGTTGACCGCGACCTCTTCCAGGTCGTACCCGGCGGCGCTGACCACGGGTTCGACCAACGCCACGATTCGGGAGCGCATCGCCTGTGGGGCTGGCATCCGACACCTCCGAACGGTGGTCACTGTGCAGTTGTTGGGAGTCCCCGAACACCTGGGACACAGCCTAACGGTTCGTTCCGAGCGCCCCTCCATCCGGCACGCACGGGCCCGGCTGGGAAACTGTCGGGCGTGCCCTTCGCAACGCGCCGTGTCGGCCCGCTCACCACGTTGAACAGACGCCAGGTGCTCGGCGGCCTGCTGGCCGCCGGTGCGGCCGGGTCGCTGGCCGGCTGCGTGCTGGTCGAGCCGGGGCCGGCGGTACCGGCCGTCGCGGCCGACCCGCTGGAGAAGCTGACCGTGGAGAAGCAGGCTCTGGTCGACCTGTACGACGCGACGATCGGCGCGCACTCTTCGCTCGCCGGGCGGCTGCGGCCGCTGCGCGACGCGCACCGCGAGCATCGGGACGCCCTGCTCGAACTGCTGGACGCCCGGCGGCGGGCCGCGCTGGCGCGGGCCACCCCACCGGTGCCGAATCCGCCGGGTGATGCGGAGAGCGCGCCCCGCGGGAAGCCGGCCGGCGCTTCGCCGACCGCGGCGCTGACCGCGCTCCGCGCCGCGGAGAAGGTCGCGTCGGCGGCGTCGCGGACGGCCTGCCTGGCCGAGACCGGGGGTGGCGAGCGGATCACGGTGCTCGGCAGTATCTGCGCCGGGGAGGCGTCGCACGAGGTGGCGCTCGCATGAGCGCGCCCGGGTGCCGAACAGAAGGGCAGGCATGAGCGGTGAAGCGGACCGTCTCCAGCTCGCGCTGGCCGCGGAGAACGCCAGCGTGTACGCCTACGGGGTGATCGGGGCCTGGCTGACCGACGACGAGCTGAGCTGGGCCCGGTCGGCCGACCTCGCCCACCGCCGGCAGCGCGACGCCGTCTCGGACCTGATCACCGCCGCGGGTGGCACCCCGACGCCGGCGGCGCCCGCCTACCAGCTGCCGAAGCCGGTGACCGGGCGGGCGGAGGCGGTGGTGCTCGCGGTGGACGTCGAGACGCGCGCGGCCGCGGTGTGGCGCTCGGCGCTCGGCGCGCTCACCGGGAACGGACGCGAGGTGGCGCTGGACGCGCTCGTCGGCGCAGCCGTGCGGGCGGCCCAGTGGCGCACCGCCGCCGGGCCCGGCAAATCCCCGATCGTGCCCTGGCCCGGCGGGGCCTCGTCCTAGGCCATGTCCTGCGGATCTCGCTGCGAGCGGGATCCGCAGGACACGACCTAACCGCGCCAGGAGTCGATCAGCGGCACCAGCTCGGGGAGGCATCGGATCACCGCGTCGGGGGTGCCGATCGTGTGGCCGACCTGGTGGGGCGGGACAGGGCTGTGGGGCACGTGGACCGCGCGCATCCCGGCAGCCTGGGCGCCGTAGATGTCGTCGAAGAGGCGGTCGCCGACGAACACACAGGACCCCGGGTCGTCGACGCCCACCGCGCCCATCGCGGCCCGGAACGCCTCCGGGTGGGGTTTGGTCCACGGGATCTCGCTGGTGTAGACCGCGCCGTCGAACAGGTCGAGAACACCGTCGCGCTCCAGGACGCGCTCGTGGTGCTCACGCCCCCAGATCGTGTTGGAGAGCAGGCCGACGCGCAGGCCGCGCGACCGCAGGGCGGCGAGCGTCTCGGCGGCCTCGGGATCGGTGTAGGTGTGCGGCGCCCAGTGCCGCTCGTGGGCGGCGAGGAGCTCGGCCGTGAGCGCGATGCCGGCCGCCGCGCACACGTCGGCCATCGTCGTGGACGTGTGGTCGTCGCGGGAGCGCTGCCAGGCCGCGTCTTCGGCGGCCAGCATCGCGTCGACGAGTTGCTCGGGGGTGGCCCGGCCCTCGAGCGCGGCCATCCCGCACTCGTCGGCGATCGTGCGCCAGAGAGCGCGGGCGTCGATCGTGTGCCACGGGGTGAGCGTGCCGCCCCAATCGAAGAGAACCGCCTTCACCATGCCCGCCACTGTCCCACCCCCCACCGACAGTTCCCGGGCGGTCAGGCCAGCGCGCGCAGCGGACGCAGCGCCGCCGCCGAGGCTCCCAGCACCAGCAGACCCGCGGCCAGGTAGGCCGCGCCGTCGGAGCCCGCCGCCACCGCCACCAGGCTCAGCGCCAGCACCCCGACGCCCTCGAGGAACACGTTCGACGCGACCATCGCCGCCTCGAGCTGCCCCATCCGGCCGGGCGGAGCGAGCCGCGCGAACGTCGCCTGGGCCCCGACCGTCCACCCGGTCGCGCCCCCGATCACCAGGTTCACCAGCACGAGCAGCAGTGGGTGCCCACCCGCGAACAACACCAGCGCGCCCGCGACGAGCGCGAACCCGAGCACCGCGGACGTCCGCGCCTGGTTGAGCGGACGCTCCAGGAACACGGTCCGGCCGGCCACGAACGTGAACGCCGCCCCACCCAGCGCCGACGCCGCCATCACGGCCGGGATCCAGCCCCTCGGCGCGTTCGTCGCCACCGTCTCCGGCAACACGCTGCACACCAGCGTCGCCCAGGTGAGCAGCGCCAGCAGCCGCAGCGTCGGCTCCCGCCAGATCAGCACGAACCCGGCGCCGGGCGGCAGCCGGTCGCGACGGGTCCGTTCCCCGGCGATCGGCAGCACCGCGAGGATCGCCGCGGCCAGGACGAACGACGCCAGGTCGACGAGCAGCGCCACCCGCGGCCCGAGCGCGATCGTCAGAGCGGAGCCGACCACGATGCCGCCGACCTGCACCAGCAGGTTGATCACGGCCGCGAGGCCGAAGTACGGCAGCTGGATCTCCCGCTCGACCGACTCCGCGACGACCGCCGTCGTCACCGCCAGGTACGCCGCCCGCACCGCGCCGAGCAGCGCGGACGCGGCCAGCGCGGTCGAGGCGGACGGGAACGTCGCCGGCAGTATCAGCGCGCAGGCGCCGGCGAGCGCGAGCAGGCTCAGCGTCGGGCGGCGCGGTGGAACGTCGAGCCAGCCGCCGAGCAGCGTGGCCACCAGGATCGCCGGCAGTGCCCGCGCGGTGTAGACCGCCGCCGCGCCCAGCAGCGAACCGGTCTGCTGGTAGCCCAGCAGCAGGAGAGCGGCGAGGCCGACGAAGTCACCGAGCTCGGAGATCGCCTTGACGCCGATCAGGCGCCCGGCGACCGGGTGCCGAAGGACCGTGCGGTACCCGCGCCGCACGTCGGTGCGGGTCGCCCCGGATCCCGTCATAGTCCCCATATAGTGGGCACAATCGGTCGGGAACTCAAGCGGAACCCGAAACAGCCTCATATTTCGCTGAAGGGCTGTGAGGTGCTCCCGAGGAACAGCCGACACGGCAGGATATCGGTGTGGCCTCTCCCCACACTCCTGAGCCGGAATCCCGCGCCGAACTCGCCGCCGATCTCGCCCGTCGCATCCGCCGCCGATGGCGTGCCGACGTGGTGGCGATCGGTGTGACCGGCGCCCTGGTGCACGACGACGACCGCCACGGCACCGGCGTCGAACTCGTCGTCGCGACGTACCGGCCGGGTGGCGGCCCGGCGCCGGCCCGTCGTCAGCGGGGCGGGCACGTGGTCACGCTGGTCGTCGGGGCGCAGGCGGACCTGCTGGCCCGTGCCCGCGCGCTCACCCCGGAGTGGCCCCTGCACGCCGACCGCCACCTGCACGTCCGCCCGCTCGACGACGACAGCGCCTGGATCGCCACGCTCCGCGACGCCCACCGGGCCCGGCTCGCGGAGGCCACGCTGCGTGAGTTCAGCGCGCTGGCCCGGGAGGCGTGGTGCGAGGCCTGGTCGCTCCTCGACGCGGCCGCCCGCGCCGGTCAGTGGCACGACGACGACGGCGCGATCCTCCTGCTCTCCCGGGCCCGGCTCGCCACGGCCGTCACCGACGGTCTGCTCACCCGCACGTACTTCCGTGGGCCCGTCGACGCCGCGCGCCGTACGGGCACCGTCGGGCTGGACCTGGTCGAGCTCCGCGCCCGTCTCCAGGCCCAGGCCACCGAACTGGCCAAACGCGGCTCCCCGGTCGACGCCGACCTGTTCTAGGGCGCGCCCGCGGCTACGCCACGCCGGAACCGATCAGGGAGCCGATGCCGAACGTGATGCCGGCCGCGGCGGCGCCGAGCACCAGTTGCCGGAACCCGCCGAGCCACCAGCGCCCCGCGGTCGCGCGCGTGGCCAGGGCCCCGGCGGCGAACAGGCCGACGCCGCCGATCGCGAGGCCGAGCCAGAGATCGTCGGAGCCGAGCAGGAACGAGAGCAGCGGGATCAGCGCACCGACCGAGAAGCAGACGAACGACGACACGGCCGCGGTCCACGGCGAGGGTTTCTCCTCCGGGATGACGCCGAGCTCGGTGAGCGCGTGGAGCCGGAGCTGCAGGTCGGGCTTGGTGGCGGCCTCGGCCGCGATCCGCTCGGAGAGGTCGGGGGATAGCCCGGCGCGCTGCAGCATCAGCACGAGCTCGCGCCGCTCGGCGGTGCCGTTCAGGGTCAGCTCGCGCCGCTCCTTCGCCACCTCGGCGTCGAGCTGCTCGTTCGCCGTCCGCACCGAGCTGTACTCACCGAGCGCCATCGAGACGGCGCCGGCGACCAGACCCGCCACGCCGGTCAGCACGATCGCCTCCCGGCCGACGCCACCACCGCCGACCCCTGCGATCAAGGAAATGTTCGTGACCAGCCCGTCCATCGCCCCGAACACCGCGGCGCGCAACCAGCCGCCGGACACGTCCCCGTGGTGCGGAACCAGCAGCACCTCGTCGTCGACCGGCATCGTGGACCTCCTCTGCTCCCGGGGTAAGTTTCGCGGCATGCCCCGCGCCACCTCGGAGAAGGCTCCCCTCACCCTGCTGCTTCCCCCGTCGGAGACGAAGCGGCCCGGTGGCGACGGACCGGCGCTCGATCTGTCCACGTTGGCCTTCCCGTCGCTCCGCGACGTCCGGGAGCGCGTTCTCGGCGCGCTGGCCGAACTCGTCGCCGGTGACGAGGCGACCGCGCGCAAAGCCCTCGGCCTCTCCCCCGGCCAACGCGACCAGCTCGAACTCGATGCCGCCCTGCGTACAGCACCGACCAGTCCGGCGCTGTTCCGCTACACCGGTGTGCTCTACGACGCGTTCGACGTCGCGGGGCTCACCCCCGCGCAGCGCAAGCGGGCGGCCGACCGGGTCGTGATCGCGTCGGCGTTGTTCGGGGCGGTGCGCGGCGGTGACCTCATCCCGGCGTACCGGTTCTCGGCCGGAGCCCGGCTACCGGGTTTCGGCACGCTCGGCGCGCTCTGGAAGCCGGTTCTCGGCCCGGCGCTGGCCGCGCTGCCCGGGCTGGTCGTGGACCTGCGCTCCGGCGCGTACGCGCAGCTGGCCCCGGTGCCGGGTGCGGTCACGGTGCGGGTGCTCTACGTCGCGCCCGACGGCAGCCGCTCGGTCGTGAGCCACTTCAACAAGCACGCCAAGGGCCTGCTCACCCGCGCGCTGGCCACCACGACCGCGACCGTGACCGACCCCGCGGGCGTGGTGCGGGTGGCCGCGAAGGCCGGCCTCGCCGCCGAACGCCACGGCCCCCACGGCGTCGACGTGCTCCTCTACGAACCCCCGGCCGGCACCCCGGCCGCCAAACGACTCGCATCAACCACCCGGGCATGAACCTGGAGCCCACCTAGGGCAGCGTGAGGATTTCGGTTCCCGAGTCGGTGACGACCAAGGTGTGCTCAAACTGGGCGGTCCACCTGCGGTCCTTGGTGAGGACGGTCCAGCGGTCGGGCCACATGTCCCACTGGTAGGTGCCGAGCGTGATCATCGGCTCGATCGTGAACGTCATCCCCGGCTCGATCTCGACGTCGAGGTCCGGGTCGTCGAAGTGCGGCACGTGCAGGCCGGAGTGGAACGTCTCGCCGATGCCGTGCCCGGTGAAGTCACGCACCACGCCGTACCCGAACCGCCGCGCGTAGGACTCGATGACCCGCCCGACGACGTTGAGCTGCCGCCCGGGCTTCACCGCGTTGATCGCCCGGCGGGTGGCCTCCTCGGTGCGCTCGACGAGCAGCCGCACCTCCTCCGACGGCTCGCCGGCGAAGAACGTGGCGTTGCAGTCGCCGTGCACGCCCCCGATGAACGCGGTGACGTCGATGTTGACGATGTCGCCGTCCTCGATCACCGTGCTGTCGGGGATGCCGTGGCAGATCACCTCGTTCAGCGAGGTGCAGCACGACTTCGGGAACCCGCGGTAACCGAGCGTCGAGGGGTACGCGTCGTGCTCGATCAGGAACTCGTGGACGACCCGGTCGATCTCGTCGGTGGTGGCGCCCGGCGCGACGTGCTTGCCGCCCCACTGCAGCGCCTGGGCGGCGATCCGCCCGGCCACCCGCATCTTCTCGATCGTCTCGGGGGTCTGGACGTCCGAACCGGTCCACCGTCGCGGCGCGGGCTTCCCGACGTACTCCGGGCGCGGAATCGACGCCGGGACCTCGCGCCGAGGGGTCTGCCGGCCGGGAACCAGGGGTGCACGCATGCGCCCAAGATTAGGTCAGGACACGCCGGGCCGGGCGGGGCCCGGCAACACCCCGGACGTTAGCCGGACGACACTCACGCGGGCGGCGCGGCGGCGTCGGCCGGGTGCGTGTGCGGCTGCTGGAGCTGGGCGACCCTTTTCTCCCGGCCCGGCCACGGTGACCGGTACTGGCAGGTGTCGCAGTTCATCAGGACGCTGCCGCCGACCGCTTCGGCGTACCGCTCGAGGACCAGCCGGGCCACCGACGGGTGCGCGCCGAGCACCTCGGCGACCCGGGCCCCGGCCGCCAGCGCGTCCCGGCGCACCGCGCCCGGCAGGCGTCCCGGCGCGAGGAAATACGGCACGACCAGGACGTCGTCGTGGCCGAGGCGGTGCAGGCGGTCCACCGCCTCGGTGACGCTCGGCCGGGTGGCCCCCGCGTACGCGACCTCGACCGGGGCCTCGGCCCGACGCCACTCCCAGAACAGCCGCGCCGCGCGCCAGATCTCGGCGTTCGCGTCCGGGTCGTCGGCACCGGCCGACGCCAGCACCAGCGCGGTCGACGCCGACGCCCCGGCCTCGCGCACCCGGTCGTCCAACGCGGTCAGCAGCAGCGGATCCGGGCCGAGCGGGCGCCCGTAGCTGACCACCAGCCCGGCGTCCCGGGCGATCCGCACCGCTCCGGCGATGTCGCCCTTGCTGTGCGACGCGGCGGTGAGCAGCAGCGGCAGCGTCGCCACCGGACGCCCTTCGGCGGCGAACCGGCGCAGCGCTCCGGTGACCGACGGCGGTTCGTGGTCGACGAACGCCAGCTCGACCGGCAGCTCCGGGGCCAGTTCACGCACCCGCTCCAGCAGCGCGTGCAACGTCGCGATGCCGGGCGGGTGCGAGGTGCCGTGGGCGACCGCCAGCAGGACCGGTGCGTTCATACCCCGGCGGGCTGCTCGACCATGCCGGCCGCCACGGTGGCGCCGGTGGCTTCGTCGATCAGCAGGAACGAGCCGGTTCCGCGGGAGAGCACGTACGGGTCGACGGCGACCGGCTCGGCCAGGCGCAGCGTCACGTCGCCGATGTCGTTGAGCTCCAGGGCGTCGGCGTCGGCACGTTTGAGGGTGGTGACGTCGAGCCGGTCGGCGACGGCACCGACGATGGCCTTCACCTCCCGGGTGCCGGCGCGCAGCCGGAACCGGTCGCCGGCCCGCACCTGGCGCTCGGCCAGCACGCAGACCCGGCCGGTGAGCTCGCGCACGGGTGCGGGGGCGTCGGGGGCGGCCGCGATCAGGTCGCCGCGCGACACGTCGACGTCGTCGGCGAGCCGCACCGCGACCGAGCGGCCGGTGCCCGCCTCGGAGAGCGTCTCGTCGTGGGTGTCGATCCCGGCGATCGTCGAGCGGCGTCCCGACGGCAGGACCACGACCTCGTCGCCGACCCGGAGCGTGCCCGCGGCCACCCGCCCGGCGTACGCGCGGTAGTCGGGGTGCTCGGCCGAGCGGGGCCGGATCACCAGCTGCACCGGGAACCGGGCCCCGACCTGCCCGCCGCGCGGCGGCACCGGGACGGTCTCCAGGTGCTCGAGCAGCGTCTGACCGGCGTACCAGCCGAGGTTGGTCGACGGTTCGACGACGTTGTCGCCGTGCAGCGCGGACACCGGGATCGCGGTGAGCGACCGGAGGCCGAGCTCCGACGCCAGCACGTCGAAGTCGGCGACGATGCGGTCGTAGACCTCCTCGGAGAAGTCCACCAGGTCCATCTTGTTCACGGCCAGCACGACGTGGCCGACGCCGAGCAGCGCGGCGACCGCGGCGTGGCGGTGCGACTGCTCGACCAGGCCGTGCCGGGCGTCGACGAGCACGACCGCGACGTCGGCGGTGGACGCGCCGGTCACCATGTTGCGGGTGTACTGGACGTGCCCGGGGGTGTCGGCGAGCACGAACGTCCGGCGGGGCGTGGCGAAGTAGCGGTAGGCGACGTCGATCGTGATGCCCTGCTCCCGCTCGGCCCGCAGGCCGTCGGTGAGCAGGGCCAGGTCGGCGGCGTCCAGGCCACGACGCTTGGACGCGGCCTCGACGGCGTCGAACTGGTCGGCGAAGACGTTCTTGGAGTCGTGGAGCAGGCGCCCGATCAGCGTGCTCTTGCCGTCGTCCACCGAACCCGCGGTGGCGACCCGCAACAGGTCGGACATGGTTAGAAGTATCCCTCGCGCTTGCGGTCCTCCATGGCGGCTTCGCTCGCGCGGTCGTCGGCGCGGGTGGCGCCCCGCTCGGTGAGGCGGCTGGTCGCGGTCTCCGCGATCACCTCTTCCACCGTCGACGCGGTCGAGCGCACCGCGCCGGTGCAGGTGGCATCGCCCACCGTGCGGTAGCGCACGGTCTCGAGGCGCACCTGCTCGCCGTCGCGCGGCGGGGTGAACGGCGTCACCGCCAGCACCATGCCGTCACGGTCGAAGACCTCACGCTCGTGGGCGTAGTAGATGCCCGGCACCTCGATGCCGTCGCGGGCGATGTAGCGCCAGATGTCCAGCTCGGTCCAGTTGCTGAGCGGGAAAATCCGGACGTGCTCACCGGGGGCGATCCGGCCGTTGTAGAGGTCCCAGAGCTCCGGGCGCTGGTTGCGCGGGTCCCACTGGCCGAACTCGTCGCGGATCGAGAACACCCGCTCCTTGGCCCTGGCCTTCTCCTCGTCGCGGCGTGCGCCGCCGAGCACGGCGTCGAAGCGGTGGTCGGTGATCGCGTCGAGCAGCGGGACAGTCTGCAGCGGGTTGCGCGACTGCCCCGGACGCTCGGAGACCCGGCCGCGGTCGATCGCGTCCTGCACCGAGGCGACGACGAGGTCGAGGCCCAGCTCGGCGGCGCGCCGGTCGCGGAACTCGATGACCTCGGGGAAGTTGTGGCCGGTGTCGACGTGCATCACCGGGAACGGGATCCGGCCCGGCGAGAACGCCTTCTCGGCCAGGCGGAGCATGACGATCGAGTCCTTGCCGCCGGAGAACAGCAGCACCGGGCGCTCGAAGCTGCCCACCACCTCGCGCAGGATGTGGACCGACTCGTCCTCCAGCGCGGTGAGGGCGGCGTCGTGGGCGTCGGTCAGGTGCTCGAGGTGCAGGTCGGAGATGGTGGTCACAGCAGACCCCTTTCGGACAACGCGGCGAGCACCGCGTCCACGGACGCGTCGAGACTTTCGGGCTGGAGCACGAGTTCGGGTGCGGTCGGCGCTTCGTAGACGTCGTCGACGCCGGTCAGGCCGGAGATCTCACCCGCGCGCTGTTTGGCGTAAAGGCCCTTCACGTCGCGCACGCTGCAGATCTCGACCGGCGTGGCCACGTGGACCTCGACGAACGGCGTGGCGCCGGCGTCGTGCCGGGCGCGGACGGCGTCGCGGGCGGCGGCGTACGGCGAGATGACGGCGGCGAGCACCAGGACGCCGTTACGGGCCAGCAGCTCGGCGACGAACCCGATCCGGGCGACGTTCGTGTCGCGGTCGGCGCGGCTGAAGCCGAGCCCGGCCGAGAGGTGTTCCCGGACGGCGTCGCCGTCGAGGACCTCGACCCGGCGCCCGCGGGCACGCAGGCGCTCGGCGACCGCGGTGGCGACGGTGGTCTTCCCGGCGCTGGGAAGACCGGTCAGCCAGACGGTGGCGCCCGTCACTGTGGGATGCGCCACATCGAGCGTGTCGGACGGGCCACTCTGCGTAGGAGCGGCAGGCACGCCTGCGGTGGCGGCGGAAACGATCGGCATCGCGCGATCTCTCCTGACCTCGGGGAGGAACTTCACTTCACGGGACGACTAGCCAGATAGTGGGCAGCGTTATTGTCCCGCCGGAAGCTCCGCGACGGGGGCACGACAACCGGTCAGTGGCTCGCCGATGAGCCGCTGATCAGCGGTGGTACCAGGGGATCCGGGTGCGCGGGCCGGTCGTGGCCGGTGCGTCGGAGATGCCGACCGAGGGCCTCAGAGGCCGTCGTGGGACGCCGGGGCCGCGCTCAGATGGCGCGACACACTGCGCTGGAGACGCGCAGCAGGTCGACGTGCCGACGCGAGGTCAGCATCGCCGAAGCGGGGCGGGTACGGCCGGTCATGGTTGCCGATGATGACACAGCAACGGGACGCAGCCAACCAGGATCGGATTACCTACTATTCCAGTAGGTGAGCACCGTTTCCCAACATCTGGCTGGCGCCGCGTCGCTGTGCGATGCTTTTGGACGTGACGACGCGAGGCACCCTCTTGGTCGCCCGCCTGCATGTCGACCTGCAGCGGGTGATCAGCGCTGCCTGTCCTAGCTGACAGGTCCGCCGCGCCCCTCGTCCGTCTCTCGACCGTTTTCGGCCTCCAGCTCCCCGATGTCACCCGGGTGAGCGCCGCAGGCTGCGGTCCGACTCCCCTGTGAGGTAACCAGAGATGCCTGCCCGTACCACTAGTGGTCGACCTCGCGGCCAGGGCCAGTGGGCCCTCGGCTACCGCGAGCCGCTCAACAAGAACGAGCAGATGAAGAAGGACTCGGACGGCCTGAGCGTCCGGGACCGCATCATCAACATCTACGCGCACGGCGGGTTCGACTCGATCGACCCGCAGGACCTGCGTGGGCGGATGCGCTGGTACGGCCTCTACACCCAGCGCGCGCCCGGCATCCCCGGCGGCAAGACCGCGGTGCTGGAGCCCGAGGAGCTCGACGACCGCTACTTCATGCTGCGGGTGCGCATCGACGGCGGGCGGATGACGTCCGAGCAGCTGCGCACGATCGCCGGCATCTCATGCGAGTTCGGCCGGGACGTGGCCGACGTCACCGACCGGCAGAACATCCAGCTGCACTGGATCGCGATCGAGGACGTCCCCGAGATCTGGCGGCGGCTCGAGGGCGTCGGGCTCTCCACCACCGAGGCCTGCGGAGACACGCCACGCGTCATCCTCGGTTGTCCGCTGGCCGGCGAACTCGAGACCGACGTGCTCGACGCGACCGAGCCGCTGCGCAAGGTCGTCGACCGGTACATCGGCGACCCGGCGTTCTCGAACCTGCCGCGGAAGTTCAAGAGCTCGATCTCCGGCTGCGCCGAGCACTGCACGAACCACGAGATCAACGACGTCGGCTTCGTCGGTGTCATCGGCCCGGACGGGTCACCCGGCTACGACCTCTGGGTCGGCGGCGGGCTGTCCACGAACCCCCGGTTCGCCGAGCGGCTCGGCGTCTTCGTCCGGCCCGACCAGGTCGAGGCGGCCTGGGCCGGCGTAGTCGGCATCTTCCGCGACTACGGCTACCGCCGCTCCCGCACCCACGCCCGGCTCAAGTTCCTGCTGGCCGACTGGGGTCCGGAGAAGTTCCGCGAGGTGCTCGAGACCGAATACCTCCAGGAGAAGCTCCCGGACGGACCGGCACCGGCGAAGCCGATCCAGGACCAGCGTGACCACGTCGGGCTCACCCCGATGCGCAACGGGAAGCTGGCCGTGGGCTTCGCGCCGCGTGCCGGGCGGCTCTCCGGCTCGACGCTGACCGCGGTGGCCGACCTGGCCGACCGGCTCGGCGACGGGCGCGTCGCCGCCACCGCTCAGCAGAAGCTCGTGATCCTCGGCGTCGATTCCGCCGACGTGGACGAGCTGAGCGACGAGCTGGCCACCCACGACCTGCAGGTCAAGCCGAGCGCGTTCCGCCGCGGCACGATGGCCTGCACCGGGCTGGAGTTCTGCAAGCTGGCGATCGTCGAGACCAAGGCGCGCGCCGACGTGCTCTACCGGGAGCTGGAGAAGCGCCTGCCGGAGTTCGACGAGCCGCTCACGATCAACATCAACGGCTGCCCGAACTCGTGCGCCCGGTTCCAGACCGCCGACGTCGGCTTCAAGGGCTCGATGGTGCGCGACGACGACGGGAACATGGTCGAGGGCTTCCAGGTGCACCTCGGCGGTCACTTCGGCGCCGAGGCGGCGTTCGGCCGCAAGTTCCGTGGCCTCAAGGTCACCGCGGACGGGATGCCCGACTACGTCGAGCGGATCCTGCGGGTGTACCTGGAGCGCCGCGAGCCCGGTGAGCGGTTCGCGGCGTACGTGGCCCGGGCCGAGGAGGCCTGGCTCCTGTGAGCGAGCGGGCCGCGCCGTTCTACTGCCCCTACTGCGGTGACGAGGACATCCGTCCCGATGGTGAGCACCACGGTCAGTGGCGCTGCGGTGCCTGCACGCGCGTGTGGACGTTGAAGTACGTCGGCTTGGGCCGTCCGTCGTTAGAGCAGGAGGAGGCGCGATGACCCTCGAGGTCACTGATCTGCGTGGGCTGGCCGATTCCGCGGCGGCCGAGCTCGAGGGTGCGCACCCGATCGAGGTCATGCGCTGGGCCGGCGAGACGTTCGGCGACCGGCTCTGCCTGACCTCGTCGATGGGTGACGCGGTGCTCGCGACGCTGGCCGCCGAGGCGGTGCCCGGTATCGACGTGGTGTTCCTGGACACCGGCTACCACTTCGCGGAGACCCTGCAGACGCGCGACCGGGTCGCCGCCGAGCTCGACGTGAACGTCGTGACGGTCAAGCCGGAGCTCACGGTCGCGCAGCAGAACATCCAGTTCGGGCAGAGCCTGTACGCGCGTGACTCGGACGCCTGCTGCGGGATGCGGAAGGTCGAGCCGCTCGACCGCGGGCTGGCGCCGTACGACGCGTGGGCGTCGGGGCTGCGCCGGGACGAGTCGTACGCGCGCCGGCACACGCCGGTGGTCGGGGTCGACGCCCGGCGCAACAAGATCAAGGTGAACCCGCTGGCGTGCTGGACGCAGGCCGACGTCGACCGGTTCGTCGCCGAGCGGGGAGTGATCATCAACCCGCTCGTCGACCGGGGCTTCCTGTCGATCGGGTGCGCGCCGTGCACGCGTCCGGTGCAGCTCGGGGAGGACTCACGGTCCGGTCGGTGGTCCGGGTCCGAGAAGACGGAGTGCGGGATCCACCTCTGAGTCACCCCTCAGGGAGGACACAGGGAGCTCACAGCTTTCCGAGCGATCGTTGCAGACATGGACGAATCGCACCGCTCACCCGCAGCCGGCGGTGACCAGGCCGGCACCCCGTCGACCCCCACCCCGGGGACACCGGACTCGCTCGGGAACCCGCGCCCCTCGGACGCGTCCTCCCCCTGGGCGGCACCCCAGCCGCCCGTTTCCTCCCCCACCTCTTCTCCGGTCGAGGGCACGCCGCCCCCCGCGGCGTCCTCGGCGGCACCCTCGGCTCCGGCCGAGCCGGCCGGGTACTTCACCGGCCCGGCCGCGTTCACCTCGGGGCCGCACGGCACCGAGTCCCCCGTCGGCCCGGCGTACGACTCCGGGCCGCACCGGGGCGGGGCGCAGCCGACCGGCGCACACCAGACCGGGCCGTTCCCCGCGTGGACCTCGGGCGGTGCGTACGGGCACCCGGTCGGCACGATGGCGCCACCGGCGAAGCGCCGGGGGCCGCTGGCCGTGGCGATCGCCGGTGGAGCGCTGGTGCTCGCGCTCGTCGCCGGCGGTACCGGTGCCGCGGTCGGCGTCGCGGTGAGCGACCACTCGGGCAGCGGCGTCACGATCAACCAGGAGTCCGGCACCGCGGTCACGAAGGCCGGCGAGGCCGGCACCGTGGAGGCCGCCGCCGCGACCGCGCTCAAGAGCGTCGTCACGATCCAGGTCACCGCCAACTCGGGTGCCGGCACCGGATCCGGCGTCGTCCTCGACTCCTCCGGCCACATCGTCACCAACAACCACGTGGTCGAGGCCGCGGCCGACGGCGGCACGATCACCGTCACGCTGGCCGGGGGCGAGACCCGCACCGCGACGATCGTCGGGCGTGACCCGTCGTCGGACATCGCGGTGATCAAGCTCACCGACACGGCCGGGATCACCCCGGCGACCTTCGCCCGGTCCTCGACGGTCAAGACCGGGCAGACCGTGCTCGCCGTCGGCGCCCCGCTCGGCCTGTCGAACACCGTCACCGAGGGCATCGTCAGCGCGCTCAACCGCCCGGTGCGCACCGGCTCGTCGGCCGACCAGAACACCGTCCTCGACGCCGTGCAGACCGACGCCGCGATCAACCCCGGTAACTCCGGCGGCGCGCTCGTCGACCTCTCCGGCCGGGTGATCGGCATCAACTCGGCGATCGCCACCGTCTCGAGCGGCTCGTCCGGCGGGCAGGACAGCCAGTCCGGCAACATCGGCGTCGGCTTCGCGATCCCCTCCGACACCGCGCTGAACGTCGCGAAGCAGCTGATCGAGGACGGCACCGCCGAGCACGCGGCGCTGGGTGTCAGCGCCCAGGACACGCAGAGCGGGACCGGCGCGCAGATCGCCCAGGTCAGCAGCGGCTCGGCGGCGGACAAGGCCGGTCTGCGGGCCGGCGACGTGGTCACCGCGATCGACGACCGGAAGGTGACCGACACCGACGGGCTCGTCGCGGCCGTCCGGGCGCACAACCCCGGCGACGCGGTGACGGTGACCTACCAGCGGGGCGGGCGGTCCGCCACGGCCACCGTGGCCCTCACCAGCAGCGCGACCTGACCCGGACCCCCGCGCTGCGAACCCGGGCGGCGTCCCCTTCGCCGCCCTCGCGTGCCCCACACCCCGAACCCGGGGGTGGGGCACGCGGTTTCCCGGGCCCACGACGGGTTTCCGGGGTCGAATCGGCCGTCGTAGGCCCGGGAAGCGTCGTAGGGCCGGTCAGCTGCGGCCGGCCGCCCGGACGAGGGCCCAGCCGAGGCCGAGCGCCACGAGGCCGATCCAGGCGGTCACCGGCACCACCACGAGGTGCGCGGTCCGCTCGGCCAGCATCCCGTTGAGGCCGGTCACCGCGACCACGAGCATCCCGAACGTCGCCAGCACCACCCCGGTGGCCGCGCCGACCCCGTCCAGCGACCGGCTCCGCGAAGCCACCCCGGCCCCTGGGGAAGCCACCGCGGCCCCCGGCGAGGACGGGGCCCGCCCCGGGCGCTCGAACCGGCGGAAGACCAGCACCAGCGGGAGAAGCAGCGCGGCCAGCACGGCGAGCCACACCGGGCGGGTGACCCACCACAGCGCACCCCCGGGAGCCGGCGTCGGCAGCCCCACCGACACCGCTGCCGCCAGCGCGAACAGCGCCGTCAGGTGCCACAGGAACACCGTCATGACGACGCCGTTGGCCGCGACGACGCTCGTCCACACGGACGGACGCGCCAGCCACCGCGTCACCGGCCGCCGGGCCAGCACGACCAGACCGGTGAGCCAGGCCCCGTGCGCCACCAGCGCCAGCGTCGGCGGGTTCATGTTCGAGACGCCCGCGCCGGGCAGCCCCACCATCGATACCGGGTACCAGCCCAGCACCACCGTGAGCGTCACCGTGGAGACCAGGCCGCCGAGCACGAGGCCCACCCCCACCCGCCGGGTCAGCACGCCGTCGGCGTAGAGGAAGCCCAGCTGGTGCGCGGCCAGCCAGACCAGCGCCACGTTCAGCGCCCCGACCGCCTCGACGTCGCCGAGCAGCCGGATCGCGTCCACGACCCCGGCCGCGGCGACCAGGGCGACCGGAACCCGGACGCCCCACCGCCGGTGCGCGGCGTACATCAGCGGCGCCAGCCCGACGACCCCGAGGTACACCCCGAGGAACCAGAGCGGCTGCACGATCGTCCGGGTCGCCAGGCGGAGCACCTCGCTCGACTGCCAGCCGGCCAGCTCGGTCGCGGCCGCCACCGACGCCCAGACGGCCAGGAACACCGCGGTGGGCGCGAGCAGACGACGCAGCCGGGCGGCGACGAACGCCGCGTACGTCCGTCGTCGCGAGGTCAGCGCGGCCGCGTGCGCGGCTCCGCCGACCAGGAAGAACAGCGGCATCACCTGGAAGATCCAGGTCAACCCCTGGGCCGCGGGCAACGACGCGAGCACGTTCCCGGCGCGCAGCTGCCCGTCGTCGACGCTGAGCGTGAGCATCGACCAGTGACCGACGACCACCACACCGATCGAGACGACACGCAGGAGGTCGACGTAGCGGTCGCGGGTCGCCGGGGTGGCCGCGGCGAGCTCGGCCGCCGACAGACTCGAGGTTGTCATGCGTCCACGGTCCCGGCTCGCCGACGGGCAACGCAGAGCAGAACTACTCGGAAACCGCCATGATGTCGGCCATGACCACGACATCCACGACGTCCGAGCCCGTCCACCCGAACGTCGCGGCCGTCAACGCCGTCCTCGAGGCGTTCGGCTCGGCGAACCGCGTCCGGATCCTGCCGGACGCCGCACGCACCGCGGCGCAGGCGGCCGAGGCACTCGGTGTGACCGTGGGGCAGATCGCGAACTCGCTGATCTTCGACGCCGACGGCGTGCCGCTGCTGGTGCTCGCGTCCGGTGCGCACCGGGTCGACACCGCGATGGTGGCCGCGCTGGTCGAGGTGGAGACGGTCCGCCGCGCGAGCCCGGAGTTCGTCCGCGACGCCACCGGTCAGGCCATCGGCGGCGTGGCCCCGGTCGGGCACCCGACCCGCGTGCGCACGCTCGTCGACGTCGCGCTCGCGGCCTACGACACGGTGTGGGCCGCCGGCGGTATCCCGCACGCGGTTTTCCCCACCACCTATGACGAACTGCTGCGAATCACCGGTGGTGTCGCGGCCGAGGTCGCCTGACGCTGCCGTTCGCCACGCCCACCCGTAGGCTGACGACATGCCATCCCCGGCCGTCGTCACCGTCCACGTGTGGAACGTGCCGAACCGCCGGGTTCCGGCCGCGTTGACCCGGATGGCCACCGACCGGCTGCGCCTCAAGCGGGTGCCGGGGCTGCGGTTCGCGCGCCTGCTGGGCACCGGCCACGGCGACACGTTCACGATCCGGGACGCGGATCCGAACCGCTGGGCGCTGCTGGCCACCTGGGGGTCGGAGGCCGAGGCGGCGGCGTTCGAGCGCGCGCCCACCGCGAGAGGCTGGGACCGCCTGGCCGACGAGCGGTGGCGGGTCGAGCTGACCCCGCTGGCCTCACACGGCCGCTGGTCGCGCCGGGAGCCGTTCGGCGCCCCCACCCCGCGTAAGTGGGAGGGTCCGGTCGCCGCGCTGACCCGGGCGCGCCTGTCGGCGCGGAAAGCGGTCAGGTTCTGGCGCGCGGTGCCGCCGGTGGCGTCGGCGTTGGACGACCATCGCAAGGACGGCGGCCTGCGGGCCGCGATCGGCGTCGGCGAGGCCCCGGCCGGTTGGCAGGGCACGCTGAGCGTCTGGCGGAGCGCGGACGACCTCCGCGCGTTCGCGTACCAGGGAGCCGCCCACGTGGCGGCGATCCGTAGAACTAAGGAGACCGGGTGGTACGCCGAGGAACTCTTCGCCCGTTTCGGCGTGGTGCGGGCGGACGGCTCGCTGGACGGCAGAGATCCGCTGACGTGACCCCGCTGACCCCGGTGCGCTGGTCCGCCCGCGACGTCGTCTCCCACCTCGACGAGGTGCTCAACGTCTACGGCTCCGCGATGAACTACTCCCCCAGCCTGGTCGAAGGCCGGCGGGGCATCCTCGTGGCGCACACCCGGCGGCCGGAGTTCCGCGCCGTCGGCACGTTCGACGCGGAGGGCCACGTCGTCGGGTTCGGGTACGGCTACCGGGGCGAGCCGGGCCAGTGGTGGCACGAGCACGTGCGTTCGCGCCTGGATCCGAACGGATACCGGGCCTGGCTCTCGGACTGCTTCGAGGTCGTCGAGCTGCACGTCGCGCCGGGCGTCCAGGGCCAGGGCATCGGGGAGAAGCAGATCCGGCTGCTGCTCGAGGGCGTGAACCGGCGCACCACGGCGCTGTCGACGCCCGAGGGCGGCGAGTCCAGGGCCTGGAAGCTGTACCGGCGCCTCGGGTTCCTCGACGTGCTGCGCGACGTCGTGTTCCCCGGTGACGACCGGCCGTTCGCGGTGCTCGGGCGAGGACTCCCGCTCGACGACCCGACACCGTGACCACCCGGCGGCTCCCGGTCGTCCTGGTCGGGCTGACCGTCCTGGCCCAGATCGCCTATCCGCTGGTCAGCGGCTCCACCCGGAGCGCGCTGACGGTCCTGACGGTGGTGCTGGGGTTCGCGGCGGCGGTGACGCACGCGGTCCTGACCCGGGGCGCGCGGGTCGCCGCCGTCCTGGTCGTGGTCACCGCGGGCGGCGGGCTGCTGGTCGAGGCGCTGGGTACGGGCACCGGCTTCCCGTTCGGGGAGTACACGTACGCCGGGTCGCTCGGGGGCAAGGTGCTCGGCGTCCCGTGGGTGATCCCGCTCGCCTGGACGATGATGGCCTGGCCGGCCTGGCTGGTGGCCGGTCGGCTGACCTCGGGGTGGGCGCGGGTGCTGGTGTCGGGATGGGCGCTCGCGTCCTGGGACCTGTTCCTCGACCCGCAGATGGTCGACGCCGGTCACTGGACCTGGGCCTCGCCGGGCGCCGGTCTGCCCGGCGTCCCCGGCATCCCGGTCTCCAACTACGCCGGGTGGGTGCTGGTCGCGGTGATCATGTCCGCGTTCCTGCACCTGCTGCTGCCCGCGTCCGACGACGACCGGGCCGCGCCGATGCTCGGGTTCTACCTCTGGACCTACGCGTCCTCGGTGCTGGCCCACGCGGTCTTCTTCGGCCTGCCGGCGTCGGCCGCCTGGGGTGCGCTCGGCATGGGGCTAGTGGCGATTCCCCTGGCGGTGCGCCTCGCGCGCACCACCCGCCCGGCCCCGGTGGCGAGCGCCCGATGAGCCGGCGGCGTTGGGCGACCAGCCCGGTCGCCTTGGCCACGGCCGGTGCGGTGGCGCTCGCGGTGCACTCGGTGGTCAACGCCCGGCGGCTGCGTCGCCCGCCCGCGCATCCACCGGTCGCCGACGTGCGGGTGTCGGTGCTGCTGCCGGTGCGCGACGAGGAGCAGCGGGTCGAACCGTGCCTGCGGGCGCTGCTGGCGCAGCGGGGCGTTCCGGCGTACGAGATCGTCGTGCTCGACGACGGCAGCACCGACCGCACCGCCGACGTCGTCCGCCGGGTCGCCGGCGGGGATCCCCGGGTGCGGCTGGTCGCCGGGGGACCGCTCCCGGCCGGCTGGCTCGGCAAGCCGCACGCCTGCCAGCAGGCCGCCGACGCCGCCGACCCCTCGTCGGACGTGGTGATCTTCGTCGACGCGGACGTGGTGCTCGCGCCGGACGCGGTCGCGGCGGCGCTCGCCGTGCTCGACGAGTCGGGGCTGGACCTGATCTCGCCGTACCCGCGCCAGGTGGCCGACTCCCCCGCCGAGCGGCTGGTGCAACCGCTGCTGCAGTGGTCGTGGCTGACCACGCTCCCGCTCGGACTGGCCGAACGGTCCCCGAAGCCGTCGCTGACCGCGGCGAACGGACAGTTCCTCGTCGTGCGCCGGACCGCCTACGACGCCGCCGGTGGCCACGCCGCCGTCCGCGACGACGTCCTCGAGGACATCGGCCTGCTCCGCGCGGTGAAGCGCAGCGGCGGCCGCGGTGTGGTCACCGACGGCTCGACGCTCGCCGAGTGCCACATGTACGGCTCGTGGGCCGAGCTGCGCGACGGGTACGGCAAGTCGCTCTGGGCCGCGTTCGGGTCGCCCGCCGGTGCGGTCGCCACGGTCGGAGCGCTGTCGTTGCTCTACGTCCTGCCGGCCGTCGCCGCACTGCGCGGAAGCCGCCTCGGCCTGCTCGGCTACGCGGCCGGCGTCACGAGCCGCGTGGTGGCCGCCCGCGCCAGCGGTGGCCGCGCCTGGCCGGACGCGCTCGCCCACCCGGCGTCGATCCTGGTGTTCGGCTACCTGACCGCGCGGTCGTGGCGTGGACGGCGCCGGGGCACGCTGACCTGGAAGGGCCGCACCGTCGTCTGAGGGCGGTGCGACTTCGCTGATGTTCCTCCCCGAGTGGGGCCGGACTCCCTAAGGTCTCGGCCGTGCGCGGGTACTCCGGACCTGACCTGGCCATCGACTTCGGTTCGACCCACACCGTCGCGGCCCTGCGCGGACGGGACGGGCGGGCTCAGCCGCTGATGTTCGACGGCAGCTTCCTGCTGCCGTCCGCGGTGCTGGTCGGATCGGCCGGCCGGGTGAGCGTCGGGCGCGACGCGGAACGGGCAGCGCGGCTCGAACCGTCGCGTTTCGAGCCGAACCCGAAGCGCCGGGTGGACGACGGAACCGTGCTGCTGGGATCGCAGCAGGTGCCGGTGGCGCGTCTCGTCGCGGGGGTGCTGCGCCGGGTCGCCGACGAGGCCGCCCGGGTCGCGGGTGGCCTGCCGGCCCGGATCGTGCTGAGCCACCCGGCCCAGTGGGGTGCCCGGCGTCGTCAGCTGCTGGTGGACGCCGGGGCGGAGGCCGGGCTGCCCGCGGTGTCGCTGGTGGCCGAACCGGTCGCGGCGGCCCGCTACTTCACCGGCGTGCTGGGGCGCTCGGTGCCGGAAGGGGCCGCGTTACTGGTGTACGACTTCGGCGGCGGCACGTTCGACACCGCGGTGCTGCAGGCGGCCGGTGCGGGCTGGCGGGTGCTCGCGTCCGACGGTCTGCCCGACGTGGGCGGGCTGGATCTCGACGCGGCGATCGTCGAGCACCTGGGGACGACGGTCGGGGCCCGGTCGCCGGACGTCTGGGCCCGGCTGATGCACCCCGCCGACGACGCCGCCCGCCGCCGGAACCGGATGCTCTGGGAGGACGTGCGTGCGGCGAAGGAGCAGCTGTCGCGGACGTCGGTCGCGACCCTGCTGATCCCGATGCTCGATCTGGACGTGCACGTGACGCGGCCGGAGTTCGAGCAGCTGGCCCGGCCGTACCTGGAGCGGACGGCGGACGTCACCGCGGGTGCGTTGCAGCGCGCCGGGGTGCGTGCCGACCAGCTCGCCGGGGTGTTCCTGGTCGGGGGATCCAGCCGGGTGCCGCTGGTCGGCACGATCCTCCACCACCGCATCGGGGTGGCCCCCACCGTCATCGAGCAGCCCGAACTGGTGGTGGCAATGGGCAGCCTCGACGAGCCACCGGCCGCCGTTCCCCCGACCGCCGTTCCCCCGACCGCCGGGCCACCACAAGCCGGGCCATCGCCGGCCGGGTCACCTCTGCCGACGCCGCCGGACCAGGAGTCCGCCCCGGAACCGCCCCGGGGCCTGGCGGAGCGAAGACGGGGAATCGCCGCCGCGGCGGGACTGCTCGCGCTCGCGGTCGTGGCCGGAATCGCGGCCTGGATCAACTGGCCCCGGGGCGGATCGGACCCCACCGACCTCGCGTCGGCCTCCCCCGGCGCCGGACACCAGGAGGTCGCCGTCGACAAGACCGCCTGGTACGGCCCGCTGAAGATCACCCTCGGCCGGCTCACCTACGACCAGAACCGGCTCACCCTCGAGACCACGGTCCGGAACGAAGGCGCGGACCCGTTCAGCCCCGACGTCACGATGACGTTCACGCTCGACGGCGTCCAGACCGCCCTCGACCCGACGACCTTCGACCCGGTCGCGGGCGGACGCACGACACGCATCAGCTACACGGCCCGCTCGGTGAACGTCGACGCGAGCATCGCCGACGGCCTCGTCACGATCGGCCGCGGCGACGAGGCCAGGGCCACCGTTCCCGCGGGCGACAAGGGCGAACTCGTCGCCCACGAGCCACGTAGCGTCCTGCCGAGGCCGGTGAAGCTGGCCCTGCGCGACCTGGTCGTCACGGTGCGCTCGTGCCACCTCCGGGGCGGTTTCTTCGACTACAACGGCCAGGCCGACGCCGGCTACCAGGCCCTGACCTGCGTCGTGGACGCCCAGTACACCGGTAGCGCGGGCGCGGGCCACTACTTCGGCACCGACAACCTCGTGCTCGCCGAGCCCGGCGGCACCGAGACCGGTTCGACGACCTCGGTCAACGAGGCGCTCTACGGCCCGGAGGTCCACCGCAACGTCACGCCGGGCTTCCTGGTCGCCTCCCCCGCGACGGGCCGTTACCGGCTCCGGCTGGTCGACGTCCACGCCGGCGAGACCCGCACCCCCGCGATGACGAGGGACCTCGACCTGCCGCTGTGAGCCGCATCGACGACAATCGCACTGTGGCTGATGTCGTGGTGGTCGGAGCCGGAGTCGGTGGGCTGGCTGCGGCCGCCCGGCTGGCGGTCGGTGGACATCGGGTCACGGTGTGCGAGCGTGCCGACGAGGTCGGCGGCAAGCTCGGGCTGCTGACCCGCGACGGGTTCCGCTTCGACACCGGTCCGAGCCTGGTCACGATGCCGCAGGTGTTCGCGGACTTCTTCCGGGAGACCGGCGATCCGCTCGAGTCGGTGCTCGATCTGGAGCCGCTCGACCCGATCGCGCACTACCGCTTCGGCGACGGTACCGAGCTGAGGTCCTGCGCCGACCCCTACGAGTTCCGCCGGCGGATCGACGACGCGTTCGGCGGCGGGGCCGGCCGCGACTGGGCGGCGTTCTGGGCCCGCGCCGAACGCATCTGGGACGCCACCTACGAACCGTTCCTGGCCTCGACCCTGGACGGCCCCCGCACGCTGGCCCGCTACGCGACGCGCACGACCGACCTGCTGACGATCGCGCCCGGCCGCTCGCTGCGCGGGCTGGCCCGGGCCTACCTCCGCGACAAGCGCCTGCGCCAGTTCGTCGAGCGCTACGCGACCTACACCGGGTCCGACCCCCGCCGGGCACCGGCCGCGCTCGCCTCGGTGCCGTTCGCCGAGCTGAAGTACGGCGGCTGGTACGTGCGTGGCGGGCTGCGCACGCTCGCCGACGCGCTGCTCGATCGCTGCACCGAGCACAAGGTCACGATCCGCACCGGCACCGAGGTCACCCGCATCACCGCGAACGGCGCCGGGGTGACCGGGGTCGAGCTGGCCGACGGCGCTCACCTGCCGGCCGACGTGGTCGTGGCCAACGCGGACGCCGCACACGTCTACTCGGACCTGATCAGGGTGCCCTCGGCGGCCCGGCGGCTGCGGCGCACCACCCCGTCGCTCTCCGGCTTCGTGGTGCTGCTCGGAGTGCGCGGGCGGACGCCCGGCCTGGCCCACCACACGGTGCTGTTCCCGCCGGGTGACCTGCCCGGCAGCTACGACGCCGAGTTCGACCACGTCTTCGGCGACCCGGGCCGTCCGGTCCCGGACCCCACGCTCTACCTCTCGGTACCCGACGATCCCGCCGTGCGGCCCGACGGGCACGAGGCGTGGTTCGTGCTGGTGAACGCCGCGCGGCAGGGCGTCGGTAGGGGCGCGGTGGACTGGCGGACGCCGGGCCTGGCCGAGCGGTACGCGGACCTGCTGGTGCGACGCCTGGCCGAGCGGGGGTACGACCTGTCCGACCGCATCGTGTTCCGCGAGATCCGCACGCCCGCCGACCTCGAGGCGCGGACGCACGCGGTCGGCGGCGCGATCTACGGCACGTCGAGCAACGGCGCGAGCGCGGCGTTCCTGCGCCCGGGTAACCGCAGCGCCGTCCCCGGGCTGTTCCTGGTCGGCGGGAGCTCCCACCCCGGCGGCGGCCTTCCCCTGGTGACGCTCTCGGCTCAGACCGTCGCGGGGCTGATCGGACCGGCCTAGCGGACGGCGACCGAGGCCGGGGCCAGGTTCGCCCACACCTCACGGGTCGAGGCCGACCGGTTGAGCGTGATGAAGTGGATGCCGGGCGCGCCTTCGGCGAGCAGCTTCACCGACAGCTCGGTCGCCACCTCGACGCCGATCGCCCGCACGGCCAGCGGGTCGTCGGCGACCGCACGCAGCCGCGCGGCGAGGTCGGCCGGGAACTCCGCCCCGGACAGCACGGCCATCCGCTCGATCTGCGACACGTTCGTCACCGGCATCACGCCCGGCACGATCGGCACGTCGCACCCGGCGGCCTCCACCGCGTCGCGCAGCCGCGCCCAGTCCTCCCAGTTGAAGAAGAACTGCGTGATCGCGAAGTCCGCGCCCGCACGGCACTTGTCCACGAAGAACCGCACGTCGGACTCGAAGTCCGGCGACCGCGGGTGCTTCTCCGGGAACGCGGCCACCCCGACGCAGAACTCGCCGGAGTCACGCACCAGCCGCACCAGGTCGCTGGCGTACTCGTAGCCCGAGGGGTGCGCCACCCACTCCGCCTGCGGGTCACCCGGCGGGTCGCCGCGCAGCACCAGCACGTCGTGCACGCCGGCCGCGGCGTAGTGCCCGATCACGTTGCGCAGCTCGGACACGGAGTGGTCCACCGCGGTGAGGTGCGCCATCGGCAGTAGCGTCGTCTCCGACGCGATCCGCTCGGTGATCGAGACCGTGCGGTCGCGGCTGGACCCACCAGCCCCGTAGGTGATCGACACGAACGAGGGCTGCAACGCCTCGAGCTCGCGGATCGCCTGCCAGAGCTGCCGCTCCCCGGCGTCGGTCTTGGGCGGGAAGAACTCGAACGAGAACGTCGGCGCCTCGTTCCGGACGAGGTCACCCACGGACGTCCGCCGAACGGAGACACCGGTTGCCATGTGCCAAGACTGTAGTCCTGTCGACCAGCTACCTTGACATGAACCCGTCAAAGAAGGAGTTCCGCGTGCCCGTCTCAACGCTCGACCGGGCCGACCTGCGCACCCGCGTCAGCGCGTCCCTCCGCGCCCAGCTCCACCGTCAGCGCGGACACCTCGCGCTGGTCGGCCCGGAGCTCGGTCCGGTCGCCGATGCCCTCGTGGACTTCCTCGACGGCGGCAAACGCCTCCGCCCCGCGTTCGGGTACTGGGGGTTCCGGGCCGCCGGTGGCCACGACTCGGAGGCCGTCGTGCGCGCCGTCGCCGCGCTGGAGTTCGTGCAGGCGTGCGCGCTCATCCACGACGACGTCATGGACGGCTCGGACACCCGGCGCGGGAAGCCGGCCGTGCACAAGCGGTTCGCCGCGCTGCACCGGGCCGAGGGGTACGAGGGCGACGCCGAGAAGTTCGGCACCGCGGCCGCGATCCTGCTCGGAGACACCTGCCTGATCTGGGGCGACGAGATGCTCGACCGCTCCGGCCTGCCCGACGACGCGTTGAAGCGGGCCCGCCCGGTGTGGGACGAGATGCGCACCGAGATCATGGCCGGTCAGTACCTCGACGTGCTGGCGCAGGCGCAGGGCGACCACTCGGTCGACCGGGCGATGCGTGTCGTGCGCTACAAGTCGGCGAAGTACACCGTCGAGCGTCCGCTGCACCTGGGCGCCGCGCTGGCGGGCGCCGGCGCGGACCTCACCGAGGCGCTGAGCCGCTACGGCCTGCCGGTCGGCGAGGCGTTCCAGCTGCGCGACGACGTGCTCGGGGTGTTCGGTGACCCGGCCGAGACCGGCAAACCGGCCGGCGACGACCTGCGTGAGGGCAAGCGCACGCTGCTGCTCGCCTACGCGGCCGAGCGGGCGACGACCGCCCAGACCGAGCTGATCGACCGCCACCTCGGCGACCCCGAGCTGACCGACGACGGGGTCGAGGCGCTGCGCGGGGTACTCGTCGAGACCGGTGCGCTCACCCGCACCGAGGAGCGCATCGGCGCGCTGGCCACCCGCGCGCTGGAGGTGCTCAGGACCGCGGCGTTCGACGCCGAAGCCGCCGACGCGCTGGGCGAACTCGCCGCCGCCGCCACGGCCAGGACGGCGTGACCGTCGGCGTGTCGAAGCCGATTGCAACCCGGCCCGGGCCCAATGAAGACTGTGATCAGTCGACGGGGAGTGCTCGCCGGTAGCGCCGCGCTGTTCGGCCTGGCCGCGGTGGGCGTCGGGGCGGGCCGGGCCGAGGCCGCGAACCATCCGGCGCTGCGGGCCGGCTACCGGTTCCTCGACACCGCGATGGACGTGCACTACCCGGCCTACGGCGAGCTGCGGCTTCCGCAGTCCTACACCGACGAGGCGGGGTTCTACGCCTCCGCGTACACGGCCGACGCCGCCCTGGCCGCGCTGGCCTACCTGGCCGACGGCACGGACGCCTCGCTCGCCCGGGCGAAGACGATCGGCGACGCACTGCGCTACGCGCAGCAGCACGACCCGGCGTACCGGGACGGCCGCCTGCGCGAGTCGTACACGGTCGGGCCGTACGACAACAGGAACGGCGTCGTGCAGGCCAACGGGTTCGTGCAGCCGGACGGTCTGGTGAACGCCGGCAACGTCTTCGACCACAGCGGCAGTGGCACCGGCGACCAGGCGCTGGCCGGGCTGGCGTTGCTCGCGCTGGCGCGCCGGGGCCTCGGTGCGGCCTACGGGACCGCGGCCGTGGCGCTCGGCGACTGGGTCGTCGCGAACTGCTCGTCCGACGCTCGCCTCGGCGGCTTCCGGGCCGGCATCGACCGGGCCGGAAGCGTCCTCACTCGCACCGACACCGCCCAGAACGCGGCGCTGGCGGCGTTCTTCGGCCAGCTGGCCGCGTTCACCGGCGCGAAGGGGTGGACCGAGCGCCGGGACCGGGCGGCCGCGTTCGTGGCCGCGATGTGGCAGGGCACCTTCTACGCGTCCGGCTCGTACGACGGCGTGCTGGCCGCGGCCTTCCCGGTGACCACCGAGGCCCAGACCGTGCCGGTGCTCGCGCTGCGCCCGGCCGCGCGGACCGCCGGGCTGGACTACGTGACCTCGGCCCTGACCACCACCGACACGCCCGGCAGCCCGAACAGTGTCCTGACCGCCGACCAGACGGCCACCGGCGTGACGTTCAGCGACTGGAGCCGCCAGGCCGACCCCGACCAGCCGATCGAGCCCGGCCTGAGCCGGCCCGACCCGGACGCGGTCTGGTACGCCGGGTCGGCCCAGCTGGCGGCCGCGCTGCTCAGCCGGGGCAACACCGGGGACCGCACGGCCGCGTACGCCCGGCTCACCGCGCTCGTCGACGTGCAGGCGCGGTTCGTCGGTGGCCGGACCGCCGGCGCGAAACCGGCGCCGACCGGCGAGGGCCTGATCGCGGCGTCCGGCCCGCTGCACACCGGTGTGACCGAGTCGGGCTACTACCCGTACCGGCACGTCGGCACGACGGCCTGGTTCCTGCTCGCCGCGACCGGCCGCAACCCCTACGCGCTCGACCGGAAACCCCCGGTGTAGCTCCCGAAATGCCGATCACATCCGCGTGCCATACGGTTCGAGCGTGCGTACGGTTCAGGGGCCAACAGATCACGTCGTCGTCGTCGGAGCCGGCCTCGCCGGCCTCTCGTGCGCGCTGAGACTTCTCGGCGCGGGACGGCAGGTGACGATCGTCGAACGTGAGGACGTACCGGGCGGGCGCGCCGGGCGTCTGACCGTCGACGGCTACCAGTTCGACACCGGCCCGACCGTCCTCACGATGCCCAACCTGATCGAGGACGCGTTCGGCGCGGTCGGCGAGCGGATGGACGACTGGCTCACGCTCGATCCGGTCAGCCCCCTCTACCGGGCGTTCTACCCGGACGGTTCGACGCTCGACGTCCACCCGGAGACCGAGCGGATGGCCGCGGAGATCGCGAGCGTCTGCGGGCCGGCCGAGGCCGCCGGGTACCGCAAGTTCGTCGACTTCGTCTCCGAGCTCTACCGCCTGGAGATGGACGAGTTCATCGACCGGAACCTCGATTCCCCGCTCGACCTGGTCGGCCCCGGCGTCGCCCGGCTGCTCGCGCTCGGCGGTTTCCGGCGCCTCGCGCCCAAGGTCGGCCAGTACCTGAAGGACCCGCGGACCCAGCGGATCTTCAGCTTCCAGGCGATGTACGCCGGGGTCTCGCCGTTCCAGGCGCTCGCGATCTACGCGGTGATCGCGTACATGGACTCGGTCGCCGGCGTGTTCTTCCCCCGCGGCGGTATCCACGCGGTGCCCTCGGCGCTGGCCGCGGCGGCCGAGAAGCACGGCGCGCGGATCCGGTACGGCACGACCGTCACGCAGGTCGAGACCCGCAACGGCCGCGCGACCGGGGTGCGCACCAGCGACGGCGAGCGCATCGCGGCCGACGTCGTCGTGCTCAACCCGGACCTGCCGGTCGCCTACCGCGACCTGCTCCCCTCGTCGGTGGCTCCGCGGCGGCTGGGGTCGCTGCGCTACTCCCCGTCCTGCTTCCTGCTGCACGTCGGTTCGACCGCCACGTACTCGAAGACCGTGCACCACAACATCCACTTCGGACGGGCCTGGAAGCGGACGTTCACCGAGCTGATCGACCGCCAGGAGCTGATGAGCGACCCGTCGCTGCTGGTGTGCAACCCGACGCGCTCGGACCCGTCGCTGGCCCCCGACGGGCGGCAGACCTACTACGTGCTCGCCCCCACGCCGCACGCCGGGGCGCCGATCGACTGGTCGGTGGTCGGGCCGCGGTACCGCGACGAGCTCCTCGCGGTGCTCGAGCAGCGGGGTTACGTCGGGTTCGGCGACGGCATCGAGGTGGAGCGGACCGTGACCCCCGCGGACTGGCAGGCCTCCGGGCTGGCGATGGGGGCGCCGTTCGCGGCCGCCCACACGTTCTTCCAGACCGGCCCGTTCCGGCCGACGAACCTCGCCCGGGGGCTGGAGAACGTGGTGTTCACCGGGTCGGGCACGCAGCCGGGCGTCGGCGTCCCGATGGTGCTGGTGTCGGGTCGGCTCGCGGCCGAGCGGATCACCGGTCCCCAGGGCTGACACCATGGTGGTCGTGTCCGCGCCCGCCACCGCCGTCGGAGTCGAACGCGACCGGCTGACCCGGTCGCGGTGGCTGGGGCTCGCGGGGTCCGCGCTGGTGGCGGTCGGCGGGCTGGGCGCCGGTGCGCTGCCGCGCCCCGATCCGCTGTCCGACGCTCCGGTGCTGCGGTTGTTGCGCCACGGCGCCGGGCCCGGCGTCTGCATCGCGCTGGCCGCCGTCGGAATGGCGCTGCTCGTGCTGGCCTGGTGGCGGGTCCGCCCGGCCGACGCGCCTTGGATCACGCGCACCGCCGCGCTCTGGGCCGTCCCGCTCGCGCTGACGCCGCCGCTGTTCAGCCGGGACCTCTACATCTACGGCGCACAGGGCCTGCTGCTGGCCCGCGGGTACGACCCGTACCAGGTGGGGCCGGACGCGATGACCAGCGGGCCCGGCGTGGACTGGCTCACGTCGATCTCCCCGACCTGGGCCGGGACACCCGCGCCCTACGGTCCGCTGTTCCTGTTCTTCAGCAGCCGGATCGCCGACGCCGCGCACGGCAACCTCGTCGTCGCGGTGTTCGGGCTGCGGGCGCTGGCGGTGCTCGGCGTCCTCGCGCTCGCCCTGCTCGTGCCCCGGCTGGCCACCGCGTTCGGCGCCGAGCCGGGCCGCGCCCAGTGGCTGGTGATCGCGAATCCCCTGGTGCTGAGCGTGTTGATCGCCGGTGGGCACAACGAGGCCCTGATGCTCCCGTTCCTCGCCGGCGCGCTGCTGGTGGCCGTCCGGGCCGGTGACCGGCTGTGGGTCGCGGCCGCGGGGGCCGGCGCGCTGGCCGGGTTCGCGGTCGCGACGAAGGTGTCGGCGGTCGTGGCGCTGCCGTTCGTCGTCCTGCTGGTCGCCGCCGCGCGGCCCGCCGCCCCCGGGTGGCGGTGGTGGTGGCACCGCGTCCAGGTGGGGGCCGTCGCCGGCGCCGCGACGGTGCTGGTGGTCGCGCTCGTGTGCCTTGCGGCCGGCCTCGACGCGGGCTTCGTCCACGCGCTCTCGGTGACCAACGGGATGAGTACGCAGTGGACCTCGATCCCGACCGGCTGGGGCCTGGCCGCGGGCTGGTTCACCACCGCCGACGACACCGTCCTGGACGCCGCCAGGGCCCTCGGCACGCTCGTCACCGCGGTGCTGCTCGTCGTCCTCTGGTGGCGGGTGCGCCACGACGGACCCGGGCGGATCGCGGGGGCGTGCGCGGCCGCGTTCCTGGTGCTGGCGTTCCTCGGGGCCTCGTTCCACCCCTGGTACCTGGTGTGGGCGCTGGTGCCGCTCGCCGCCGCGACCGACGCGTGGCCCCGGTTCACCCGGGCGATCGCGGTCCTCAGCGCCGCGCTCTGCTTCCTGGTCCTCCCCAACGGCTACAACCTCGCCCGCGCCACCGAGGTGCCGGGCACCATCCTCGACCTTCTCCTCACCGCGGCCGCGGTGGGCTACGTCAGCTGGAAGGCAGCGAGCCATGAGCGAGCGTGAACTGGACGCCGCCGGAATCACCGATCCGAAACTGCGCGCCTCCTACGCGGAGTGCCGCGACCTCCTCGCCGAACACGGCAAGACCTACCACCTGGCGACGCTGCTGCTCCCGCCCGGCAAGCGCCCGTACGTGCAGGCGCTCTACGGCTTCGCCCGCTACGCCGACGAGATCGTCGACGACCTGAGCTCCACGCTCTCGGACGCCGAGAAAGCCGCGACGCTCGACGCGTTCGCCGCCGAGGTCCGCGCCGACCTCGACCGCGGGTCGTCCGACCACCCGATCACCCGGGCGCTCGTCGACACCGTCACCCGCTGGGACATCGACCGCCGCTACCTCGACGCGTTCCTCGACTCGATGCGGATGGACCTCACCGTCACCGAGTACGCCACCTACGACGACCTGATGACCTACGTCTACGGGTCGGCCGCCGTGATCGGACTGCAGATGGTGCCGATCCTGGAGCACCCGGGCGTACCGCGCGCGGTCGTCGAGCCGTACGCCGCCGACCTCGGCGTCGCGTTCCAGCTGGCGAACTTCATCCGGGACGTGGGTGAGGACCTCCGGCGAGGGCGGATCTACCTGCCGATGGAGGACCTCGCGCTGTTCGGCGTCGACCGCGAGCACCTGGAGCGGGGCGTGGTGGACGGCCCGGTCCGGCGGCTGCTGGCGTTCGAGGTGGCCCGCTGCCGGGAGGTCTACCGCGCGGCCTGGCCCGGCCTGCGGCTGCTGCACCCGGCCAGCCAGGAGTGCATGAAGACCGCGTTCCGGCTCTACGGCGGCATCCTCGACGCGGTCGAGCGCGCTGATTACCAGGTGCTCGACCGCCGGGTCGCGGTCAGCAACACCCGCCGCGCGGCCGTCGCGCTGCCCGCGCTGGCCCGCGCGATCCGGGCGCGGCGAACGTCGCCGGTGGCGCCGCGCCCGTGAGCACGCACCCGGTCAGGCACCTGCAGCGCGCGCGTGACCTGGCCGACGTCCGGTACGCCGAGCCGATCACGGTCGGTGACCTGGCCCGCGCGGCCGGGCTCTCGCCCGCGCACTTCAGCCGCGAGTTCCGCCGGGTGTTCGGCGAGGCGCCGCACCAGTACCTGCTCACCCGGCGCCTGGAGCGCGCCGCGGCGCTGCTGCGCGACACCGACTGGACGGTGGCCCGCATCTGCCACGCCGTCGGGCTGACCAGCGTCGGTTCGTTCACGACCGCGTTCGGCCGGGCGTTCGGGCGCTCCCCGGTCGCCTACCGGGCGTCGTTCCCGCCGGCGACCAGGCACATCCGGATACCGCTCTGCGTCGCGCGCAGCTACGCGCGCCCGGTTTACCGCACGTTTCGAGAAGACGTGCCGCCGTCACCGTCCGTAGATTCGCCGGTATGACCACACGGATCGTGAACGCGCAGTTCTGGGTGCACGACCAGGACGAGGCGCTGGCCTTCTACGTCGGCAAGCTCGGGTGGGAGGTGCGCTCGGACGTCACGATGCCGGAGTGGGCGTTCCGCTGGCTCGTCGTCGGTCCGGTCGGACAGCCCGACGTGGGGCTGGTGCTGATGCCCGTCCCGGGCGCGCCGCTGCTCGACGGCACCGCGTCGGCGCAGCTGGCCGAACTCGTCGCCCGGGGCGCGGGCGGGACGCTGTTCCTCGAGACCGACGACTGCCGGGCCACCTACGACGAGCTGTCCGCGCGCGGCGTCGAGTTCAACGACCCGCCGACGCCGCAGGCCTACGGCATCGACACGTCGTTCCGGGATCCGTCCGGCAACAACGTGCGGCTCACTCAGATGACGGAATTCTCGCCCGGCCGAGCCGAATCCACGTCGACACCGTGAGCAGCACCATCGCGAACCCGAACAACAGGTCCTCCACCGGCGCGTAGACGAGCCGCCACCCGATGATGTCGTCCGGGTTGTACAGCACGATCCCACGTCCGGTGAGGAACCCGTTCGTCAGCAGCTGGAAGAACACGACGATCGCGTAGGAGACCCACCAGACCCGGCGGGTGATCAGCCGGGTCCGCCAGACGAAGAGGTCGACGACGAGCGCGCCGACGACGCCGAGCAACGCGGCCTGCGTGTACGTCACTCGTCGCCGGCCTTCCACTGGGTGACCTTCCGGACGGCCTCGAACGACAGGATCGCCGCGACCGGCACCACCAGGAAGAACAACAGCTCCTCCAACGGCAGCGGCCCGAACCTGACCCCGGTCATCTGGCCGAAGTCGAACGTCCAGTGGTCGGCCGCGATCGCGGCCAGGTCCCAGGCGACGAAGATCACGACCGTCGGAGCCAGCGCCAGCAGCAGCCGCTTCCACCGCCGGTACACCCGTACGCGCAGGAACACCTCGAGCCAGCCGGAACCGATCACCACGAAGACGAGAACGGCCAGGTAACTGAGGTGTCTCAAAAGCCCAGTGCCTGCGCTCGGCGCTTGACCTCGGTCGGCCGTTCGCTCAGCGCGGCCGCCGGCGTGCCCTCGGGCAGCGTCGAGTCGGGGGTGTAGAGCCAGGTCAACGCTTCCTCGGCCTGGTAGCCGGCGTCGTGCAGCACGGTGAGCACCCCGGCCAGGTGGCGCGCCAGGTTGGAGTTCTGCCCCGCCTCCGAGCGCAGGTCGGGGACGAGGTCGGCGGGCAGCTTCAGGACACCGTCCCGGCGGACCGCGATCAGCGTGTTGCTCTTCACCATCTGGTGCACCCGCGTCACCCGGACGTCGAGCCGCTCGGCGGCCTCGGGGACGGTCAGCCATTCACTCGGTTCCACGCCACCACGATCCCACGACGTCTCGGTTGAGCGACGAACGGCGTCCGGCGCGAACCATTTGTCGTCGCAATCCGTGTGCTCGGACATGAAACTCCGTGGTCATATCATGACCAAAGGTCACCATCGAGCCTGGGGGGCGACGTTCTGTCGGCCGGGATGGCAGGTCGCCTGTCTCGTCGACAGTCTCTCCGTACACTGATGCCCGTGGACAGGACGCTGGCCGACCCCATGGTGGGTTCCGTGCTCGAGGGGCGCTACCGAATTCGGGGGCGGATCGCGCGCGGTGGCATGGCGACCGTGTACGACGCCGTCGACGAACGTCTGGAACGAACCGTCGCGGTCAAGGTCATGCATCCGGGGTACGCCTCCGACCCGGCGTTCGTCCACCGTTTCATCCAGGAAGCCCGCTCGGCGGCCGCACTGAGCCATCCGCACGTCGTCGCGGTCTACGACCAGGGCGTGCACGAGGGCCTCGCGTTCCTCGTCATGGAGCAGGTGCAGGGCCGCACGCTGCGCGACGTGCTCACCGCGCGGGGCCGGCTGCCCGCGTCGGACGCGCTCGCGATCCTCGACCCGGTCCTCGACGCGCTGGCCGCCGCGCACCGCGCCGGCATGGTCCACCGCGACGTGAAGCCGGAGAACGTGCTGATCGGCTCGGACGGTCGCGCGGTGAAGGTCGCCGACTTCGGCCTGGCCCGCGCGGTCGCGTCGGTGGGTCCGACCTCCACCCGCGGTGTCGTGATGGGCACTGTGGCCTATGTCTCACCCGAGCAGATCACCTACGGCCAGGCGAGCACGCGCAGTGACGTCTACTCGGCCGGGATCATGCTCTTCGAGATGCTCACCGGCTCGGTGCCCTACGGCGGCGACTCCTCGGTGAACATCGCGTTCCAGCACGTCCACGCGGACGTGCCGCCGCCGTCGTCGCGTGCACCGCTGGTTCCGCCGGCGATCGACGAACTCGCGATGCGCGCCACCCGGCGCGATCCGAACGCGCGCCCGGACGACGCCGGTGCGTTCCTCGACGAGCTGCGCGTGGTGCGTGACGAGCTCGAGGGCCGCAGCACGCGCAGCGTGTCGGGCACCGGCATCCTGCAGGGCCTGAACCAGCCGAGCGGGCCGCCGACGATCACCGCGTCCGCCGCCGTGCCGGTGCCGCAGTCCCCCGGCCAGCACACCCAGGTCGTCCCGCGCGGCCACGAAGCGCGCGGCACCGCGATGATGCCGAACGTCGCTCCGCTGGGCGGCGGTCATCGGGCCAACGGGCCGTCGCTGCCCGGTCCGCTCGGTCGGCTCAGCCCGCAGCACCGCCGGCTCGCGCTGATCGCGGCGATCGTCGTGGTCGCGCTGATCGCCGCGAGCACCGGCTGGTATCTCGGCGTCGGCCGGTACACGTCGACCCCGTCGTTCGACGGGCTCAACCGGGAAGACGCGATCAACCGCGCGAAGACGCAGGGCCTGCGGATCGAGGTCCTGGAGAAGAACGACGACAAGGCGTTGAACGGCCGGGTCTTCGATCAGTCACCGGACGCCGACGGGCGGATCCGCAAGGGCGGCACCGTCACGGTGACGATCTCCAAGGGCCCGAACGTCGTCACGATTCCGGCCACCCTGGCGAAGAAGAGCAAGGGCGAGGCCAGGACCACACTGGAGAAGGCCGGCTTCAAGGTCGCGGAGGACTACGACTTCAGCGACGACGTCGAGTCCAACAAGCTGATCTCGACGACCCCGTTGCTCGGCACGAAAGCGAAGTACGGCTCGACCGTGCTGATGCTGATCAGCCGGGGCAAGGGCGTCGAACTGCCGGATCTGGAAGGCCGGTCCCGCGAGGAGGCCGAGCAGCGCCTCCAGGAGCTCAACCTCCAGTTCACGATCGAGATCGTCGAGTCCGACAACCCCGATCAGGCCGGCAAGGTCATCGAGCAGACGCCGGACAAGGGCCAGGTCAGCGGCGACACCACGATCAAGCTGGAGGTGGCGCAGGGCCAGGCCCAGGTCGAGGTGCCCGACGTCGTCGGCAAGCGGTTCAACGAGGCGCGGGACATCCTGGAAGAGGCGGGGCTGCGCGCCGATCGCCAGGGCGGCGGCCGCGGTGACGACGAAGCGCGGGTGTTCTTCCAGGTGCCGTCGGCCGGGGACAGCGTCGCGGGTAACAGCCGGGTCCGGCTGTTCGTCGGCTGAGCCCACCGGCGGTTAAGCTCGGCGATCGTGTCTCCCATCCTCGGCGCGCACGTGCCCGCTTCCGGAGGGCTCGCCAAGCGCGCGATCCCCTACGTCGAGCGCGTCCGGGCCGGCACCCTGCAGGTGTTCGTGTCGAACCCGCGCGGCTGGGCGCTGGCCCCCGGCGTACCGGCGCAGGACACGAAGTTCGCCGCCTGGGCCGCCGAGCAGGACGTACCGGTCTTCATCCACGCGACGTTCCTGGTCAACCTCGGCTCGAACGTGGAGGCGACGGTCGAGAAGTCGGTCGCGTCGCTGCGTCACGCGGTGGCCCGCGGGCGGGTGATCGGCGCGCGTGGCGTCGTGTTCCACGCCGGGTCGTCGCTGGCCACCGAACGGCGCGCGGAGGCGTACGGGCAGCTGCGCGCGCACCTGCTGCCGCTGCTCGACGAGCTGACGCCGGACGACCCCGACCTGCTGGTCGAGCCGACCGCCGGCGGTGGGTTCGCGCTGGCGTCCCGGGTCGAGGATCTCGGGGAGTACTTCGCCGCCGTTGACGGCCACCCCCGGCTGCGGGTGTGTCTCGACACGTGCCACGCCCACGCGGCCGGGCACGACCTCTCCGAGTCCGGCGGCCTGGCCAAGGTCCTCGACACGCTCGTCGACACGGTCGGCGCCGATCGTCTGGCGCTGGTGCACGCGAACGACTCGCGTGACCCGGCGGGCTCGTTGCGCGACCGGCACGAGACGCTCGGCCGGGGCACGATCGGCGCGGAGGCGTTCGGGGCGCTGTTCACCCATCCGGCCGCGGCCGGGGTGCCGATCGTCGTCGAGACACCCTCCGAGGACGACGGCATCGGCCACGCGGCCGACATCGGCCTGCTCCGCGGGCTGGCCGCCCGCCGATGACGCAGCGGGCTGGCAGCTACCCGACAGCACGTTTCCCGCGTCATCGGTTAGGCTTCGCGTCATGCAGCAGCGCTTCTACTTTTGGTATGGCTACCGCCCGGGCTCTCCCCGGCGGCTAGTCGCGCTGCACTAGAGCGCAAAGCCGCTAAGGAACTCTCGCCCCGGGCCCCAGGCCCGGGGCTCTTTCGTTTTCTAGGAGAAACACCGCAATGGTCATCGTGATGAGTCCCGACGCTTCGGAGAGCGCCCTCTCCACGGTCGTGTCGACGGTCGAGGAGGCCGGCGGCTCGGCGTTCGTCTCCCGTGGCGTAACCCGCACGATCATCGGCGTGGTCGCCGGCGAACCCGTGCTGGCCTCGCTGGAGGTGCAAGGTCTGCCCGGCGTCGCCGAGGTCGTCCGGATCACCTCGCCCTACAAGCTGGTCAGCAGCGAGAACCATCCCCGGACGTCGACCGTGCACGTGCGCGGCGTCCCGATCGGCCCCGACAGCGTCACGCTGATCGCCGGCCCGTGCGCGGTGGAGACCCCCGAGCAGACGCTCGCGGCCGCCCGGATGGCCCGTGGCGCCGGTGCCGCGCTGCTGCGCGGGGGTGCCTACAAGCCGCGCACGTCGCCGTACGCGTTCCAGGGGCTGGGCGTCGACGGCCTGAAGATCCTCGCCGACGTGCGTACCGAGACCGGCCTGCCGGTGGTGACCGAGGTCGTCGACCCGGCCGACGTCGACGTGGTGGCCGAGTACGCCGACATGCTGCAGATCGGCACCCGCAACATGCAGAACTTCCCGCTGCTGCAGGCGGTGGGCGCGATCGGCAAGCCGGTGCTGCTCAAGCGTGGCCTCACCGCCACCTACGAGGAGTGGCTGATGGCCGCCGAGTACATCGCCCAGCGCGGCAACCTCGACATCGTGCTGTGCGAGCGCGGGGTGCGCTCCTTCGAGTCGGCGATCCGGAACATGCTCGACGTGTCGGCGGTGCCGATGATGCACCAGCTCTCGCACCTGCCGATCCTGATCGACCCGTCGCACGCGGCCGGGCGCCGCGAGCTCGTCGTGCCGCTGTCGCGGGCCGCGATCGGCGTCGGCGCGGACGGGCTGCTGATCGACGTCCACCCCCATCCGGAGACCGCCAAGTGCGACGGGCCGCAGGCCCTGCACGGCGACGACCTGGCCGAACTGGAGCTCGCCGTCCGCACTTTGCCGCCGGCGCTCGGTAAGACGCTGACCCCCGCAACTACGCTCTGAGCACCTGATTCGACGAGGCGCCGCCCTTGGGGCGGCGCCTCGTTCGGGTTCGGGAGCGAATTCGCACAACCACTTGCATCCCGCGCACCTTTAGGTGACCCTTACTGAGCCAAGCCTTACCAATGGCCCAGCCGCTCCCGGAGGTGAGCTCATGTACGTCTGCATCTGCGCGCGAGTTCGCGAATCCGAGGTGCGGTCGGCGATCTCCGCCGGCGCCCGCGACGAGTTCGACGTCGGCGAGGCCTGCGGGGCGGGCACCGGGTGCGGGTCCTGCGTCGAGCGGATCTGCGGGTTAATCCAGGACGGAGAAGCGCCGCTGGCCCGAGCTTCCTGACCGCGGGACAACCTCCGATCGTAGACGCCACTCGCTCTACGGTCGGCGAGTCGTGTCCGGCAACAGGAAAAACCTCCGTTTCGACGATAGGGTGGTTGTTCCACACCCGAACGGAGGGCCTCCGGCATGCAAGGCGACGCGAGGACCATCGAGTTCCTCAACGAGCAGCTCACCGCCGAGCTGACCGCGATCAACCAGTACTTCCTGCACGGAAAGATGCAGGAGAACTGGGGCTACACGACTCTGGCTTCGCACACCAAGGCCGAGTCCATCGACGAGATGCGCCACGCCGAGGTGCTCACCGACCGGATCCTGTTCCTCGAAGGGCTTCCGAACTACCAGAAGCTGCTGGCGCTGCGTATCGGCGAGACCGTCCCGGAGATGTTCCGGTGCGACATGCTGATCGAGCAGGAGGCCGTCACCCGGCTGCGCGAGGGCATCGCCCACATGCGCTCGGTCGGTGACCACACGTCGGCGAACCTCTTCGAGGCGATCCTCAAGGACGAGGAACACCACATCGACTACCTCGAGACCCAGCTCGATCTGATCGAGAAGCTCGGCGAGCCGCTGTACCTCTCCCGGTTGGCCCAGCACCCCGAGTCCTGAGCCATTCCTCGAGGCCCACTCCGGCAGCCGCCGGGGTGGGCCTCGATTGTTTCACGCCGCGTATTCGTCTGATCACTGTGCGACGATGACGTCGTGCGATTCCGTGCCCTGACAGTGGTGTTGGCGGTCGTCCTCGGTGTCCTGGTCGCGCCGCCTGCGGATGCTGCCGCGCGCCGGCCCGCGGTCGTGGGGATGGGCGACAGTTTCGTCTCCGGTGAAGGTGCGGGGAACTACCGTCCGGGCACGAACCGCCGCGGCAACTTCTGTCACCGCTCCCGGGCCGCCGCGATCGAGCACACCGCGCTGCCCGGGGTCCGGCGCCCGGCCCGGGTGAACCTGGCGTGCGCCGGGGCGAGCACCGCCGACGTCCGGCTCGGCGGGCACCACCGGTACGGCGAGGCGCCGCAGGCCGAGCAGCTGCGCGCGGTGGCGCGGCGGTACGACGTGCGGCTGATCGTGTTGACCGTCGGCGTCAACGACATCGGTTACGCCAACCTGGCCTACGACTGCATCGTCGCGTACCTGCGGCTCGCTCCGCGCTGCCAGGACGCCTGGACGCCGATCGTCCGGAAGCGGTTGAGCGCGGCCGAGCCCCGGATCGCGCGGAACGTGCGTGACATCCGGTCGGTGATGCGTGACGCCGGGTACGGGCGGAACGACTACACACTCGTGCTGCAGTCGTACGCGTCGCCGGTCACGGGCGACATCCGGTACGGCGGCGCGGCCCGGGGGCTGTTCGGGTGCCCGGTGCGCGACGACGACGGCAACTGGGCCAAGAACTGGGTGGCCGGCCGGTTCAGCGCCGCGTTCGCGCGGATCGCCGCGACGCAGGGCGTCCGCTATCTGGACCTTTCTCCGGCCCTCCGCGGGCGGGAGGCGTGCGCGCGTGGCATCAGCCGGTACCAGGAGTGGTCGCGCGGCGTCTCGGTCGATCTGGCCGGGATCCGGCACGGGCTGGGAATGAACATGCTGCAGCAGTCCGCCCACCCGAACGCCCGCGGCCACGCCCAGTTCGCGACCTGTCTGAGTGCGTTCGTCGCCCGCGACCTGCGCTCCGCGCAGTGCGCCCGCCAGGCCGACGGCAACCTGGCCCCGGTGACGACGGCCGCGGCCGCCTAGGGACAGGTTCCCGGGGCCTCGACGCGTTCCCGGCCTGGTTCGACCCGTCATAGGCCCGGGAGGACGCGCTAGCCCGGTACCCCGTGGCGGGGGCGGCGGTGGTGGCGGGGTTCCACGGCGGCGTGCCGGGCGGGCTCGGTGCCGCGGCGGCGACGCTGGTCGAGCACCGACCGGGCGTCGGCACGCAGGCCGTCGGTGCCGTGCCAGCGGGCGATACCGGCGGTCGCGGCGTCGCCGAGCGTGGCGTCGGCGCCGGCCGGCTCCCCCGGCTCCACCGACATCCCGTCGAGCACCCGCACGAACGCGTCCGCGACCAGCGCGGCCACCGGATCACCCTCGGTGTGCACCACCGACGCCCGGCGGAATGCCGGCTCGGCCGTGGTCACGCCCTCCAGCACGGCCGTGTAGCGCACGATCCGCACCGGCTCGTCAGCCTGCACGAGCGCCTCCAGCTCCGCGCTGGTGGCGGGCCCGAGCCGGTCGCCGTCACCCTCCCGGACGACCGCGGGCAACCCGTCCGCGAGGTCCTGCCAGCGGTCCTGGTCCGCGGCCAGGCGGCTGACCAGCCGCCCCAGGTCCTCGCCGGCCGGCACGCTCCAGAACGCGACCTCCCGCCGGGCCCGCGCGTCCGCGAACCGCTCCTCCATCGCGAGCAGGTACTCCGGGCCGGAGCCCCAGTCCGGCGCGCTCATCCGCGTCCGCCGGATCACCAGCATCGGCCCCTCGGAGGAGGCCACCCAGAACACGTCGACGTAGACCGCCAACCGGTCCGGGCCGCCGCCGAGCTGGGTGCGCCACCGCTCGACCCGCTTGCGCCCGCGTTCCTGGGCCGCCCGGCGCCCCCGGAACCGCGCGAGGTCGTCACGCGCCGACGAGCCGTTGCGCTCGGTGGACGGCCGGAACTGGACGGTGTTGGTGACGGGGCTGCCGGCCACCTCCCTCGGCCAGCGGGTCAGCAGCGACAGCACGGTCTCCAGGCGGCTCACCCGCTCGGTGAGCTCGGCCACCTCCCGGCGGGCCTCCTCGCCGATACGCACGCGCCCGCGCACCTCACGCAGGTCGGCGTCGGCCCGGTCGGAGCGCTCGGCCAGTTCGGCGAGCCCGCTCTCCGCGATCAGCCGACCGTCGACGACGTCGCGCAGGGTCAGCAGCACGACGAGCACCAGCGCGCCGAAGCCGAGAGCGACCACGACCGGGAAGAACGGCTCGAGCAGCCACTCGGCGAAGAGCAGGGTCAGCGTGGTGCCCAACGTCCACGCGAGGATCAGCGGTTGCTCACCGACAACCCGGCGTAAGGTGCGCATGACGCATCGTTGCGCCAGTCGTCAGCGAAAAGAAAGTCTCCGTTCGGAGGGTTTTGGACTAGCCACCCAGCACAGAGGACAGCACCCGAATCGCCTGATCGAGGCCTTCGTCGTCCACGTCCAGGTGCGTGATCAGGCGCACCGTACGCGGTCCGAACAGCGACGTCAGCACGCCCTGCTCGGCGGCGGCCGCCACCACCGCGGCCGGATCGTCGACCGTGAGCAGCACCAGGTTGGTCTGCGGAGCGTCCGCGCCGAGCGCTTCGGCCAGCCGTTTTGCCCGCGCGTGGTCGTCGGCCAGGCGGTCGACGTGGTGCTCGAGCGCGTACCGCCCGGCCGCGGCCAGGATGCCGGCCTGCCGCATCGCTCCGCCGAGCTGGTGCCGCCGGGCCCGGGCCCGCGCGATGCGCTCGGCGGTCGAGACGACGAGCGAACCGACCGGCGCCCCGAGCCCCTTGGACAGGCAGACCGACAGCGTGTCGAACAGGGCCCCGTACCGGGCGAACGACACCCCGGACGCCACGCTCGCGTTCCAGATGCGCGCGCCGTCGCAGTGCAGCGCCGGAACGCCCGCGCGCAGCCGCACCAGGTCGTCGTAGGGCAGCACCGCGCCGCCGCCGCGCATGTTCGTGTTCTCGACCGCGACGGCGGTGGTCGGCAGCCCCGGGTACCCGGGCAACCGCACCTGCGCCAGCCAGGCGTCGACGTCGAGCGCGCCCGGCGTGGGGCCGACCACGGTGCGGGTGCTGAACCCGCCGATCGCGCCGGCCGCGCCGCCCTCGTAGGTGACGATGTGCGCGTCGGCGTCGCAGAGCAGTTCGGCGCCGGGGTGCAGGAGCGTGGTCAGCGCCAGCTGGTTGGCCATCGTGCCGGACGGCACGAACAGTGCCGCCTCGTGGCCGAACATCGCGGCGACGTCGGTCTCCAGCGCGACGACCGTGGGGTCCTCGCCGTAGACGTCGTCGCCGACCTCGGCTTCGGCGATGGCCTTGCGCATGCCGTCCGTCGGCCGGGTGACCGTGTCCGACCGGAGGTCGATCATCCGCGCAGCATCTCCGCGATCAGGAAGGCGAGCTCCAGCGACTGCTGGCTGTTCAGCCGCGGGTCGCAGGCGGTCTCGTACCGGTTGGCGAGGTCGGCGTCGAGGAGATCCTGCGCGCCGCCCAGGCACTCGGTGACGTCCTCGCCGGTCAGCTCGACGTGGACGCCGCCGGGGTGGGTGCCGAGCGCGCGGTGCACCTCGAAGAAGCCGAGCACCTCGTCGACGATGCGGTCGAAGTGGCGGGTCTTGTACCCGTTCGATGCCTCGTGGGTGTTGCCGTGCATCGGGTCGCACTCCCAGACGACCAGGTGCCCGGTCGACCGGAGCTTCTCGACGAGCGGCGGCAGCGCGTCGCGGACCTTGTGGTTGCCCATCCGCGAGATCAGCGTGAGCCGGCCGGGGACGCGCTCCGGGTCGAGGCGCTCGGCCAACTCGACGACGTACTCCGGTGAGGTCGTCGGACCGAGCTTGACGCCGATCGGGTTCGCGATCCGGGACACGAAGTCCAGGTGGGCGCCGCCGGCCTGCCGGGTGCGCTCGCCGATCCAGATCATGTGCGCCGACAGGTCGTACGCGACGCCGTTCTCGTCGCGCCGGGTGAGCGGGCGCTCGTAGTCGAGGATCAGCGCCTCGTGCGAGGCGTACAGGTCGGTGGCGCGCAGCGCCGGGTCGTTGACGCCGGCCGCCTGCATGAACTTCAGCGCCCGGTCGATCTCGGCCGCGATCGTCTCGTACCGCTCGCCGGCCGGGGAGTTCTTGACGAACTCCTTGTTCCAGTCGTGCACGGCGTGCAGGTCGGCCATGCCGCCCCGGCTGAACGCGCGCAGCATGTTCATCGCGGCGGCCGCGTTGGCGTACGCGCGGACCATCCGGTTCGGGTCGGGGATGCGCAGCTCGGGGTCGGGCGTGAACGCGTTGACCATGTCGCCGCGGTAGGAGGGCAGGCCGAGCGCGTCGATGTCCGACGAGCGGGGCTTCGCGTACTGCCCGGCGACCCGGCCGATCTTGACGACCGGCATCGACGCGCCGTACGTCAGCACGACCGCCATCTGCAGCAGCACCCGGGTGAGCGCACGCAGGTGCGGCTCGGTGTTGTCGTCGAACGTCTCGGCGCAGTCACCGCCGCGGAGCACGAACGCGCGGCCCTGCGCCACCTCGGCCAGGCGGGCCCGGAGCGCGTCGACCTCGTACGGGGCGACGATCGGCGGAACCGTGGACAGCGTCCGGCCGACCTCGGCCAGGGTGTCGGGATTCGGCCAGGTCGGTTGCTGTGCGGCGGGCAGAGAGCGCCAGATATCCAAGTCGTCGACGACGGTGTCCATCACGTTCCCCAGGGTAGTTGGCCGTGGCTTCGGGTTGCGGTCCCACCGGCGTGACCGGCGCCACGTGGTTTCGAGAGGTATGCAGATGAGTGTCGAGGCGCTTCCCGAGTCGATCGGCTCGTTCGGCCGGTCCGCGGTGCCCGCCGGGCGGGCGGACACCACGCTGCGGATCGCGATCGCCGGCCGCCGGCCGGTGCGCCGGGTGGTGCGGGCGGCCCGGGTCGTGCTCGGGCTGACCTCGGTCGTCGGGTTCGCCGCGTGGCCGCTGACCGACCACGCTCCGTGGACGTTGTACGTCGCGTTCGGCTCGCTGGCCGCGATCGCGCTCGGTGGGCTGACGTCGTGGCCGCTGGAATCGTACGGCGGATGGGGCCTGCGGGCCGAACGCGCCCGGGTGATCGGCGACTGGTTACAAGCGGTGACGCTCGGGCTCGGGTGTCTCGGGCCGATGGTCGCGCTGCTCGACCCCGACACATCGTGGGCGGTGGTGGGCGGCGTCGGCGGCGTGGTGGGCCTGACGCTCGGCTGGCTGTGGCCGCCGACCGTGTGGCTGGTGCTCGGCTCCGGCGCCGAAGCGCGGGAGCGGCCGCGGCTCGAGCGCTACCAGCGGCTGGCGCAGCGCGACGAGATCCGGGCACAGGTCGAGCGGGAGCCGCAGCGGTTCCCGGTGCTGCCTCCGCCGGTCGTGCTGCGACCCGAGGTGGACGAGCCGGTGACGCTCACCTACGACGAGGACCTCGACCCCGACGAGGTCGCCGAGGCTCCCCTGCTCACCGTGCGGGCCGATCGCCGGTCGATCGTGCTGAGCGACGACGAGGGACACCGGCGCACGCTGACGATCGGCAACCGGACGGTCCCGGACCTCGACGGGCCGGGTGGACCGGTGGCGTCGGTCGTGGTGCTCGTGGCGGCCGGCCTGTCGGCCCCGGCCGCGGAGCCGGTGTTCGACGCCGGTACCGAGGCCGGGCTGAAGCGGCTCGTCGGCGACGTCGACCGGGTCGCATTGCTGGACGCCGCCGGGCGCCGGGTCGCCGACCTGCCGGAGCTCGCGTGGTCGCTGCGCGAGCTCGCCCGGCTCGCCGGCGCGGCCGGGGTGCCGTGCGTCGGCTACCGGGTGGACGAGGACGTGCTCGACCGGGCCGAGGGCTCGACGCCGACCGGGGTGACGTTCGACCTGCTGGCCGCACATCACCCGGCGGCGCCGGACCTCCTCGACCTCACCGATTGAGTAGACCCGGTCTGCCAGGATCGACAGCTGTGAAGCTCATACTCACGGTGCTCGTCACCGCGGTGGCGCTCCTGGCGTCGACGTACGTCGTCGACGGCATCGACGTCACCGAGACAACCTGGCCGGCCAAGGTCGGCACGCTGCTCGTCGTCGCGGTGATCTTCGGTGTGATCAACGCGATCGTGAAGCCGGTCGTGAAGGCGATCGGCTGCGGGATCTACGTTCTGACGCTCGGGTTGTTCGGGCTGATCGTGAACGCGCTCCTGTTCCTGCTCGTCGGCTGGTTCGCCGAGCAGTTCGGGCTCGGCTTCGAGGTCGACGGCTTCTGGGCCGGCTTCTGGGGCGCAATCGTCGTCTGGATCGTCAGCTTCGTCCTGAACCTCGCGCTCGACCTCGCCGGCCGCGAGGAGGACTAACCGAAGAACACTTCCGCTTCGGCGTAGCGGGACAGGGGAACGGTCTTCAGTTCGCGGGTGGCCTCTTCGATCGGCACCCGGACGATGTCGGTGCCCTGCAGCGCGACCATCTTTCCCCAGTCCCGCTCGTGGGCGGCGTCGATCGCGTGCAGGCCGAACCGGGTGGCCAGCACGCGGTCGAACGGCGTCGGCGAACCGCCGCGCTGGACGTGCCCGAGCACGACCGCCCGCGACTCCTTGCCGGTGCGCTCCTCGATCCGCTCGGCGAGCCACTGCCCGATGCCGCCCAGCCGCACGTGCCCGAACGCGTCGAGCTCGCCGCTCTTGAGCACCTCGGCGCCTTCCTGCGGCACCGCGCCCTCGGCGACCACGAGGATCGGCGAGTAGTGCTGGGTGGCGAACCGCGACTCGACGTGCTTGATCACGTCGTCGAGGCTGAACGGCAGCTCGGGGACGAGGATCACGTTCGCGCCGCCGGCCAGCCCGGAGTGCAGCGCGATCCACCCGGCGTGCCGCCCCATCACCTCGACGACGAGCGCGCGGTGGTGCGACTCGGCGGTGGTGTGCAGCCGGTCGATCGCCTCGACCGCGACCGTCACCGCGGTGTCGAACCCGAACGTGTAGTCGGTCGCGCCCAGGTCGTTGTCGATCGTCTTGGGCACACCGACCACCGGGATGCCCTCGTCGGTGAGCTTCTTCGCCACGCCGAGGGTGTCCTCGCCGCCGATCGCGATCAGCGACTCGATGCCCCGCCGCTCCAGCGTCTCCCGGATCTTCTCGACGCCGTACTCCACTTTGTACGGGTTGGTCCGCGACGAGCCCAGGATCGTGCCACCCCGCGGCAGGATGCCGCGGACCTGCTCGATGCCCAGCGGCCGCGCGTCGTCCTCCACCGGACCGCGCCAGCCGTCCCGGAAACCGGAGAACTCGTGCCCGTACACACTCACGCCCTTGCGGACGATGGCCCGGATGACGGCGTTGAGGCCGGGGCAGTCTCCCCCGCCGGTGAGCACGCCGATGTGCATGGTGCGGTCCTTTCGTAGCACGCGGGCGGCGGAAGGGAACCGCGTCACGGTGCTACGAGGGGTGTCGATCCGACGCGGTAGCCGCCTCGGTGCACACGGTAGTCGTCAGAGCGATCCGATGCGGACACCTTCCGGCGCGGAAACGCGCGCCTTCTCCATCGCCCGCCAGCGGGCCAGGTTGTGCCGGGCGTCGGCGACCGCGTCGTGCTGGTCGACGCCCGCCGGGGGCAGCTCGGGACGGCCCAGATCGTCCCAGCGCTGACGCAGGTCCTTGGTGAACCGGGGAATCGCGCGCGGCAGCGCGGGCATCGGACCCCACAGCTGGCAGAGCGCTACGTGGTCGTACGCGGCGTACCAGGCCCACAGCTCCACCGAGCCGCGCGCCGGTACGCCCGCGGTGAGGAACTCCAAGAGTTCAACTTTGATTCGTTCGCGCGACATCCACGCCTTCGACGATGGGCCGGGCAGCTTGTCGAGGACGTTCTTACGCACCCAGGGAATCGCGCGGGTGTCGTCGAACTCGGTGGATACGGCGTAAAACTCGTTGCCGTCCTCGTCGACCGCTCCGATCGAGACCAGGTCGATGGTGTGCCCGTCCTCGATGAATTCGGTGTCGTAGAAGATGCGACGAAGCGGTGCCATCCCTTCATTCTGCCGTGCCGTGTTCCCCGCACAAATCCCCGTATTAAAACGATCCAGAAAGGGTACGACCGGGCTGCTGTCCGGGGCCGGACGTGCTGCCCCCTCCAAACCGGTCACAGTCGGTCACTTGAGTGACCACAGGACGAAACTCGCAAGAAACTATTGTCCGACAGCGTGGTTGTTCTCACCCGTCACACTGGGCTGGCCATCCCCCAGCTCGGTCCTGACCGGAAGGGGTCGCCGATGAGAGCCGATACCCGTAGTTGGTTCTCCCGCCGGACCTCCACCGCGAGTGACTGGCCCGTCGAGGCTCTTGCCGACCGCAAGGGCTCGACGAGCGTCGCCGTGGTGCTGCCGGCGCTCAACGAGGAAGACACCGTCGGCACGATCGTCGAACGCATCGTGCATCTGGCGGCACAGACCGACCTCATCGACGACATCGTGGTCGTCGACTCGGGGTCCACCGACCGAACCGCCGAACGGGCCGCGGCCGCCGGCGCCCGCGTCGCCCATCGTGACGCGATCGTCCCCGACCTGCCCAGCCGCCCGGGCAAGGGCGAGGTGCTCTGGCGGTCGCTGCACGCGACCAGCGCGGACATCGTGGTCTACGTCGACGCCGACCTGACCGATTTCCGCCCGCACTACGTCACGGGCCTGCTCGGCCCGATCCTGAGCGATCCGTCCGTCCAACTGGTGAAAGCGTTCTACGACCGGCCACTGGCCGGCGTCTCACCGGTCGGTGGCGGGCGGGTCACCGAGCTCACCGCACGACCGTTGCTCAACGCGTTCCTGCCCGAGCTGGCCGGTGTCGTCCAGCCCCTGGCCGGGGAGTACGCCGGACGGCGCTCCCTGCTCGAACGACTGCCGTTCGCACCCGGCTACGGGGTGGAGACCGGCATCCTCATCGACACGGTGCTCGCCCACGGCATCGACGCCGTCGCCCAGGTCGACCTGGGTGAACGCGGGCACGGCCACCAGGACACCGCCGCACTGGGGCGGATGGCGGCCACGATCATCCAGACGCTGACCGCACGGATCGGGCCGGGCCGGCCCGAAGGGCACGAGCTGGTCCAGTTCAGCCGGGTGGAAGGCGAGGTCGTCCCGGTGACCTGGGACATCCCGTGGGAGGAGCGGCCACCGATGGTCTCGCTCCCCTCCTACCAGGCCACGCGGAAGGCGTCCTCCACCCTGAGTTGACGTCCGCATTACAGCGAGGGCCCCGAACCGCTGGTTCGGGGCCCTCGTTGCGTCCGGGGCCTTCCGGGAACACCCGCGAGCCTTTAGCCTGATTTGGGGCAAAAGCCTCATTACTGATGCTCCATGAATCTTTCGGACTGAAACGCACGCGACCCTGGAGGCCGCGCCATGCCCATGCCCGAAAAACTCACCACCCTCTTCCGGCACGACCTGCCGGCCTCGCTCGTGGTCTTCCTGGTCGCGGTGCCGCTCTCACTCGGTATCGCCGCCGCATCCGACGCCCCGATCATGGCCGGCTTGATCGCCGCCGCCGTCGGAGGCATCGTCGCCGGCCTGCTGGGCGGAGCACCGCTGCAGGTCAGCGGCCCGGCCGCCGGTCTGACGGTGATCGTCGCCGAACTGGTCGCCCAGTTCGGCTGGGCCACCACCTGCGCGATCACCGTGATCGCCGGCCTGGTGCAGATCGTGCTCGGCCTGAGCCGCGTCGCCCGCAGCGCGATGGCTCTCTCCCCCGCCGTCGTGCACGGCATGCTCGCCGGCATCGGGCTGACGATCGCCCTCGGCCAGCTGCACGTGGTGCTCGGCGCCGACAGCCCCGGCAACGGCTGGGACAACCTGATCGAACTGCCCGGCCAGCTCCTGACGCCGCACGGCCCGGCGACCTCGGTCGGGCTTCTCGCGATCGGTGTCATGGTCGGCTGGCGCTGGATGCCGGCCGCGGTCCGACGCGTCCCGGCCCCCCTGGCCGCCGTCGGCTGCGCGACCGTGCTCTCGATGGTCCTCGCGCTGCCCGTCGACCGGGTCGACCTGCCCGGCGACCTGTTCGCCGGGCACGTGCTGCCCGCCTTCCCGGACGGCAAGTGGGCCGCGTTCGTCGTCGGCGTCCTCACCGTCGCCCTGGTCGCGAGCGTCGAGAGCCTGCTCTCGGCCATGGCCGTCGACGGCATGCACCGCGGGCCCCGCGCGTCGCTCAACCGCGAACTGGTGGGTCAGGGCGTCGCCAACACGCTCTCCGGTGGGCTCGGCGGCCTGCCGGTGACCGGTGTCATCGTCCGCAGCACGGCGAACGTGACCGCCGGGGCCCGGACCCGGGCCTCCACGGTGCTGCACGGCGTCTGGGTCGTCGTCATCACGCTGTTCCTCACCGCGGCGATCGAAGAGGTGCCGCTGGCCGCGCTGGCCGGGCTGCTCGTCGTCATCGGCGTCCGGCTCGTCGACCTGCGTCACGTCCGCGCGGTGCGCCGGCACGGCGACCTCTCCGTGTACGTGGTGACCGCGGGCGGAGTCGTGTTCCTCAACCTGCTCGAGGGGGTGCTGGCCGGGCTGGCCCTGGCCGTGGCGCTCACGCTGCGTCGCGTGTTGTGGGCCGGCATCCACGCCGAGAGCGCCGACGGAGGGCACCGGGTCGTCGTGGAGGGCACGCTGAGCTTCCTGGCCGTGCCGCGCCTGTCCCGCGTGCTCGGCTCGATCCCGGAGGGCAGCGACGTCGTCGTCGAACTCGTCGTCGACTTCCTCGACCACGCGGCCTACGACCACCTGAGCCTGTGGATCGACCGGCACCGGGCCGGCGGCGGGACGGTCGTCGTGGAGGAGGTGGGGCAGCCCGCGCTCGACGGCGACCCGGGGGCCCGCAGCCGCACCGGTCCGACGGCCACGCTGCCGCGGTGGTTCTCACCCTGGGGCGAGTGGCAGGCCGGTGAGCCGGGCGACCGGCTGCTCGTCGGCGCGCGCGAGTACCAGCGCCGGGCCCGGCCGCTGGTCCAGCCGTTCCTCGCCGAGCTCTCCGACCACCAGGCGCCGACCGCGCTGTTCATCACCTGCGCCGACGCCAGGGTGGTGCCGAACCTCATCACGACGAGCGGCCCGGGCGACCTGTTCACGGTCCGCAACGTCGGCAACCTCGTGCCGCCGTACTCGGCCGGCGGCGAACCGTCGGACCCGGACGTGTCGGTGGCCGCCGCGGTGGAGTACGCGGTCGACGTCCTGCGCGTCCCGACGATCGTCGTCTGCGGCCACTCCGGCTGCGGCGCGATGAACGCCCTGCGCAGCGGCGGGGACCGGGGACGGGGCGCGCTGGCCTCCTGGCTGCGTACCGCGCGGGCCAGCCGGGCGCGCTGCGAACGTGACGAGCGCGCGGGAACGCTCGACCGGCACCTCGAGCCGCTCGACCGGCTGGTGCAGGCCAACGTGCGCCAGCAACTGGACCACCTCGCGACGCACCCGTCGGTGGCCCGGGCCCTGGACGAGGGGCGCGTACGGCTGATCGGCATGTTCTTCGACATCGGCCCGGCCGAGGTCTACGTCGACCTGGACGGCCGCTTCTCCCCGGTCGAGGACGTCACCGCGCTCACCACCCCGGCCTGACGCCGGACACGCCGATGGCCGCCCCACGTCAGCAGGGCGGCCATCGGCGGATGGTGCGTCAGCCCACGGTGGCGGGCTTGCGGGCACGCTTGGGGCGCTGAGCGGCGACGCTGGCGCGCAGGGCCGCGGCCCCGGCACCCTCGCCACGCAGCAGCGGCTCGAGGAACCGGCCGGTGTGGCTGGCCTCGACCTCGACCACCTGCTCGGGCGTGCCCTCGGCGACCACCGTGCCGCCCTTGTTGCCGCCCTCCGGACCCATGTCGATGATCCAGTCGGCGGTCTTGATCACGTCGAGGTTGTGCTCGATCACGATCACCGTGTTGCCCTGGTCGACCAGGCGCTCCAGCACGCCGAGCAGCTTGCGGATGTCCTCGAAGTGCAGCCCGGTGGTGGGCTCGTCGAGCACGTACACCGTGCGGCCGGTGGACCGCTTCTGCAGCTCGGTGGCGAGCTTCACGCGCTGCGCCTCGCCGCCGGAGAGCGTCGGCGCCGGCTGACCGAGCCGCACGTACCCGAGACCGACGTCGACGAGCGTCGACAGGTACCGCTTGATCGCGGTGATCGGGGCGAAGAACTCCGCGGCCTCCTCGATCGGCATCTCGAGGACCTCGGCGATCGACTTGCCCTTGTAGTGCACCTCGAGCGTCTCCCGGTTGTACCGGGCGCCCTTGCACACCTCGCACGGGACGTAGACGTCGGGCAGGAAGTTCATCTCGATCTTGATCGTGCCGTCACCGGTGCACGCCTCGCAGCGCCCGCCCTTGACGTTGAACGAGAACCGGCCGGGGCCGTAGCCGCGCACCTTCGCCTCGGTGGTCTCGGCGAACAGCTTGCGGATGCGGTCGAAGACCCCGGTGTAGGTGGCCGGGTTCGACCGCGGCGTGCGCCCGATCGGCGACTGGTCGACGCCGACGACCTTGTCGACCAGGTCGAGCCCGTTGATCCGCTGGTGGCGCCCCGGCACCAGCCGCGCGCCGTTGAGCGTGTTGGCCAGCACCGAGTAGAGGATGTCGTTGACGAGCGTCGACTTGCCCGACCCCGAGACCCCGGTGACCGCGGTGAGCGTGCCGAGCGGGAACGCGACGTCGAGCCCGCGCAGGTTGTGCTCGCGCGCGCCCTTCACCAGCATCCGGCGCTTCGGGTCGACCGGGCGGCGCACGGCCGGCACCGGGATGTTCTGCCGCCCGGACAGGTACGCCCCGGTCAGCGAATCCTTGCTGGTCAGCAGATCCTGCACGGTGCCGGAGACGACGACGTGGCCACCGTGCTCACCGGCGCCGGGGCCGATGTCGACCACCCAGTCGGCGGCCGCGATCGTGTCCTCGTCGTGCTCGACGACGATCAGCGTGTTGCCGAGCTTCTTCAGGCGCAGCAGCGTCTCGATCAGCCGCCGGTTGTCACGCTGGTGCAGCCCGATCGACGGCTCGTCGAGCACGTACAGCACGCCGACCAGCCCGGACCCGATCTGGGTGGCGAGCCGGATGCGCTGGGCTTCGCCACCGGAGAGCGTGCCCGCCGGCCGGTCGAGCGAGAGGTAGTCGAGCCCGACGTCGAGCAGGAAGCGCAGGCGCTCGTTGATCTCCTTGAGCACCTGACCGGCGATCATCCGCTGCCGGTTGTCGAGCTGCAGGTCGGCCAGGAACGCCGCGCACTCGTCGATGGCCAGCGACGACACCTGGGCGATGTTCTTGCCCGACAGCCGGACGGCCAGCACCTCGGGCTTGAGCCGCGTGCCCCGGCAGACCGGGCACGGGACGTCACGCATGTAGCCCTCGTACCGGTCCTTGCTCCACTCGGACTCGGTCTCGGCGTGGCGGCGCTCGAGGAACGGCATGACGCCCTCGAAGCTGGCGTAGTACGAGCGCTTGCGCCCGTACCGGTTGGTGTACTGGACGTGCACCTGGGTGTCGTGCCCGTGCAGCACCGCCCGCTTCTGCTTGGCGGTGAGCTTCTCCCACGGCGTGTCCAGGTCGAAGCCCAGCGCGTCGCCGAGGCCGGAGAGCAGGCGGAGGAAGTACTCCAGGTTGTGGCCGGTCGACCACGGCTGGATCGCGCCCTCGCCGAGCGTGCGCTCCGGATCGGGGACGACCAGCTCCGGGTCGACCTCCTTGCGGGTGCCGATTCCGCTGCACTCGGGGCAGGCACCGTACGGCGCGTTGAACGAGAACGTGCGCGGCTCGAGATCCTCGATGGCCAGCGGGTGGTCGTTCGGGCAGGCGAAGTTCTCGGAGAACTTCCGCTCCCGGTCGGCCGAGTCCTCCGGCAGGTCGACGAAGTCGAGCACGACGATGCCGCCGGCCAGCCCGAGCGCGGTCTCCACCGAGTCGGTGAGGCGGCGCTGGGCGCTCTCCTTCACCGCGAGCCGGTCGACGACCACCTCGATGGTGTGCTTCTCCTGCTTCTTCAGCTTGGTGTTGCCCTCGGTGAACTCGGTGAGCGGCTGCACGACGCCGTCGACCCGGACCCGGGCGTACCCCTTGGCCTGCAGCTCGGCGAACAGATCGAGGTACTCACCCTTGCGACCGCGGATCACCGGCGCGAGCACCTGGAAGCGCGCGCCCTCGGGCATCGCCAGCACCCGGTCGACGATCTGCTGCGGCGTCTGCCGGCTGATCTGCTCGTCGCAGACCGGGCAGTGCGGCACCCCGGCGCGGGCGAACAGCAGGCGGAGGTAGTCGTAGACCTCGGTGATCGTGCCGACGGTGGAGCGCGGGTTGCGGTTCGTGGACTTCTGGTCGATCGAGACCGCCGGGGACAGACCCTCGATGAAGTCGACGTCGGGCTTGTCCATCTGGCCCAGGAACTGCCGCGCGTAGGCGGAAAGCGACTCCACGTAACGACGCTGGCCCTCGGCGAAGATCGTGTCGAACGCGAGGCTCGACTTGCCCGAACCGGACAAGCCGGTGAAGACGATGAGGGCATCCCGGGGAAGATCGAGGTTGACGTCCCGCAGGTTGTGCTCGCGTGCTCCACGCACGAGGAGCCGGTCGGCCACGGTGTTTCTCTTCCAGTTGTCGACGGAGATTCCAGGCGCTTCAAATCTAACTGCGGGGTCCGACAGTTTCTGCCCGGCCTCGACCGTGTGTTCGAGAATACGTGCGGTCCCGGTGACAGGGATCACTATGCCGCGACCCGTAGCGCACGCAACTCGGGATGCACGACGATGAAGCCATGAGCTACAGCGGACACGTGGATCCCCAGGGAACGCCGGCCACCCGCGAGGCGGGTCCGCTGACGATCACCAAGGTGTCGGTCGGCCCGATGGACAACAACGCGTACTTCCTGCGTGATTCCGCCACTGGCGAGACGCTGCTCATCGACGCGGCCAACGACGCCGACACCCTACTTCGCGTTCTCGGCGACGCCGAGTTGGCGACGATCGTCACCACCCACCGTCACGGTGACCACTGGCAGGCCCTGGCCGAGGTGGCCAAGGACACCAACGCCCGGCTGGTGGCCCACCCCGCCGACGCCGAGGCACTGCCGGTCGTCGCCACCGACCTGGTCGGTCACGGCGACACCGTCACCGTGGGCGGCGTTCCGCTCGAGGTCATCCACCTGGTCGGTCACACCCCCGGCGCGATCGCGCTGCTCTACCGCGAGCCCGGCGGACGTCCCCACCTGTTCACCGGTGACTCGCTGTTCCCCGGCGGCCCGGGCAAGACGAACTCGCCGGAGGACTTCCGGTCGCTGATGAACCACCTGGAGAGCCGCGTCTTCGCCCAGCTGCCCGACGACACCTGGGTCTACCCGGGCCACGGCGACGACACGACACTCGGCCAGGAGCGCCCCCACCTGGACGAATGGCGCGAACGGGGCTGGTAGCCCCGGACGACGCTGGTCAGCATCCGATCGGCGGTCTCCAGGCTCCCGGTCCGGCCTGGATCAGTCCCAGCAGCCCTTCTCGGTCCGGAGTCGCCACGCCGTGTCCAGAACGCCGACGCGGCACACGGGCACAGCCGGCCACCGTCGGTCACGTGCGGATCGAGGACAGATCCGCCGTCCACCCGGCGGCGGCGCCGCTGGTGCCCGTAACCCCGTACGGCACCCTCCGCCTCGAGCGCGCCCCACGTCGGGTAGCGGCTCGTCCGCGACATGCCGGGCCGCGGCCACCGCACGAGCGTCGTCGGCGCTGACGTCCGCGCCGGCCAACGCTTCCAGCGTGGGGGCCGGCCCGCCGTGGAGCGCCACGAGACCGCGGTCGCTCGTCGGCGAGGCGGGCAGCCGCGTGGCCAGGTCACAGTAGAGCCTGATCGAGTTGTCGTCTCCAGGCCCGATTCTTGGCTCAAGCCGGGCCGAAGGACGCTCGCCATCGCTCCGAGCCACCCCAGACGGTAGCGTCATTGAAAGCAGTGTCAACAAACATTCTCGGCCATGACTATGTACACTGCCTTGGTGCAGCGATCAGCGAGGGTCACGGCGGCCGACATCGCGCGGCTCGCGGGCGTGGGGCGCGCGGCGGTCAGCAACTGGCGGAAGCGCTACCGGTCTTTCCCGGCCCCGGTGGGCGGCACCGCAGGCAGCCCGCAGTTCGACCTCGAACAGGTCGAGCAGTGGCTCGTGGAGCAGGGCAAACTTCCCGCGGTGACGGCCGAGGACCGGCTCTGGCGCAACCTACTGGCCGCCGAGGGCGAGCCCGCCCAGGCCTTGGCCGCCGCCGGTGACCACCTCCGCGGCGCCCGGCTCATGCCGGCCGCGGAGCTGCGGCCGGACCTGGATGCTCTGTCCGCGGAACGGGGCGTGCCGGACACGTTCGCCCAGCTGTGGTCGCGCTTCGCCGAGCTGCCGGCCCAACGCTCGGTGACCACCCCGGACGCCCTGGCCGAACTGATGGTCACGCTCGCCGGGGTCGGTGGCCGCACCGTGCTCGACCCGGCCTGCGGCACCGGTCGACTGCTGCGCGCCGCCGTCGACGCCGGCGCCACCGCCGTCTACGGCCAGGACAACGATCCGGACGCCACCCGCCTGGCCGACCTCTGGCTCGGGTTCGGGGGGCTGTCCGGTGAGATCCGGACCGGCGACTCGCTCCGCCACGACGCTTTCGCCGAGCTCACCGTCGACGCGGTAGTGGCCAACCTTCCGTTCGGCCTGACCGACTGGGGCCACGAGGAGCTCGGCTACGACCGCCGCTGGGAGTTCGGTGTCCCTCCGCGCACCGAACCGGAACTGGCGTGGGCGCAGCACGCGTTCGCCCATCTACGCCCGGGCGGCACCTCCGTGCTGCTGATGCCGCCCTCCGCGGCCAGCCGTCGCGCCGGGCGGCGCATCCGCGCCGAGTTCCTCCGCCGCGGAGCCCTCCGCGCCGTCGTCGCGCTCCCGCCGGGCGCCGCGGCGCCGCACGGCATCGGGCTCCACTTGTGGATCCTGCAACGGAGGCCGACGCCGACGCCGGCGGTACTGCTCCTCGACACGTCCGAACTCGACCTGGCCGCCGCCGTTCAACGGGCGGGCACCGCCGTCGGGCGATTCCTCGACGGCGTCGAACCGGCCGAGCCGCTCGCGTATCCGGTGCCGGTGATCGACCTGTTGGACGACGAGGTCGACCTCCGGCCGAGCCGCCGGGCACCCGTCGATTCGCCGCATCGGAGTGTGACCGATGAACTGCGCACCGCCGGTGGCCGACTGTCCGCGCTCGTCGAGCGCCTCCCCGCGCTCCTACCCGGCCGCACGATCGAGGCACCCGCGGACACTCCGTCGCCGAGCATCTCGATCGCCGAACTCGCCCGCAGTGGCGCCGTCGAGATCATCGGACCGCTGCGGGGCGGTGACGACGGTGAAGCGGTGGATGCGCCCCTCCTGAGCGCGTCGGACATCATCCGGCGCGGACCGGCCACCGCCGGCACCGACCGGGTGAGTCAACGGATACCGCTGCGCGCCGGGGACGTGGTCGTCCCGATGATCGCCCGGCCGGTGACCGCCGGAGTCGTCACCGAAGACGGCGCGCTCCTGGGTCGCAGCATCTATCTGATCCGCCCGGACCTCGACACGATCGACCCGTGGTTCCTCGCCGGGCACCTCCCGACCGCCGGGAACGAGAGACGAACGAGCAGCCTCTCCGGCACGCTGCGCCTGGATGTCCGGCGGGCGCAGGTGCCGCGGATCCCGATCGCGGAGCAGCGCCACCACGGTGAGGTCTTTCGACGCCTCGATGCGTTGAACGACGCATTGCGACAGGCCACGGCGCTGAGCGCGGAGATGACCCGGTTGACGGCCGACGGCCTGGCGTCCGGCAAGCTGCGTCCCACTGAGAACGGCCCGAAGGAAGGACCCCGGTGAGCACGGATCACCAGAAACTGGCCAACTTCATCTGGTCGGTCGCAGACCTGCTGCGCGGCGACTACAAGCAGTCCGAGTACGGCCGGGTGATCCTTCCGCTGACGGTGCTGCGCCGCCTCGACTGGGTCCTCGAACCGACCAAAGACGCCGTGCTGGCTCGGTATCAGCAGCTCAAGGCGGCCGGGGTGCAGAACATGGACCCGGCGCTGCGCAAAACGGCCGGGTTGACGTTCTACAACACGAGCAAGTTGAACTTCCGAGGGCTGAAGGCCGACCAGGACAACGTCGCAACCTACTTGCGCTCGTACATCGGCGGCTTCTCGCCGGGCGCCGTCGATGTCCTCGAGAAATACGGCTTCGACGCCCAGATCAGCCGTCTGGACGAGGCGGGTCTGCTCTACCAGGTGGTCAGCAAATTCGTCGAGATCGACCTGCGGCCCGCGCTGGTCAGCAATCACCAGATGGGCTACCTGTTCGAGGAGCTCGTCCGGAAGTTCTCCGAGATCAGCAACGAGACCGCGGGTGAGCACTTCACTCCGCGCGAGGTCATCAACCTCATGGTCAACCTGTTGCTCGCCCCGGACGAGGACGACCTCGTCGTACCCGGAATCGTCCGCAAGATCTACGACCCGGCGTGCGGAACCGGTGGCATGCTCAGCGAGGCCCAGACGCACATCGAGGCGCACAACGCGAACGCCACGGTCGAGGTCTACGGCCAGGAACTGAACGGTGAGACGTATGCGATCTGCCGCTCCGACATGATGATGAAGGGCGGCGACCCGAACAAGATCGCGTTCGGGAACTCGTTCAGCCAGGACGGTCACGAGGGCGAAAAATTCGACTACCTGCTCGCCAATCCACCCTTCGGTGTGGAGTGGAAGAAGGTCGAGAAGGTCATCAAGGACGAAGCGACGCGTGGCTACGCGGGGCGCTTCGGAGCCGGCCTGCCCCGCATCAACGACGGGTCGCTGCTGTTCCTGCAGCACATGATCTCGAAAATGAAGCGGCCCGAGGAGGGCGGCAGCCGCCTGGCCATCGTCTTCAACGGCTCCCCGCTGTTCACCGGCGCGGCCGGCTCGGGTGAATCGGAGATCCGCCGCTGGATCCTGGAGAACGATCTGCTCGAGGGCATCGTCGCCCTGCCCGACCAGCTCTTCTACAACACCGGCATCTCCACCTACTTCTGGATTCTGACCAATCGCAAAACCCCGGAGCGTCGCAGGAAAGTGGTGTTGCTCGACGGGCGCGACTACTGGGTCAAGATGCGCAAGAGCCTCGGCGACAAGCGCAAGATGCTCAACGACGACCACATCGTCGCGTTGACGCAGGCGTACGTCAGCGCGCTGGCCATCGCCGACGACCCCACGCACGAGCAACACGGCCGGGTGAAGAGCTTCCGCACCACCGACTTCGGCTACCAGCGCATCACCGTCGAGCGTCCGCTGCGCCTGCGCTTCGCGGTCACCGACGAGACGCTGGCGCTGCTCGCCGACGCCAAGGCCGTCCTCAAGTACGCCGAGCGGGAGTCCCTGCTGTCCGCAGCGCGGTCGCTCGTCGGAACGACGGCGAGCAGCCGCGCAGACTTCGCGATGACGCTGGCCGTACTGGGCAAGCTCCCGGCGGCCGTGGACAAGGCGGTATGGGAGGCGTTCTCGGTCAACGACCCGGAGGGTGAGGTGCAGACCGACCGCAAGGGCAACGCGCTCCCGGACGCCGACCGGCGCGACAACGAAAACGTGCCGTTGAACGAGGAGATCGACGACTACCTCAAGCGCGAGGTGCTCCCCCACGTCCCCGACGCCTGGATCGACGAGACGAAGACCAAGGTCGGGTACGAGATCCCCTTCACCCGCCACTTCTACGTCTCTCAGCGGCCTCGCCCACTGGCCGAGATCGACGCCGAGATCAAGACCCTCGAAGTGGAGATCCAGGAGTTGCTCGGCGAGGTGACCAAGTGACGACGGGACTCGCCGGCCTGGACCTACCCGCCGGCTGGCAATGGTGGCCGCTGAAGCACGCCGCCCTCGCCGTCAATCGCGGATCCGCGCCCGACTACGTCGACGACGGCCCGGTCTGGGCGGTCAGTCAAGCGGTGAACCAGCCCCATCGGCTCGACTGGGATCGAGCCCGATTTCACGGGGGGTCGCGGGCCGCCGGCCTCAAGGGACTGTTGGCGCCCGAGGACATCCTCATCAATTCCACCGGGCGCGGCACCCTGGGGCGCGTCGGCTACTTCTCGAAGAGCCCCGACGACCGCCCGGCCATGGCGGACGGACACGTCACCCGGGTCAGGACCGACAAGCGAGTCCTCCATCCACGGTTCGCGTTCCACTACTTCTCGTCCGAGCCTTTCCAGCACTACATCTACTCAGCCTTGATCGTCGGCGCCACGAACCAGATCGAACTGGTCGGGGAACGGCTCGACAGTGCGCCGGTCATGATTCCGCCGATCGAGGAGCAGCGGCGCATCGCCGACTTCCTCGATGCCGAAACACGGCTCATCGACGCGACCCGATCCGCGCGCTCGCGGATGATCAAGCTCCTCGAGCTCAAACGGGACCGCCTCGTCGACGAACACGTCACCGGCGGCCAGGACGTCGGCGGCTTCGTTCCCCTGAAATACCTGGTCTCTTCGGTGAGCGTCGGCATCGTCATCACGCCCGCCGCGTGGTACGTCGAATCGGGCGGAGTTCCGGCACTTCGCGGCCTCAACGTCAAGCCCGGGAAGATCACCACCAGCGATCTGGTGCAGATCAGCCACGAGGGCCATTCCCTGCATCGCAAATCTCGTCTGGCCGCGGGGGACCTCGTCGTGGTGCGGACCGGACAGGCCGGCGCGGCGGCGGTCGTGCCTCCTGAGCTGGACGGCATCAATTGCATCGACCTTGTCATCGTCCGGCCCGGCAGCGCGTTCGTCCCTCGATTCGCCGAGTACCTGCTCAACTCGAGCTACGCCAAGCGCCGGGTGTCGGAGTTCTCGGTCGGCAGCATCCAGGCGCATTTCAACGTCGCCGCGATGAAGGCCATGCCGGTCCCCCGGTACTCGATCGCCGAGCAGAAACGGCGGGTGGACGCCATCGAGGAAGCCACGCGGCGGATCGAGTGGGCCGTGGCCCGGATGCGCGAACAGGACCGGCTCCTGGCGGAGCGACGCCAAGCTTTGATCACGGCGGCGGTCACCGGACAGATCGATGTGACGACAGGGCGGGGAGTGGACTGACGTGAAGGTGCACGGCGAAGGCGCGTTCGAGAGCGCTATCGAACAGTCGCTGCTCGACTCCGGCTGGCGACCTGGAATCCCGGCGCGCTACGACCGGCAGTTGGGGCTGGACACCTCTGAGCTGTTCGCCTTCCTCGGGGATACCCAGAACGACGCCTGGCTGAAGCTCGTCGCCTACCACTCCAAGGACGTCGTCGAGACGCAGCGGCACTTCGCGGAGTACCTCGCCAAGCAGATCGACGAGCGGGGGCCGCTCGACGTGCTCCGGCGTGGGATCAAGGACAAGGGCATCCCGTTCCGGCTGGCCTACTTCAAGCCGGCGCACTCGATCACCGACGACGCGCTGACGCTCTACCGCGCCAACCGGCTCACCGTCACCCGGCAGTTGCGCTACTCGGCGCGGGACGACAAGAGCCTCGACCTCGCGCTCTTCGTGAACGGGATCCCGCTCGCCACCGCGGAGCTCAAGAACCCGCTGACCAACCAGACCGTCGAAGACGCCAAGAAGCAGTACCGCACCGACCGGGACCCGAAGGAACTCCTGTTCGCGCGCCGAGCCCTGGCGCACTTCGCCGTCGATCCCGATCTGGTCTTCGTCACCACGAGGCTGGCCGGGGACGACACCCGGTTCCTCCCGTTCAACACCGGATCCGCTGGACCCGGGAAGTCCGGCGGTGCCGGTAACCCGGCGGTCGACGGTTACCGGACCGCATACCTGTGGGAGCAGATCTGGCACCCGGACACGTGGATGGACCTGGTCCGCCGGTTCATGCACACGGACAAGGAGTCGCGGGCGCTGATCTTCCCGCGCTATCACCAGTGGCACGCGGTCACCGCGCTCACCGACCACGCGGCCGCGCACGGGTCCGGCGACAACTACCTGGTCATGCATTCGGCCGGGTCGGGCAAGTCGAACACGATCGCCTGGCTGGCCCACCGGCTCTCCAGCCTGCACACCGCCCGGGCGATCCCGGAGAAGAACATCGCGGCGAACGAGCCGGTGTTCGACAAGGTCATCATCATCACCGACCGGGTGGTCCTGGATCGGCAGCTGCAGGACACGGTGTTCCAGTTCGAGCACGTGCCGGGGGTCGTGCAGCGCATCGACAAGGACTCCAACCAGCTCGCCGCCGCACTGAGCGGCGAGACCGCCAAGGTCGTCATCAGCACGATGCAGAAGTTCGGCTTCATCCTGGAGAAGGTCGACGGGCTGCGCGGCAAACGGTTCGCCGTGATCGTGGACGAGGCACACTCCTCCCAGTCCGGTGACAACGCGACCGCGTTGAAGAAAGTGCTGCTACGCAAAGGCAGTGACGACATCGACGACGACGGCGACCCGCTCACCGCGTCGGCGCTGGCCCGGGGGCGTCACGAGACGCTGTCGTACTTCGCGTTCACCGCGACGCCGAAGTCGAAGACGCTGGAGCTGTTCGGCACCCGGGAAGCGGACGGCAACGTACGCCCGTTCCACACCTACTCGATGCGGCAGGCCATCGAGGAGGGGTTCATCCTCGATGTACTGCGCCAGTACGTGACCTATCAGTCGTACTGGAAGCTGGCCAACCAGAACCCGGACGACCCGGAAGTCGACCCGAAGAAGGCGGCGTCGCAGCTGGCCCGGTTCGCGGTGCTGCACCCGACGATGATGGCGCAGAAGGCGGAGATCATCGTCGAGCACTACCGCAGGCACACCGCGTCCCGACTCGGTGGACGGGCCAAGGCGATGGTGGTGACCGGCTCTCGGGAGGCCGCCGCCAAGCTCTACACCGCGATCAAGAAGTACGTCGAGACCAACGGTTACTCCGGATGCGCGCCTCTGGTCGCGTTCTCCGGTGACCTGAGCCTCGACGGCGTCGAGGTGACCGAGGCCCGGCTGAACGGCTTCGGCGAGAGCGAACTGCCGGAGCGGTTCGCCTACACCGCGGCCGATGACAAACACGCCGGCACGCCGAAGGCGAAGCAGCCGGTGGAGTACCCGATCCTGGTGGTGGCGGAGAAGTATCAGACCGGGTTCGACCAGCCCTTGCTCACCACGATGTACGTCGACAAGCCGCTCAAGGGCGTGGCCGCGGTGCAGACGTTGTCGCGCCTCAACCGCACCCACCCGCTGAAGGCGCAGGGCGACGTGTTCGTGCTGGACTTCGTGAACGAGTCCGCCGACATCACCGAGCAGTTCAAGCCGTACTTCGAAACCGCCGCGACCGTCCCGACCGATCCCAACCTGCTGTACACCGCGGAGAACGCGGTGACGTCGTACGCGTTGCTGGTGCAGACGGAGATGCAGGCGTACGTCGAGGCTCTGCTCGACGCCGAAGGCAAGGCCACGACCGACGCCGCGCTCCACAAGGCGCACGCGGCGCTGTACCGCTTCACCGACCCGGCCCGCGATCGCTACGTCGCGCTCGCCGCCGACGATCCGGAGAGCGCCGACGGCTTCCGGGCGGCGCTGCGTGACTACACCCGGATGTACGCGTTTCTCGCTCAGGTGGTGCCCTACCAGGACCGCGAGCTGGAGCGGCTCTACCTGTACGGACGGGCGCTGCTCAACCGGCTTCCCCGCCGGCAGGACCCGGCGGTGGACATCGGCGAGGTGCAGCTCACCCATCTGCGGGTCAGTAAGACGGGTACGCACGACGCGTCGTTGGACGCCGAGGGTGAGCAGATGCTGCCCGGCTTCACCGGTGGCGGCGCCGGGCCGCAGAACGACCTGGCCACGATGGCGCTGTCCGAGCTGATCGACGAGCTGAACGACCGGTTCGGGATGGGCCTCGGCGAGGCCGACAAGGTGTGGTTCGAGCAGCAGGTCGCCGCGCTGGCCGAGGACGGGGCGGTCGAGGCCGCCGCGCTCGTCAACGACGAAGGCAACTTCGGGGTCGTGTGCGAGAAGCGGATCGAGGACGTGATCTTGTCCCGGCACGACGACAACGGAAAGCTGATGCAGCGTTACCTCGACGACGACACACTGCGCAATCACATGAACCAGTTCGCGCGTAGCCAGGCCTACCGGCTGATCCGCCGTAAGCACGGCCTCGCGTGAGCACTCACCGCGGGAGTGATCAGTGCGGGCGGGAACGCGGATCGCCGACCGGTACGAGCTGACCGAGCCGATCGGCAGCGGCGGCATGGGCCAAGTCTGGGCCGGCTACGACGAGCGGCTCGACCGGCCCGTCGCGGTCAAGTTCCTCAAGCCCGGGCTGGCCGACGAAGCCGACCGGCACGACGTCGCCGAGCGGTTCCGGCGCGAGGCCCGCATCACCGCACGGCTCGATCACCCCGGCGTGCCCACCGTGCACGACGCCGGGGTGGTCGGCGACGACCTGTACATCGTCATGCAGCTGGTTTCAGGCACTCTGTTCGCCGACCTGATCGCCGAGAACGGACCGCTTCCGGTCCCGTGGGTGGCGGCAATCGGTGCGCAGATCTGCTCGGTGCTGGCCGCAGCACACGCCGCGTCGCTCGTCCACCGTGACTTGAAGCCCACAAACCTCATCCTCGGCACGACCGGCCTGGTCAAGGTGCTCGACTTCGGGGTCGCGGCGATACTCGACACGGACCTGCCCAAGCTCACGATCACCGGCGATCCCATCGGCACGCCGGTGTACATGGCTCCCGAGCAGGCCCTCGGAAGTTCGTCGGTCGGCCCACGGGCCGATCTGTACGCCCTCGGCTGCGTCCTCTACGAGTTGCTCGCCGGCCGACCGCCGTACGCGGCCGACACCGCGCTCGGCCTGCTCCACCAGCACCTGGAGGCCGAGGTCCCGCACGTAGCCGATGCCCGGGCCGACGTGCCCGCGAAACTCGACGACCTGATCGTCGCGTTGCTCGCCAAGGATCCCTCGGACCGGCCGGAATCGGCCGCCGCCGTGTACCGGCATCTCTTGGCCTGGGCTGCCGACGACGTACTCGACTCGGTCACCGCCCCGCCCGAGCACAGCGCCGCCGACCCCACGTCGCCCCATCGGTTTCCGTTGGGACCGCTTCCCCGCGACACGGTCGCGCGCACCCGCCCCGCGGCGACGGCGGCGGCACCCACGAGCGTGCCCAGCGCCGAGGACGTGCAGGTCGTCCGTGATCGAGCGCTGGCTCTGGCCGACGAGGAACGGTTCGGGCAGGCCGCGGACGCGCTGCAGTCGATGCTCCGCCGGGCCGCCCCGGTCTACGGGTCGCGGTCACCCCAGATCCTGGAAGCTCGCCTGGACTACGCCGGCATTCTCTTGCTGGCCGGCGATTTCCGCACGGCCATCCTGGTGTTCGAACAACTCGTCGACGACCTGACGGCACGGTACGGGCCGGACCACGAAGCGGTCCGGGCCTGCCGGCTGCAGATCGCCACCTGCCAGGCCGAACTCGGTGAGGCCACCGAGGCGCTCCGTAGCCTGCGCGCCCTCCTGGACCACTCGCCGGGTGCGGAGGGCTTCCCCCTCCGCCTGCAGATCGCGGTGATCACGGCTGGGCTCGGGCAGGTCGACGACGCGCTGCAGCAGCTCGATGGCCTCGTGAGCGACATGCGATCGACGCCGGGGGCGCCCCCGGACGATCTCGACGACGTCACGGCACTTCGCGAACATCTGCGCCTTCTCCGGGAGGGCGGTTGACCGCCTGGAACCACGGTGGATGAGACGGTCGACCGGCACAGGGGCCGCCGGACGCTGGTGCGATCCGTCTCCCCGGACACAGCGCGACCCAGCGACCGTCGGCCCCACCCCTCCGCGGCCGGTCGACCGTGAGCAAGAGCTTGCCAATTCCACTCGCGACGGACTCCCGTGCCGACCCCGAACCCGCACCCGTGGCCCCACCACTCCCGAGTTGGGGGTAGGCCCTCTGTACTCGCACGTGGGCGGGGGATAAGCATCGTGGCATGTATGCGGAGCGCGTCTCGCTGACCCGTCCCGCTCGGGCTTCGCTGCCCGAGCGGGTCCGGTTGGCGACCACGGTGGTCGCGGTCGTGGTGGCCGCCGCCACGATCTCGACCGCGCTCCAATGGCCGGTCTGGCGGGTGAACCCGCTGCTCGCGACCGTGGACACGCTGCTGGCCGTCGCGTTGGCCGCGGTCACCCCCCTGCTGCGCGAGACCGGCCTCGGCCGGCCGCGGCGGATCGTTCCGTGGGCGTTCGGCCTGGCCGGCATCTGCCGGGCCGGAACCTGGGTCTGGCTCTGGGGCGATCAGGTCCCGCGGATCGTCGGCTATCTGTTCGACTCCGCGTTCTGGATCTCGATGACCGTCGCCCTGTTGTTCTGGACGCACCAGGTCAACCGCTGGGAACGCCGCTACCTGATCTTCCTCACCGTCACGCTGGTGATCGGTGACGTCGCGATGGCGGCGAGCGGCGGTGCGTCCTGGGCGCGGGCCTACTCGAACATCGACGGCCTGCTCTGCCTGGCCTGCTTCCTGACGCTCGTCGCCCGGCGGCTGGGCCGGGCCCGCGGGCTGGAACGCCGTGCGCTGCGCACCGCGCAACTCCCGGCCGTCGTCACCGGCGGCACCGTGCTGATCACCTGGGTGCTGGCCGACTCGTTCACCCGGCAGGGCCTGCTCTCGGTGCAGGCCGTGGTCAGTGGGGCGCTGCTGGTGCTGCCGATCACGGTCGTGGCCGCGACGGCCCGGCTGGCGGCCGAGCGGGCCGAGGTCGCCGACTCGGTCACCAGCATGTCCTGGCCGGTCAGCCCGCAGCGGCTGCGCTCGGCGCTGCGCCGGGCGCTGCGCGACCCGTCGATCGAGCTCGGCTACTGGGTCGAAGGGCTGCGCCGCTACGTCGACGCCGACGGCAAGGAGCTCGAAGCCCCCATCGACGATCGCTACTCGGTCGTCTGCCAGGACGGCCGCACCCTCGACCCGGAGTTCGATCACCTGCCCGACGTCGACGACGACGAGCAACCCGTCGCGCTACTCGTGGGCAGCCCTCACCACCGTCACCGCACGGACCTGGTCGCGGCCGCCGTCCGCGCGGCCGGACCGGCGCTCGCGCTGGCCGGCCTGCAGGTCGGCCTCCGGGCCGAGAGACAGGACCTGACCGCGGCCCACCGCCAGGTGGAGGAGTCGCGGTGGGCCGAGCGAAGACGCTTGGAGCAGAACCTGCACGACGGCGCGCAGCACCGGCTGGCGGCCCTGACCATGAGGCTCGGGGCCGCCAGCGCGACGGTTCCGCTGGATTCCCGGACCCAGGACCTGGTCGGGGAGATCCAGGACGAGATCCGCGAGGTGCTGCGCGAACTGCGTGAGCTCGCCGACGGCATCCACCCGACGACCCTGACCGAGGCCGGCCTCGGGCCGGCGTTGGAGGCCGTCGCCGACCGCTTCCCGGTACCGGTCACGATCATCGCGCCCGCACGCCGCTTCACTCCGGTGGTAGAAGCTGTGGCGTACTACTCCACAACCGAGGTGCTGACGATCGTGACGCGACAGTTGCACGCCGCCGAGATCCGGGTCGAGGTGACCGCGCCGGGCGGTGACCTCTGGGTCCGGGCCAGCGGGGTGGGCGCCCGCGCCGAGGCCGGCGAGCGCTACTTCGCCCCGCTCGCCAGCGGCCTGCGGGCCATCGGCGGAGAACTCTTCATCCCTTCAGAGAACGGAACCGACTACACCGTGGCCGCGAGAATTCCATGCGAGTAGCCGTCGCCGACGACGCGGCGCTGTTCCGGGACGGTCTGGTCCTGCTGCTCTCGGCGGCCGGCGTCGAGGTGGCCGCGCAGGCCGCCGACGGTGACGAACTGTTCGAGCAGATCAAGACCGACCTGCCCGACGTCGTCATCCTGGACATCCGGATGCCCCCGAAGCCCGACGGCGGGCTCGCCACCGCGGAACGGTTACGCGAGGCCTATCCCGACCTGGGCATCCTGATGCTCTCGCACTACACCGAGACGCCGTACCTGATGAAGCTGCTCGAGATCGGCTCGCGCGGGGTCGGGTACCGGCTCAAGGAACGGGTCGCCGACGTGGCCACCCTGCAGGACACGCTGACCCGCATCGCCGCCGGGGACACCGTGATCGAGCCCGAGGTCGTCGAGCGGCTGCTCGAGCAGCGCCGCAAACGCGCCACCAGCCCGGGCATCGCCCAGCTCACCGAGCGCGAGAAGGACGTGCTGCGGCACATGGCCGAGGGCCGCTCCAACGGCGGCATCGCCGAGGTGCTGGTGCTCAACACGAAGACCGTCGAGAAACACATCGCGAGCATCTTCGCCAAGCTCGGCCTGCCCGCCAGCGAGACCAACCACCACCGCCGGGTCTCCGCCGTGCTGGCCTACCTCCGCGCCCGCCAGGACGGCGCCGAGAACCTGTGAGGACGCCCAGCGAACCTGTGCGCGGCACCGAGCCGGACGCAAGGCGGGCACAAGCGAACACGGCACACAGCTCCTAGCCCTAGGGTGACCTCGTGGTCACGGAGTTCGGCGGAGCGGGCGAGCGTCAGCGCGCCCGCTGGTACCCCGCTCCGGACCGGTACCCGCGGCAGTGGGCCGCGCTGGCGGCGATCGTCGCGGCGCTGGCCGCGGCGGCGGCCGGGTGGCCGCACTGGCACGTCCACACGCTCGCGGCGACGATCACCCTGCTGGAGTGCGCGACCACCGCGGCGGCCGGCGTGCTGCTGGCCACCGGGCGCGGCACGCGTCCGACCGGGCTGTGCCTGCTGGTGGCGTCGTTCTGCTGGGCGCTGACCTGGCTGGCCGCGTGGAACGCCGGACCCGGTCCGCTGATCGCGGTGTTCGCGCAGTCGCTCTTCTTCACGACCGGCGCGATCGGGATCCTGTACTACCCCGACGGTCGCCTGCACGGGCGCCCCGAGCGCTGGTGGGCCACCGGGGGCGCGATCACGCTGATCGGTGGCCAGGCCCTGCTCTGCCTGGCGACCCCGCCGACGCTCTACGGCTTCGCCGGCGACGTCTTCTGGCCCCGCCTGTGGCACTCCGGCCGGTCCGAGACGATCGTGCTGATCGCGGTCACCGTGGTGTCGGTCGGGGCGGCCGCGAGCTTCGCCGGGGTGATCTGGTGGCGGCAGCGCCGGCTGCACGGCGTCGAGCGCGCGTTGACGCTTCCGGTGCTCGCGCTGGTCGCGTTCGTCGGGTTGCTGTCGGCGTTCGTGCAGACCGGGGCGATCACCGGCCTCGACCGGCAGCTCGACACGTACCTGCTGCAGGGAACGCTGGCGTTGTCGGTACCGCTGGCGCTGCTCGCGGTCGGGCTGCGGCGCCGCTGGGCCGAGGTCGCGGTCGCCGATCAGCTGCTGCAGCTCACCCGTCCCCCGTCGGCGGTGCGGGTGCGTGACGCGTTCCGCACGGTCCTGCGTGACCCGACGCTCGACGTGTGGTTCTGGGTGCCCCGCCAGGGCCAGCACGTCGATCACACGGGCCGGGTGGTCACGCTGCCGGCTGCCGACGACAGCGGGCCGGCCGCCGACAACGGGCGCTGGCGCCTGCCGGTGGTCACCGAGCACGGCGCGCCACTGGCGATCGTGGACACCGACCCGGCGCTGCGCCGGCACGAGGGGCTGGTGACCTCCGCGCTGCTCGCCGGGCGCCGGGCGCTGGAGAACGCGCAGCTGCAGACCGAGGTGCAGGCCCGCATCGAGCAGGTGCGTGCCGCGCAGATGCGGCTGCTGCAGGCCGAGGCCAGCGAGCGGCAGCGGATGGAGCGCGACCTGCACGACGGCGCCCAGCAGCGGCTGGTGGCGCTGGCGATGCGGCTGGCCGCGGTGGAGGGTACGGTGGTCGAGCCCGAGGCCCGGCGCGCGCTGCGCGAGGCCAGGGACGCCGCGACGCAGGCCCTCGGTGAGCTGCGTGCCTTCGCCCGGGGCATCCACCCCGGCCAGCTGACCGAGGAAGGCTTATCGGCCGCGCTGGAGAGCCTGGCCGAGCGCCTGGACCTCGCGGTGGAGCTGCGGGTCGACGACGTCCGCCCGTCGCCGGGGCTCGAGCGGGCGCTGTACCTCACGCTGGCCGAGGCGCTGACGAACGCGGCCACCCGGGCGTCCCGGGTGGTGGTGCGCGTCCACCAGGCCGACGGCCGGCTCGTCGGCGAGATCGCCGCCGACGTCGGCTGGCACGAGGGCGGGCTGGACGGCATCCGCGACCGTGCCCGCGCGCTGGGTGGCGAGGTCGAGGCGGCCGGTACGACGTTGCGTGTGCGTCTCCCGCTCGACTGAGTACACACCGTTAGAGGGACGTGGCTGTCCCCCACACTTCCGTCACTTCCTTGATACTGAGGGCCATCAGAAGACATTTGGGTCACCTGTAAACGATGGTGGAGGAATGGTGTCAGCCCCCGCACAGAACACCGAGCCAGACACAACCGCCCGTGTCCGGCACGCCGACCGCCTGATCGAGCAGGCGATGGAGGAGCACGATCCGCACCTGCTCGACGAGGCGGTCGTGCTGCTGCGCGGAGTCGCCGCCGAGCTCGCTCCCGACGACCCGAACCGGCTCGCTCCGCTGTGGAGCCTGAAGTCCGCGCTGCAGGTGCGGTTCGGCGTCTACGCCCACCCGGCGGATCTCGACGACGCGGTCGCGCTGCTCCGCGAGCTGCTCGCGGGCACGCCGGCGCAGCACCCGGCCATCGTCGACGCCCGCGCCGACCTGGCCGACACGCTGCTCGGTCGCTACCGCGAGGCCGGTCAGGACAACGACCTCGCCGAGGCGCTCGCCCTCTACGAGGGCGGCATCCCCGACCTCCCGGCCGACCATCCGGCCCGCCCGGGGTTCCTCGCCGGTTACGCCGACGCCCTGCTGGCGCGGGCCGAGGCCGAGCAGGACGCCCAGGCGCTGGACGAGGCGATCCGCGCCGCCGGTACGGCCGTGGACTCGATGGCCACCGGCGACCACCGGACCCCGCAGGCGCTCTGCACGCTCGGGCTGGCGCTCCGGCTGCGCTTCCGGGTCCGGGGCCGCACCGCGGACGCCGACGCGGCGGTCACGACGTTGCGCCAGTGCGCCGAGATCGCCGACGACGCCGACCCGAACCGGCCCGGGTACTTCGCCAACCTGGGGCTCGCGCTGGCCGACCGGCACGCGTTCGGCGGCGACGAGGAGGACCTCGGCCAGGCCATCGACGCGCTGCGCCGGGCGGTCAGCGGCCTGCCGCCGGAGAGCCCGGAGCAGCACGAGGCGGCGTGGTGCCTGGCCGCCGTGCTCAAGGAGCGGTGGGACTCCGACGGGGAGCCCACCGATCTGGACGAGGCCATCGCCAACGCCCGCTCGTCGATCGTCAGCGGGCCGAGCGGCCACCCCGGGCTGGCCGTGCGGCGGTGGCAGCTCGGCGACGCGCTGTTCGAGCGCTTCGAGCTGCACGAGCGTCGCGAGGACCTGGACGAGGCGGTCACGACGCTGCGTCAGGCGTCGGTGTCGGCGCAGCGCACCGGCACGCCGGAGCCCGCGGCTGTGAACATGCGGCTGGGCACGGTGCTCGCCGAGCGGTACGAGCGCTACGGCGCCGAGGCCGACATCGGGGAGGCGCTGGAGCTGGGCCAGGCCGCGGTGGCCGCCACCGCGGACGACCACCCGGAGCTGCCGTCCCGGGTGGCGTCGCTGGGGTACCTGCTGCAGACGAGCAGCCACCGGGCGGGACGGGACGCGGACCTCGACGAGGCCGTGGAGCTCCTCCGCGAGGCCCTGCGCGCCCCGCTGCGCTCCCCCGCGATCGTCGGCGCGCCGGCCGACGCGCCCGCGCAGCCCGACGCCGAGGCGACCCCTGACGCGGCCCCCGACACGGCCGAGGCCCCGGACGCGGGTGGCCGGGGCGAGGAGAGCGAGGCCGACGAGCAGGAGGGGCGCAACGCGGTCACGTTCCGGCTCGGGCTCGCGCTCAGCGAGCGGTTCGGCCGCCGGGGCGCGCTGGCCGACCTGGACTCCGCGATCAACGCGTACCGCACGCTCCGCGACTCCACCGAGCCCGGGCACCCGCTGCACGCGCTGGCCGCGACCACGCTCGCCCAGCTCGAGAGCGTGCGGGCCGAGGAGGCCTGACCGGCACCGGATCGGGCCCGTCCAGCGATGGATGGGCCCGATTCGTACTCCGGGCTTACACGTCCGTTACGCGCGAAACGGGCAGTTGTTCCCGATGAGACACCAGGGAAATAGGCCGCGACTGTACTCGTAGCCATGCGCTTAGTACCGGACACGCTGGACGGTCGTGAGCTACCGGTCGCCGTGGTCGGCGGCGGCCAGGCCGGACTGTCGATCAGCTGGCATCTTACCCAACGCGGCATCGAGCACGTCGTGCTCGAGCGGCACACCGTCGGCCACGAGTGGCGCACCCGCCGCTGGGACTCGTTCTGCCTGGTCACCCCGAACTGGCAGTGCGACCTGCCCGGCCACCGCTACGCCGGGGGCGACCCCGACGGGTTCATGGTCCGCGACGAGATCCTCGACTACCTCTCCGCGTACGCCGCGTCGTTCCCGGTCCCGCTGCACGAGGGCGTCTCCGCGACCCGGCTGCGCGGCCGCCCCGACGGGCGCTACGACCTGACCACGTCGGCCGGCTCGCTGGTCGCCGGACAGGTCGTCGTCGCCACCGGCCCGTACCAGGTGCCGGTGACCCCGCGGCTGGCCGAGCGGCTGCCGCGCCAGGTCACCCAGCTGCACTCGTCCGCCTACCGCAACCCGGCACAGCTCCCGCCGGGCGAGGTGCTCGTCGTCGGCAGCGGTCAGTCCGGCGCGCAGATCGCCGAGGACCTCCACCTGGCCGGCCGCCGCGTGCACCTCGCGGTGGGCAGCGCGCCCCGCGTGGCCCGGTTCTACCGCGGCCGCGACGTCGTGGCCTGGCTCGAGGACATGGGCTACTACCGCCGGACGATCGCCGACTTCGCCGACGCCGACGCGGTGCGGTTCCGGGTCAACCACTACGTCACCGGCCGGGACGGCGGGCGCGACATCGACCTGCGGGCGTTCGCCCGCGACGGCATGCGCCTGCACGGCCGGCTCACCGCCGTCGACGAGGTCCTGCGGTTCGGCGACGATCTCGCCGCGAACCTGGACGGCGCCGACCGCGTGTCCGAGTCGATCAAGGACTCGATCGACGAGTACCTGGCGCGCACCGGCATCGAGGCACCGGCCGAACCCCGCTACACGCCGGTCTGGACGCCCGCCGACGCCGACTACCCGCTGCGCGAGCTGGCCCCGGACACGCTCGCGGCGGTGATCTGGAGCACCGGGTTCGGGCCCGACCACCGCTGGATCGAGGCCCCGGTGTTCAACGGCCGGGGCTACCCGGTGCACGACCGGGGCGTCACCCCGTCCCCCGGCCTGTACTTCGTCGGGCTGCCCTGGCAGTGGACGTGGGGCTCGGGCCGGTTCGGCGGGGTCGGCGCGGACGCGGCGCACGTCGTCGACCGGATCGTGCGCAAGCCGCAGACCAGCGGTGCGCACTGGCTGGCCGGGACGCCGACCGAGACGTACAACACCGACTGGGTGCCGGCGAGGAGCGCATGATCTCCGACGCGCACCGCCACCTCGGGGTCCTGCCCGCGTACCCGTTCTACGGCGGGCCGCCGGTGCACCCCGACGTCACCGCCAGGGCGACGCTCGACGAGCTGGTCGCCGATCTCGACGCCGAGGGCACCGAGCGCGCCCTGGTCATCCCGAACTACGGCGTTCCCGACCCCGCCATCGCGTTCGGCTTCAACGAGCTCTGCGTCGAGGCCTCCCAGAAGGACGACCGGATCCGCGCCGGGCTGTGGGTCTCGGCCAAGGCCGCGGATGCCGAGCGCACCGCGCAGGCGCTGGAGCTGGCCGGTGAGCCCGGGGTCCGCGCGCTCAAGCTGAGCTTCCTGCTCGGCGGCACCGTCCACGACTCGCGTCCCGGCCTCGACCTGATCTTCTCCGCGGCCCGCGAGCACGACCTCACCGTGCACGTGCACACCTCCCCCGGCGCGGCGTCCGACGTCGACGAGATCACGAACCTCGTCGAGTGGTACGGCGACACCACCCGCCTGCACCTCGTGCACTTCGGCGGCGGGATGAGCGGCCACATCAAGTTGCTCTCCGGCCGGTTCTTCGACTGGGTCACGGCCGGCAAGCAGGTCTACACCGACCTGTCCTGGGCGATCGGGTTCGCGCCGCGATGGCTCGCGGCCGAGATCGAGCGCCGCGGCGTCGGCCACGACCGGATCCTGTTCGCCAGCGACGAGCCCTGGGGCGACTTCGCCGGCGAGTACGCCCGCCTGAGAGCCGTCACCGGCGACGGCGAGCTCGGCACGCACGTCTTCACCAGCACCTTCGACACCCTCTACGGATAGGACGAACGATGACCACCGAGACGACCACCGCACTCACCGAGGCCGAGCAGAAGTCGCTCACCGAGATCCCGCACCCGTCGCTGCCCGAGGGCAGCAGCATCTACGGCGGGACGAAGGTGTTCCCGGACTACCAGGCCGAGCCGGGCCAGTCGTACTTCACGCTCGTGCACGGCATCGCCCACGAGTCGTCGGTGAGCTTCGTGGCGATCCTGCAGGCGACGCGGGCCCAACGGAAGGGCTTCGAGTCGGCGATCTACTTCTACGGGCCGGGTTCGCTGAACTGCCTGGCCACCCGCGGTTTCCCGACGACGGGCAACTCGGCGTTCCCCGGCGAGCACAACATCAACGACTCGCTGAAGACGTTCATCGCCGAGGGCGGCAAGGTGTACTGCTGCCGGTTCGGGCTGTCGCTGCACGGGGCCCGCGAGGAGGACCTGATCGAGGGCGTCATCCCGACGCACCCGCTCGACGTCCAGGACGCGCTGATCCACTACGCACGCAAGGGCGCGATCATCAACTCCACCTACATGTTCTGACATGACCCTCGGCACGAGAGTCGACGTCGCCATCCGGGGTGTCCGCCTGGACGCCCCGGTGCGACGGGGAGACGGCGCGGGCCCCAGCGACGACGGACACGTCGTGCTGGACGGAGCCGGCGCGGCGATCCCCCTGGTCCTGGACAGTCCCTACACCGCGCGCGACGGGCGCCTGCTCTACCTCGGCGAGGACACCGGTCTCTCGCTCGAACCGGTCCGCCGCCCGCGCTTCTACGACCTGGAGACCGCCGACGGCGTCCCCTACGAGAAGATCGCCCGGCTGCACGGCCGGGACGTGCTGGCGACCACCGTCGTCCAGACGTGCATCCGGTACGTCGAGGACCAGCGGTGCCGGTTCTGCACGATCGAGGAGTCGCTGCGGTCGGGCGCGACGATCGCGGCGAAGACCCCGGCGCAGCTGGCCGAGGTGGCGCAGGCCGCGGTGCGGCTGGACGGCGTCACCCAGCTGGTGCTGACCACCGGCACGACGACCGGCCCCGACCGGGGCGCGCGTAACCTCGTGCGCTGCGTGCGTGCCGTGCTCGACGCGGTGCCGGGGCTGCCGATCCAGGTCCAGATCGAACCGCCCGCCGACCTCGCGGTGCTCGGCGAGCTGAAGGACGCCGGGGCGACCGCGATCGGCATCCACGTCGAATCGCTCGACGACGACGTCCGCCGGGCGTGGATGCCCGGCAAGGGCAGCGTGCCGCTCGCCGAGTACGACGCCGCCTGGGACGAGGCCGTGCGTGTGTTCGGGCCGAACCGCGTGTCCACGTACCTGCTGGTCGGGTTGGGCGAGGATCCCGACGAGCTGGTCGCGGGGGCAGCGCGGCTGATCGAGCGGGGCGTCTACCCGTTCGTGGTGCCGTTCCGCCCGATGGCCGGGACGCTCGCCCGCCGGGACGGCGCGACCGCTCCGCCACCCTCGCTGGTGCGCGACGTCACCGCGCGCGTCGGCGCGCTCCTGCGGACGGCCGGGATGGCCGGCGCCGACCAGGGCGCCGGGTGCGCGGCCTGCGGTGCCTGCAGTGCCCTGCCCGCCGCCGGAGGCTGAGATGAGACTGCTGGATGTCCCCACGCTCACCGGTGGACGCCGCCCGACGTTCACGATCGAGCGGGCCGAGGACCTCGACGGGTACCGCCGGCTGCGGCGGGCGGTGTTCGTCGAGGAGCAGGGGCTGTTCGCCGGGTCGGACCTCGACGACCGGGACGCCGACCCGCGCACCGTGGTGCTGCTCGCCCGGGACCGCGCGGGCACCGTCGTCGGCGGTGTCCGCCTAGGTCCGGCGACCGACGGCCCCGACCTGGGCTGGTGGACCGGGGGGCGGCTGGCCGTCGCCCCGCCCTGGCGCGCCACCACCGGCGTGGGGCCGGCGCTGGTGCGTGCCGCGTGTGCCTACGCGGAGAACGCCGGCGTGCTGCGGTTCGACGCCACCGTGCAGCACCGGGCGGCCGGGATGTTCCGCCGGCTCGGGTGGGACACGGTGCGGCCGGTGACGGTCGCCGGGCGTCCGCACACGGTGATGCGGTGGCCGATCGGGCGGATCGCCGCGCTGGTGTCGGCCACCAAACGCGACCTGGGTGCGCTGTTGACCGGGCTCGCGCCGGGAGGCGCGGGCTGGGTCGGCGACGACGGCGCGCCGGTGCCCGGGTCGGACCTGGTCGCCGCCTGCGACGCGATCCTGCCCTCGATGGTGGAGCGCGACCCGGAGTGGGCCGGGTGGTGCGGCGTGCTCGTCAACGTCAACGACCTGTCCGCGATGGGCGCGACCCCGGTCGGTCTGCTCGACGCGCTCGGGGCCCGCGACCGGGCCTCCGCGGCCCGGGTGCTCGCCGGTGTCCGCGCCGCCGCGAACGCGTACGGCGCCCCGGTCCTCGGCGGCCACACCCAGCTGGGCGTCCCGGCCTCGTTGGCGATCACCGCACTGGGCACAGTCGACGGCTCACCCGTTCCGGGCGGCGGTGGAGCCCCGGGACACGAGGTGCGCCTCACCGTCGACCTCGGCGGCGGTTGGCGCCCCGGCTACACCGGGCGGCAGTGGGACTCGAGTTCGACGCGGACGACCGCGGACCTGCGCGCGATGGGCGCCTTCGTCGGCGCGTACCGTCCGGCCGCCGCGAAGGACGTGTCGATGGCGGGTGTCGTCGGCACGCTCGGCATGCTCGCCGAGGCCGGCGGTTGCCGCGCGGTCCTCGACGTCGCGGCCGTGCCGCGTCCGGACGGCGTTCCGACCGGCGACTGGCTCACCTGCTTCCCGGGCTTCGGCATGCTCACCGCCGCGGCCCCGGACACCGGGCCGCCCACCGCCGGTCCCGCCACCACGGCGATCTGCGGCGCGCTGGAGACCGGATCCGGCGTCGCCCTCCGCTGGCCCGACGGCGAACTCACCGAGGCGATCGCCGCGGGTGTCACGAACCTCGGCGCCGCACACCCTCAGGAGGATCGATGACCACCCTGACCATGGCCGCCGTCGCGGCGCCCTTCGATCGCGACCTGGAGTCGGACTTCGCGCGGATCGAGCAGCTCACCGAGAAGGCGCGCGCGGACGGCGTCGGGCTGCTGGCGTTGCCGGAGGCCGCGCTCGGCGGGTACCTCGCGAACCTGGACGGCGGGGCCGACGGACCGCCGGCGCTGGCGTTGGACGGCCCGGAGATCGCCCGGCTGGCCGCGATCGCCGGTGACCTGGTCGTGGTGGCCGGCTACTGCGAGATCACCGCCGACGGCACGAAGTACAACAGCGCGGTGTGCGTCACCGGCGACGGCGTCCTCGGCAACCACCGCAAGGTGCACCAGCCCCTCGCCGAGGACGCCTCGTACGGCGCGGGCGACCGGTTCACCGCGTTCGACACCCCGGTCGGCCGCCTCGGCACGATGATCTGTTACGACAAGGCGTTCCCGGAGTCCGCGCGGGCGCTGGCGCTGGACGGCGCGGAGATCATCGTCTGCGTCTCGGCCTGGCCGGGGAGCCGCACCAACCCGTCGAGCGACCTGACGCGCGACCGTTGGAAACGGCGGTTCGACCTGTTCGACCAGGCGCGCGCCCTGGAGAACCAGGTGGTCTGGCTGTCGGCGAACCAGACCGGCACGTTCGGCTCGCTGCGTTTCGTCGGCAGCGCGAAGATCGTCGACCCGGGTGGGGACGTGGTGTCCGACACCGGCGTGGCCGGCGGCATGGCGGTCGCGTCGCTGGACGTCGGGCGGACGCTGGAGACCGCGCGCCGCGCGATGGGGCACCTCCGGGACCGCCGACCGGAGGCCTACCCTCCGGTGGTGACCGGTTAGCCTCGCACGCATGGGCCTGATCCGGATCGCCGCGGTCTCCGCCCACTTCGGGCGCGACCTCGACCACGACCTCGACCGGATCGCCGGGCTGATCGGGACGGCCCGCGCGCAGGGCGTCCACCTGCTGGTGCTGCCCGACGCCGCGCTCGGCGGGTACCTCGCCGACCTGCGCGACCCCGACCCGGAGTCGCTGCCGCCGGCGATCGAGCTCGACGGACCCCGGCTGACGCGGGTCGCCACGCTCGCCGCGGAGATGGTCGTCTGCCTCGGCGTCCGCGAGGCCGCCGGCGACCTGCGCTACAACACCGCGGTGTGCCTGTCCGGCGACGGTGTCCTCGGCACGCACCGCAAGGTGCACCAGCCGGCCGGCGAATCGATCGCGTACACCGCCGGCGACCGGTTCTCCGCCTTCGACACCCCGGTCGGCCGGATCGGCATGCTCGTCGACTACGACAAGACGTTCCCGGAGTCCGCCCGCACGCTGGCCCTCGACGGGGCCGAGATCCTCGCCTGCCTCTCGGCCTGGCCCACGTCGATCACGAACCGGGCGCCGCGAATGGCCGACGACCGCCAGTCGCGGCTGTTCGACCTCTACGACTGCGCGCGGGCGGCGGAGAACCAGGTCGTGCTCGCCTCGTCGAACCAGACCGGCTCGCTGGGCGGGATGCGGTTCCTCGGCCAGGCCAAAGTGGTCGGTCCTGGCGGAGACGTCCTGGCGCGGACCTGGTCGAAGGCCGGCCTGGCGGTGGCCGAGCTCGACGTCGGCGCGGAGATCGCGCGGGCGCGCCGGGTGCTCGCGCACCTGTCCGAGCGGCGACCGGGGGCCTACGCGTGAGGGTCGCGCTCCTGACCTACTCGACGAAGCCGCGTGGCGGTGTGGTGCACACGCTCGCGCTGGCCGAGGCGCTCGCCGCGCTCGACGTCGACGTGACCGTCTGGACGCTCGGGCGCGGTGGGGACGGCGGGTTCTTCCGGGCCGTCGACCCGGCGGTGACGGTCCGGGTCGTGCCGTTCGAGGCGTCGGACCAGGAGTCGGTCGGGGAACGGATCCTGCGGTCGATCTCGACGCTCCGGGCGGCCTTCGACGCGTCGCGGTACGACGTCGTGCACGCCCAGGACTGCATCAGCGCGAACGCGGTCCGCGGGACCCCCTACGTCCGCACCGTGCACCACCTGGACACGTTCACGACGCCGGAACTCGCCGCCTGCCACGAACGCGCGATCGTCGAGCCGGCCGCGCACGTCTGCGTGTCCGCGGCCGTCGCGGCCGAGGTACACGCCGGGTGGGGGTACTCGCCCACGGTCATCCCCAACGGGGTCGACGCCGCGCGGTTCGCCTCCGCCGACGCCGGCGACCCGGCCGGGCTGGGGCGCTACGTGCTGGCGGTGGGCGGCATCGAGCCGCGGAAGGGGTCGATCGCGCTGCTCGAGGCGTACGCGCAGCTCGCGCGGCCGGACGTGGGGCTGGTGTTCGCGGGCGGCGAGACGCTGTTCGACTACCGGGCGTACCGGGAGACCTGGGAGGCGCGGGCCGCGGCGCTGGGGGTCGCGCCGATCGTGCTCGGGCCGGTCGGCCACGAGGCGCTGCCGTCGCTGATGGCCTCGGCCGCGGTGTTCGCGTTCCCCTCCACCAAGGAGGGCTTCGGCCTGGCCGCGATGGAGGCGCTGGCAGCCGGGGTCCCGGTGGTCACCAGCGACCTCCCGGTGCTGCGCGAGGTCTTCGGGGCGGCCGTCCGCTACGCCGCCGACGTCGACGCGCTCGCCGCCGCCCTCGCCGACGCGCTGGACCACGGCACGGACCCCGACGCCGGCCGCGCGCTCGCCGCCCGTTACACGTGGGCGGCGGCCGCCTCCGCGCATCTCGACTTCTACCGTCGTTTCCGGGGTGTCCGGCGCGCGCTCAGCCCGGCCCGCTTCGCCTAGCCGTCAGTCCGGCAGGACGTGGGCGGCGCTGCCGACGATCGCCGGGTCGGGTTTGCGGGCGATCTCGGGGTCCTTGTCCGCGTAGTCGAACCGGGAGAGCACGTAGCGCATCGCCTCGACCCGGGCCCGCTTCTTGTCGTTGCTGCGCACGACCGTCCAGGGTGCCTCGGCCAGGTCGGTGCTGACGAACATCATCTCCTTCGCCTCGGTGTAGGCCCCCCACTTGTCGAGCGAGGCGATGTCGGTCGGCGAGAGCTTCCACTGGCGCACCGGGTCGATCTCGCGGATCGCGAACCGGGTGCGCTGCTCGGACCGGGTCACCGAGAACCACAGCTTGATCAGGTGCATGCCGTTCTCGACGAGCATCTCCTCGAACTTCGGCACGTCCTTGAAGAACTGCTCGTACTGCTCGTCGGTGCAGAAGCCCATCACCCGCTCGACGCCGGCGCGGTTGTACCAGGACCGGTCGAACATCGTGATCTCCCCGGCGGCCGGCAGGTGCGCGACGTAGCGCTGGAAGTACCACTGGGACTGCTCGCGGTCGGTGGGTTTCTCCAACGCGATGACCGACGCCCCGCGCGGGTTGAGGTGCTCCATGAAGCGCTTGATCGTGCCGCCCTTGCCGGCGGCGTCGCGCCCCTCGAACAGGATGACCAGCCGGTCCCCGGTCTCCTTGATGTGGTTCTGCAGCTTGAGCAGCTCGATCTGCAGCAGCCGCTTGACGCGGTTGTACTCGTCGCGCGTCATCCGCTCGGCGTACGGGTAGCCCTCGCGCCAGGTGTCGACGGGCGTTCCGTCGGCGTGGAGCAGGACCGGGTCGTCCTCCGGGTTGTCCTGGACCTTGTAGCCGTTGGCGCGGGCCAACACGAAACGACCGGTCTCGTCGTAGAGTTCGGCGCCGTCGTCGATCATCTCGGTCCCTCCATCGTCCTACGCACTGGATAACCGTTTCCCAGCTGCGTGAACGTCCGGTGAACGAGATCGGGCTCAGGCGAAATGAGCACCGAGAGCGGCGTCGACGGCCGCGCGGAGCTGGGTCCGGCGCACCGGGCTGTGCAGCACCGCGGCGATGCCGGTCGCGCCGGGGTCGGCCGCGCGGCGCGCGGTGAGCGGGGCCACGACCACCCGCGGGACGCCCCGCGCGACGTGTGTGTCGGCGTCGACCACCGCGAACGCCGGTTCGGCCGGCCCCGGGTCGGTACGCACGTCGGCGCCCCAGCTGAGCAGGTGGGCCCGCAGGGCACGGGCGGTGATCGGCTCGGCGTGGGCGAGCAGGACGGTCCGGCCGCCGAGCGGGCGGTCCTCGGGGTCGCTGAGGCTCCCCGGCTCGACGTCCATGCTCACCGTGCTGGTGAACGTCGACCCGACCCCGAGCTCGGACGTGACCGCCAGATCGCCGCTCATCCGCTGGCTCAGTTCACGCGCGATCGAGAGCCCGAGCCCGGTGCCGCCGAACCGGCGGGTGGTGGACGCGTCCGCCTGACCGAACGGCACGAAGATGCGCTCCAGCGCGTCCGGGGCGATGCCGATGCCGGTGTCGTGCACGCCGAACGCGAGGCACGCCCGGTCCGCGCCGGTCCGACGCGTCTCCAGCTCCACCCAGACGTGCCCCTCCGCGGTGAACTTCACCGCGTTGACCAGCAGGTTGACCAGGATCTGGCGCAACCTCGTCGGGTCGCCGCGGACGGTGCGCGGCGCGTCCGGCGTGAACACCGCGGCCAGATCCAGCTCTTTCGACGCCGCCTGGGGCGCCACGATCGCCAGCGCGTCCTCCACGCAGCCGACCAGGTCGAACGGGATGCACTCGAACGTGAAGTGCCCGGCCTCGAGCTTCGAGAAGTCGAGCAGGTCGTCCATCAGGCAGCGCAGGTGGTCGCCGGCGGCCCGGATCGGCGTGAGGTAGTCGACCTGCTCCGGCGTCAGCTCGGTCTCGCCGAGCAACTCGGCGAACCCGATCACCGAGTTCAGCGGGTTGCGGATCTCGTGCCCCATGTCGGCGAGGAACGCGGCTTTCGCGCGCGTCGCCTCCTCCGCGGCCACCCGGGCCCGCTCGAGCTCCTCGGTCTGCGCCGAGAGCTCGGCGTAGAGCGCCATCAGCCCGCGGCTGGTCTCGTCCAGCTCAGCCCGGAGGAGCTCGACCTCCTGACGCAGCGCCGCCTCGTCGGTCGTGCCCTCGGTCATCGCCGGTCCCGGCGGCGGGCGACGACGACCGTCGCGTCGTCGGTGCCGCGCGCGTAGTCGCGGTGCAGGACCGCCGCCGCGACGGCCGGGTCGTGGTCGAACAGGCCGGGATAGCGGTCGAACTCCAGCCGGCTGCGCAGCCCGTCGCTCCAGAGCACCAGCGTCGCGCCCCGGGGCCAGGGGTACTGCTGGACCCGCGCGGACGGCGGCCGGGCGCTCAGGCCGAGGCTGCCGCTGAACGTGACGACGCCCTTCTCGGCGCCGTCCACCAGCACCCGGCCGCTGACGTTGCCGATCGCCAGCGCCGAGAGCGTGTCGGCGCCCGGGTCGAGGACACACACGGTCGCCACCGCGCCCCGGGTTCCCCGTGCGAGTTCGTTGGCCCGCGCGGCGAGGGAGGTCAGCCCGGCGGGGTCATCGCCGAACACGTCGAGCACCACGTCGGCGGCGGCCGACGCGGCGGGGCCGTGGCCCACCCCGTCCACCACCGCGACCGCCTCGCGCCCCACGTCGGCGCCGCGCACCGACCACCCGTCACCGCTGACCTCGGAGAGCCCGACGCACACGCCGGCGCAGGTCCGCCGCTCCACCGGCGAACCACCGAGGTCGACGACGCCCAGCGCGACCGTGCCGGCGCCGGCGCTGGTCCAGACGTCGAACAAGCCGGACGCGCGGGCAGCCGACCGCAGACCGCAGCCCAGCCCTTTGGGGGCCGGTGAGCGCCCGTCCAGGGCGGCCTCGAGGTCCCGGATGCCCGGGCCGCGGTCGACCGCGAGGATCTCGACCTGGCCCGGCGGGACCGGGCGCAGCAGGATCCAGCCGCCGGGCTCGGCGTGGCGCAGCAGGTTCGTGCCCAGCTCGGTGGCGACCAGCTCGGCGCGGGTGACCGCCTTCTCGTCGCCGCCGAGTGCGCCGACCAGCCGGTTCGCGGTGCGCCGGGCCTCCCCGACCGCCGCGTCGTCGGTGACGACGATCTGCCGGTGGGGCGCGAACCGGACCGCGGCCCGGTGGCTCACCGGCCCCATTGGGTGATCACCACCGTCGTGCCCCGGCCCGGGCCGGTGTCGATCGAGAACTCGTCGACGAGCCGCTTGCTGCCGGGCAGGCCCAGCCCGAGCCCGCCGCCGGTGGTGAAGTTGTCGGTCATCGCCGCGTCCAGGTCGGGGATGCCGGGGCCGGCGTCGCTGAACGTCGCACGCACGCCGCGGCGACCGGCCTTGTCCAGGCCTTCGATCAGCACCTCGCCCTGGCCGTGCACCGCGTAGCGGACGATGTTGCGGGCCAGTTCGCTGCCGGCGGTGACGAACTTGGTCGCCGCGGTCAGCCCGAGGCCGGCCGCCTGCGACTCCGCGCGCAACGTCGTGCGGACGCGCAGCAGGTCGGACTCGGCGAGGATCGTCATCGAGTGCGTCTCGCCCTCAGTGGAGACGGTCATCGCGCAGCCCCGTCAGACGCGCCATGCCCTGTTCGGCGTTGAGCGCGGTGTGCACGTGTTTCATCGAGACGCCGAGTTCGACGAGCGTGATCGCGACCGCCGGCTGCATGCCGACGACCGTCGTCTCCGCGCCGAGCAGGCGGGTCATCCCGACCAGCCGGGCGATGACCCTGGCCACGAACGAGTCGACGAGCGTGAGGCCACTGATGTCGATGAGCATGCCCCTGGCCTGCGTGCGGGCCACTTCCCGGGTGACGACGCGCTCGATCTGCTCGACCGTGGCGTCCTCCAGGTCGCCCTGCAGGGTGACCAGGAGGTTCCGGCCGATCCGCATGATCGGGACCTCGTCAGGCATCGACGGGGCGCAGGTCGGGGGAGAGCGGCGCACCGACCAGCCGGAGCGCCAGCTGCAGTGCGTCCTTGAGGTTGCTGCGGCAACGCAGGCTGCCCAGTTCGATGCCCAGGTGGACGATCGCCTGCGCGGTCTCGGGCCGGACGCCGGAGAGCACGCTGACGCTGCCCATCAGCCGGGCGGCCTCGACGGTCTTCATCAGGTGCTGCGCGACCTCGGTGTCCACGGCCGGGACGCCGCTGACGTCGAGGATGACGACCTCGGCCTGGTCGCGGGCGATGCGTTCGAGCAGGTTCTCGGTGAGTCGGGCGGCGCGGGCGCTGTCGAGCGTCCCGATCACCGGCAGCACCAGGACGTCGTCCCAGACCTGGATGACCGGCGTGGAGAGCTCCAGGATCTCGTCGCGCTGGCGTGAGACCAGCTGTTCGGCCTCGCGCCGGTCGCTCTGGTCCCGTGCGACCTTGACGAACCCGATGACGCCGCCGTCGGAGCCGCGGATCGGGCTGAGCACGTCGTTGGCCCAGAAGCGGCTGCCGTCGCGTCGGAGGCGCCAGCCCTCGGCCTCGAAGCGCCCGTTGGTGACCGCGGCCGCCATCTCCCGCTCCGGGACGCCCCGCTTGGCCTCGTCCTCGGAGTAGAACATCGAGACCGGCTTGCCGAGCACCTCCTGCGCGCTGTACTGCCGCAGCCGTTCGGCGCCGGGGTTCCAGGACTGCACCAGACCGTCGGCGTCGAGGCGGATCACCTCGTAGTCGGTGATGCTGCTGAGCATGTCCTCGACGCCGCGCAACGCCAGTTCCTGGTCGCGTCGCTCGGTGAGGTCCCGGACGAGCAGGAGGTAGCCGCCGGTGACCGGCAGCGGGGTGATCGTGATCGTCGCCCAGAAGCGCTCGCCGCCGTTGCGCACCCGCCAACCGTCGGTGGCGCGCCGGCCGGCCGAGTCGACGGCGGCCAGGTCGGCACGGAGCGTCTGCGGGTCGGGGTAGAGCAGCTCCGCGGACCGGCCGACGACTTCGTCCGGCTGGTAGCCGGTGATGTCGCCGATCGCTCCGTGCCAACCTCGGATGACACCGTCGGGGTCGAGCCGGATCAGGCCGAAGTCGGTGATGGCCTCGACCATCTCCCGGTACTCGGTGTTGCTCCCGCTGCTCGCATCCTGTACCGCGTCACCCACGCCAGCCTCCCGCAAAGCTTGCCGTTGGTGACACCATATGTACCAAAAGTTAGATCTGTGAATAAGACCCGTCTTTCCGTCGCACAACAGGCAGACGGAGGGAGAAGTAGACGAAGGCCGCGAGGAGTAATCCGACGATCGGGGTCACGTCGCCGATGGCCGGATTCGACCGGACGACCAGGCCGGTGTACTGCGCCTGGTTGGAGAACAAGCCGATCGAGACGACCAGCCCGGCGACCATCGCGATCGGTCCGGCCCAGTTGGCGTACCGCCGGTCGTAGAGGATCTCCCCGTAGTCCTGCGAGCGGCGCAACCAGAGGTCGACGAGCGTGACCCCGAGCCACGGCGCGATCCAGTACCCGATCACCAGCAGGAAGTTCTCGTACTTGTGTCCGGCGTCCTCGAGCCCGAAGGACGCCACGACGAACCCGACGACGCCGAACGTCAGCGCGACGAGCGCCCGGCGCAGGTGCGCGGGCAGTTTCACGCCCATCGTCAGGAACGACATCGACCCCGAGTAGATGTTCAGCACGTTCGCCGAGACACCGCCGATCGCGATCGCCAGCAGCGTGAGGTTGGCCAGCAGCGAGGGCATCTCGTCGACGAACGCGAGCGTCGGGTTGTCCGACGCCGGCGGGCCGATCGTCACCGACGCCGCCCCGACGATCTGCAGCACCGTGCACGCCACGAAGATGCCGAGCCCGGCGAAGATGCCCACCTGACGCCGGTTGGTGTCCGGCGGCAGGTACCGCGTGTAGTCCGCCGCGTAGGGGTTCCACCCGGAGGCGTACCCGAACACGGCCGCGAGAGTGAGCAGGAAACCGCCCGCGGTGCCGACCCCGGGGATGCCCTCGCCGGCCGGAGCGCCCGGGTTCGACTTGCTCAGCACCACGACGGTGCCGACCAGGAAGATCACCGCCAGCACCGGGAACGCCCACTTCTCGAACGAGTGGACGAAGTTGTGCCCGAGGAACGCGATCACGACCTGGGCGAGCACCACGACCACCAGGCAGAGCCAGGTCGGCAGGTCGGTCAGCGCGTTGAGCGCGAACGACGCGCTGACGCTGTTGACCGCGAACCAGCCGATGCCCGCGGTGACCGAGAGGAACCCGGCCGGGAGCAGGTTGCCCCAGAAGCCGAACGCACCGCGGGAGAGCACCATCTCCGGGACGCCGTGGACGGGGCCGCGCGCCGACAGCACGCCGTGCGCGATCGACGAGAGCGCGTTGCCCAGCACGATCGCGGCCACGGCCTGCCAGAACGTCAGGCCGAACACCAGCGTGGCCAGCACGCCCAGGTAGATCGTGGCGAATTCCAGGTTCGGCGAGGCCCAGGTCCAGAACAGGTTGAGCGGTGTGCCGTGCCGATCGGCGAGCGGGATCTTCTCGATGCCGCCGGGTTCGACGGCGACGACCTTCGTGCCGTACGCCCCCTCCCGGAGGGGTTCGACGCCTTCTTCGACCACTGCCATGGGGGTTCTCCTCAGCCGATCGTGATGGCGTCTAAGCGTTCGCGGATGAAGTCCCCCGAAACGACCGGAGGGTGCGCTACGCGCCCGATGGGAGGCTCCAGCGCCTCCACCACCGCGTCGTGGTTGGCCTCGTAGAAGTAGACGAGCGACACGAGGTCCTCGTCGGGGGCGTCGGCCTGCGGCGGCAGGACGCGGTGGCGGGCGGAGAGCCAGCGGTCCCCGGTCCAGCGCGCGAGCAGGTCACCGACGTTTATCGTGAACGCGTCCGGGTCGTAGGGCGCGTCGACCCACTCCCCGTCGGCGGTGTAGACCTGCAGCCCGCCGCTGCCGTACTCGCGGTCGAGCAGCGTCAGCGTGCCGAAGTCGGTGTGCGGGCCGATCCGGTACTGCCCCTCCTCGGGTTCGCCGACGACACCCATCGGGGGGTACCAGTTGATGTTCAGCGTCCAGGTGGGGTGGTCGGTCGTCGGGGCGAAGAACGCCGTCGGCAGGCCGAGCGCCTCCGCGCAGAGTTCCAGCAGCTGGTCGGCGAGCGTCCGCATCGCGGCCTGGTACTCGGTCAGGGTCCGCTTCAGGGCGGGCCCCTCGTCCGGCCAGACGTTCGGCTGGAACCACGCCTCGTCGACGTCCGGGTCGCCGACCGGGGTGTCGGCGCCGATCGCGAACGTCTCCTTCAGGTCCGGTGGGGTCTCGGTGCCCTCGGCGTAGCCGTTGGCCTCGACGCCGGTCGGCAGCCAGCCGCGGCCGCCGACGATGGCGGCGTACCGATGCTTGACGTCGGCCGGGAGCGCGAAGAACGCCCGGGCGGCGGCGCGGGTCGCCGCACGCAGCTCTGGCGCGACGCCGTGGCCGGTGACCAGCATGAACCCGGAGCGCTGCAGGGCCGCGTCGACCTGGGCGGCGACGGTTTTCCGGTCCCCGGTGAGGTCGATGGAAGGTACGGGCTCAGTCAACTTCGGCTCCGATGTCCTCGGCCCACAGTTCCGGCCGGTTCTTGATGAAGTCGGTCATCAAACCGACGCACTCGGGGTCCTCGAGCAGCGTGACCGTGACGCCGTGCTCGGCGAGCCAGTCGTGGCCGCCGGAGAACGTCACCGCCTCCCCGATCACCACGTGCCCGATCCCGAACTGACGGACCAGGCCGGAGCAGTACCAGCAGGGCGAGAGCGTGGTGACCATGATCGTGTCGAAGTAGGTGGGGCGCCGGCCGGCGTCGCGGAACGCGGCCGTCTCCGCGTGCAGCGACGGGTCACCGTCCTGCACCCGGCGGTTGTGGCCCCGCCCGAGCAGCGTGCCGTCGGTGGTGAACAGCGCCGCCCCGATCGGGACGCCGCCCTCGGCCAGCCCGGCGCGGGCTTCCTCGACCGCCGCGGCGAGGAGCGTGGAAGGATCCAGCGTCGTCATGCCCACACTCTGCGCCGGGTCAGGTGCGGTATACAACTGACGCCGCGTCCACACCGATCGGGTGCTTGACTGACAGAATGTCCTTGACGCTCGCCGAGTTGCTGCAGTTCGACGCGGTGCGCGACGCCCGTCCGGAGGTGCTGGCCGGCCACCGCGCGCTCGACCGGCCGGTGCGCTGGGTGCACTCGAGCGAGATCTACGAGATCGGCCCGCTGCTCTCCGGCGGCGAGCTACTGCTCACCACCGGCCTCGGGCTGGCCGGCAGCGATGCCGGCGCGCGCCGCCACTACGTCCGCGACCTGGCCGAACGAGGCGTGAGCGGGCTCGCGGTCGAGCTCGGCCGCAGCTTCCCCGACGTGCCGGCCGAGCTCATCGACGAGGCGACGCGGCAGGGGCTGCCGCTGATCGTGCTGCGTGCGGTGGTGCCGTTCATCCGGATGTGCGAGGCCGCCAACACCGCGATCGTCGACGAGGCGGCTCGGCGGCTGCGGCTGGGCGACCGGGTCACGCGGGCGCTCAACGACGCCTTGATCTCCGGGGCGGGTATCGCCGGGCTGCTGCGCACCGCGGTCGACGTCACCGGAGCCCCGGTGGTGCTGACCACCGCGAGCGGTGCACTGGTGGCCTCGTACGGAGTTCCGGACGACCACGCGGCCTGGGCCACCGTCGACGCGGCCGCGGCCGACGCGGAAGTGATCGTGCACGGCCGGGCCTGGGGGCGGCTGGTCGCCGGAGCCGGGTCCGCGTTACCGGCCGAGGACCTCGCCGCGACGATCGAGCGCACCGCGACCGCGCTGGCGGTGGAGATCCTCCGCACCGGCGACCCGCCGACCGAACGGGAGCGGCACGCCGCCGCGCTCCTGGCCGACCTGGTCGCCGCCGGTGCGCTGGCCCCGGCCGAGGCGGCGGTCCGCACCGGGCTCGCCGGATTCCGCCCACCGCCGGGGCGGATGCTCGTCGGCGTCGCCGTGGACGCCCCGGAGACCCGGCCCGCGGTGACGCTGATCGACCAGGCCGCCCGGCTGCTGGGCACCTCCGCGCTGCGGGCCCGCGTCCGGGAGTCGGTGCTGGCCCTGGTGGTGGCCGACACCGTGGGCGCGGTGGAGAAAGCGTTCGTGGAGGCGGGCCACCGGTCCGGGGCCCCGCAGATCACGGTGGCGATCGGATATCCGGTTCCGGCGACGAGCACACCGGACTGGGCGGCCTCGCTGGAGAACTCGCGGGCCGCGCTGGCTCTGGCGCTGACCGGCGCCCGGCGCGGTGGAACCCGGCCGACGGTGGTGCCGGCTCGCACGCTGGCCCTCGAACTGGAGCTGCGCCGGGGCGGCGGGACGGACGCCTTCGTCGAGCGGACCATCGGCCCGCTGGTGGCCTGGGACGCCCAGCACCACACCGAGCTGGTGCGGACCCTGGAGCTCTACCTCCGGCACGGCGCGAGCGTCACCCGTACCGCCGCCGTGCTCCACCTCCGGCGCCAGTCGCTCTACCAGCGGCTGGAGCGCATCGAGACGCTGCTGGGACACCCTCCGGCCGACCCCGCGCTCTACCCGGCGCTCCTCGCAGCCTGCCTGCTGGTCACGACGAGGTCGCGCTGAGCTCCTTCTCCGGGGCCGTGCGGCGCGACTTCCACAGGCTCGCGAGCGTCGTCACGGCCAACGTGCCGATGATGACGACGAGCGAGAGCCAGATCGGCACCTCCGGCACCCACTCGATCTCGTGGCCGCCGTTGATGAACGGCAGCGAGTTCTCGTGCAGCGCCTCGAGGATCAGCTTCACGCCGATGAACGCGAGGATGAACGAGAGGCCGATCGAGAGGTAGACGAGCCGGTCGAGCAGGCCGCCGAGCAGGAAGTACAGCTGACGCAGACCCATCAGCGCGAACACGTTCGCGGTGAAGATCAGGAACGGCTCGCGGGTGAGGCCGAAGATGGCCGGGATCGAGTCGAACGCGAACAGCAGATCGGTGGTGCCGATCGCGATGAGCACCACGACCATCGGCGTCCAGATCCGCTTGCCGTTCTCGTGCGTGCGCAGCTTGCCGTCGCCGAAGTCCTTGGAGATCGGCAGCACCCGGCGCGACCACCGGATCAGCACGTTCTCCTTGAAGTCCTCTTCCTCCTCGTGGTGGAAGGCCAGGTTCCACGCCGTGTAGAGCAGGAAAGCGCCGAACAGGAAGAACACCCAGATGAAGCGCTCGATCGCGGCCGCGCCGGCCGCGATGAAGATGCCGCGCAGCACCAGCGCGAGCACGATGCCGATCAGCAGCACCTTCTGCTGGAAGACCCGGGGAACCTTGAACCGGCTCATGATCACCAGGAACACGAACAGGTTGTCGACCGACAGGCTGTACTCGGTCAGCCAGCCGGCGTAGAACTCACCGGCGTAGCGTCCGCCGGCCAGCCAGAGGATGCCGAGACCGAAGATCAACGCCAACGCGACGTAGCCGATGACGCCCATCGTGCTCTCGCGCGTCGAGGGCTCGTGCGGCCGCCGGCCGATCACCCACACGTCGAACGCGAGCAGGACGACGAGCGCGCCCAGCACGCTCCACTCCACCCAGACAGGTATGTCCACCGGTCAGGCCTTCCTCGAGTCCGACCCGCGCCGAGTTACATGGTGCGACAACGGCATCGCCGTCCGTCGCTGAATGCCTGATTTAGCCACGGTCCGCCGTCACTTCGTTGTTGTTCGCTTTTCGCGTGGCCCGAAGGCTGGTGAACGTGGTGATGGCCAGCGTGACGATCACGACCGCCAGCGAGAGCGCGGTGGGGATGTCGGGCACCGCCGGCCAGACGGTGTGCGCGTAGTGGAGGATCAGCTTGACGCCGATGAAGGCCAGCACGAACGCCAGGCCGTAGTGCAGGTGCACCAGCCGGTCGAGCAGGCCGATCAGCAGGAAGTAGAGGGCGCGCAGGCCCAGCAGCGCGAACGCGTTCGCGGTGAAGACGATGTACGCGCTCTCGGTGACGCCGAAGACCGCCGGGATCGAGTCGAGCGCGAAGACCAGGTCGACCGAGAGAATCGTGACCACGACGACGAGCAGCGGCGTCGCCAGGCGCTTGCCGTCCCGCTTGACCGTGAGCGCGCTGCTGTCGGGGTAGTCCTCGGTGACCGGGATGAGGCGCCGGAGCAACTTCACGGCCCGGCTGTTCCCGACGTCCGGCTGCTCACCGTGCGAGCGCACCAGCTTGATCGCGGTGTAGATCAGGAACGCACCGAACACGACGAACGTGACCGCGAAGCGCTGGATGGCCGCGGCGCCGACCGCGATGAAGATCGCCCGCATGATCAGCGCACCGATGATGCCGATCAGCAGCACCTTCTGCTGGTGCTTGTCGGGAACGCCGAACGTCCCGAGGATCACCGCGAAGACGAAGAGGTTGTCGACCGAGAGGCTCTTCTCGATCAGCCAGCCGGCGAAGAATTCCGTCCCGGGTTCGGCTCCGCCGAAGATCATCACGCCGATACCGAAGAGGATCGCCAGCGCGATGTAGATGACCGACCAGGTGGTGGCTTCCTTGAAGCCCACGTGGTGCGGACGTCTGGCGTGCCAGATGTCGATGGCGACGATGATGGCCAGGCCAGCGATGGTCGCGGCCCACACCCACAAAGAAACGGACATTACGCCCCCGGATCACGCGCAGCATTCATTACGTGTCCGAGGTCTCGCCACCCGCTACGCAGAGCGGGCCGGTGCCCGGGGTCCGTGCTTTCGCACTCGCCGTATTGACCGGGTTAACCGCGGGGCTACTCCCCTCGTCGGTTCCCCATAGTAAGGGCCTTTCCCGTCTCCGGCCAAGCGAGGGCCGGTGAGTGATGTGACACCTCACCTAAGTGACGGGTTATTCACGTATGAGTCTTGCAGCCCGCGTGTTGCTTCCAGCGTACGTGCACGGAGCGTGATGCTTCTGTCGTGATTCCGACGCTGTGGGAGGCTCGGACCATGGTGCTGGAAGTAGCTCTCATCGATGTCACCCCCGGCCGCGAGGGCGGGTTCGCCGACGCGTACCGCGAAGCCGTCACCGAACTGAGCGGCGCGGAGGGGTGCCGATCGGTCCGGATGACCCAGGGCGTCGAGACGCCGAGCCGGTTCGTGCTCCTGGTGGAGTGGGACTCGGTCGAGGCGCACGAGCAGAACTTCCGCGCCACCGACCGGTACGGCCGCTGGCGAGGCCTGATCGGCCCGTTCTTCGCCGCGCCACCCCGCGTGGAGCACTTCGTGGACGTACCGGCGTCGTAACACGACGCCGGTGTCGTGGCGAGTCACGACGCCGGTGTCGGCGTGACACGACGCCGGTGTCGTGGCGAGGCACGACGGCCGGTGTCGTGGCGAAGCACGACGGCCGGTGTCGTGGCGAAGCACGACGGCCGGTGTCGTGGCGAAGCACGACGGCCGGTGTCGTGGCGAAGCACGACGGCCGGCCGCTGGGGGTCAGTGGCCGGCCGTCGTGGTGCCCTGGTCAGAGCTTCTGCAGGGAGCCGAACGCCTGGCGGATGCTCGAGAGGGCCGCGAGCTGCGGCTTCGCCGTGCCGTCGGGCTCCATGATGCGGAAGCCGTACTGGTGCCCGAGGCTGTCGGAGGGCGTTTTGTACCCGCAGTAGGTCACCGCGAGCTTCACCTGCGGCCACTGCTGCCAGGCGAGGTAGTAGGAGCGGGAGATGTAGGACGCGGCGGTCTGCTCGTCGGGCACCCCGTTGAGCCAGACCTGCCCGGCCGGCACCGCGTCGTTCGAGTGCACGCTGAAGCCGAACTCGGTCCACCAGATCGGCTTCGCGGCATCGCCGTTGGCCGCCATCAGGTTGATGATCGCGGGCATGTTCGTCATCCGGGCCTTGCCGGTGATGTCGGTCGACTCCGGCGCCTTCATCTGGTTGCCCTGGTAGGGGTGGACACCCATGATGTCGAAGTTGCCCTTGGCACCGTTGGTGTAGCAGTCCTTGATGAAGACGTCGTCGGTCTGGCTCGGCCCGGCGAAGATCACCGGCATCGAGGAGCGGCCGGCCTTGATCGCCGCGTACGACGCCTTGAGGATCGGCACGTACTTCACCGCGCGCTGGTAGGCGTCGGAGATGCCGCAGAACTCGGCCAGGTTCGGCTCGTTCCAGACCTCGATCGCCATGATCTTCGACCCGTAGGTGGAGGCGAAGAACGTCAGCCATGGCTTGATCGAGTTCGGGTCGGTCGGGTACTGCTTCACCTCGCTGCCGGTGTTCGGACGCGACCACGCCGGCGACTGGTGGATCGTCACGAACACCTGCATGCCGCGGGAGCGGGCCTGGTCGAGCACGGTGTTGACGCGCTGGTGGTACCACTGGCTCGCGGTCGGGGCCACGTTCGTGGGCTGCGCGGACGACCAGCCGACGTCGAGCCGGAGGACCTGGACCCCGTTCGCGGCGAGCGTGTCGAGGTGCTTGAAGAACATCGCGTTCGGCGTCGTGCCGTTCCAGTACATGTCCCAGGTGCCGTGGAACTGGACACCGACGACCGGCGGGGCCGGGTTCTGAGTCGTCGCGGCGTCACCCGAGACCTCCTCCGCCTGGCCGGCGAAGCTCTCGGCGCTCTCCGACCGCGGGTCGGGACCGAGGTCCAGGTCGCTGAGGAGTGCGGCTCCCGCGATGGCGGGGACGGCGATCGCAGCGGCACCGAGCAATTTACGACGATCCATCGTCTTTACCTCCGGGAGAACAATCCGTGTTCTGACGGCTGTCTCATCGGAGGCGCACGGTCACGCGCTAAGTGTCGTGCAGGTGCCACTCGGTAGCGCCACCCGACCCGCCCACCCCCGCTCCCTCCCCACTCCCGCGACCCCCGTGTCGGGGGTGGGGTGAGCTGGCCCGCTTTGGAGCGTCAGCGCTCCGCGAGCTGGGTGTTCAGGGCCGGGAGGCCGAGCCGCACATCCCGAGGCACACCTCTCCGCGCAAGCAACGCATCAGCGCCCGAGCCACCCACCCCTGGGCGTCAGCGCTCCGCGAGCTGCGTGTTCAGCACCCCCAGCCCGAGCCGCCTCGTCCTGAAGCCCGCCGTCGCTCTGCGAGGGGCGCATCAGCGCCACCCGGCCGAGCCCCATCACTCCCGCGAGCTTCGTGTCGGCGACCGCCCACCTGAACCGCACACCCCGTGGCCCCGCCCTTCCGCGAGCCGCACGCCAGCGCCCACCCGCCGAGCCGCCCAGGGCCCCACCGGCCCCGCAAGCTTTCCCATCGCTTCGCAATCTGCTCGTCGAGCGCCGCCACCGCTCCACGAGGAGCGCCTCAGCGTCCACCGGCGTCCATCACTCCCGCGAGTTGCACGTCGGCGCCCACCCGCCCGGGCCTCCCGAGCCGCCCGCCCAGGGCGCCACGGTGCCCGCGAGCGGCGAGTCGGCGCCGAGCCGCCCGACCCGGCATCCCCATCGCTCCACGGCGCGCCTGTCCTGCGTCTCGAATAGCCGTAGGGGCACGTCGAGCGCCGCCAGGCGCGAGCAGCTTGAACCTGGAGCCCGTCCAGGGCGGCGCTGCCGATCCGGCGCGAGGTCGCCTCGTATAACTGATACTCAAGACCTCGCGCCGGCTCGGCAGCGTCGTCCTGGACGGGCCGCCCACTAAGAAACGCCGGCGGCGTCCATGCCGCGTAGTTCCTTCTTGAGTTCGCCGATCTCGTCGCGGAGGCGGGCCGCCAGCTCGAACTGCAGCTCGCGCGCGGCGGCCAGCATCTGGTCGTTGAGCTGCTGGATGAGGTCGGCGAGCTCGGCTCGCGCCATCCCTTCGCGGTGTGCCCCGACACCGACCGTGGTCGACTTCGACTTCAGCCCCGGCACCGGCGACTTGCCCCGCGACTGCTGCCGGCCGGACCCACCGATCAGCTCGCCGGATTCGTTCTCGGCGGCCTCGCGGTAGATGTCGTCGAGGATGTCGACGATCTTCTTGCGCAGCGGCTGCGGATCCACACCCCGCTCGGTGTTGTACGCGATCTGCTTCTCGCGGCGCCGGTTGGTCTCTTCGATCGCCCGGCTCATCGACGGCGTGATCTGGTCGGCGTACATGTGCACCTGCCCGGAGACATTACGGGCGGCCCGGCCGATCGTCTGCACGAGCGAGGTCTCGCTGCGCAGAAACCCTTCCTTGTCGGCATCCAGGATGGACACCAGGCTGACCTCGGGCAGGTCGAGCCCTTCACGCAGCAGGTTGATGCCGACCAGCACGTCGAAATCGCCCTTGCGCAGTTCGCGCAGCAGCTCGACGCGGCGCAGCGTGTCGACCTCGGAGTGCAGGTAGCGCACCCGGATGCCGAGCTCGAGCAGGTAGTCGGTGAGGTCCTCGGCCATCTTCTTGGTCAGCGTGGTGACGAGCACCCGCTCGTCGCGCTCGGCACGCAGCCGGATCTCGTGCACCAGGTCGTCGATCTGGCCCTTGGTGGGTTTGACCAGCACCTCCGGATCGATCAGGCCGGTCGGCCGAATGATCTGCTCGACGAACTCACCTTTCGCCCGGCCCATCTCGTACTTTCCGGGCGTCGCCGAGAGATAGACCGTCTGCCCCACCCGGTCCTGGAATTCCTCCCAGCGCAGCGGGCGGTTGTCCATGGCGCTGGGCAGCCGGAACCCGAAGTCGACGAGCGTCCGCTTGCGTGACATGTCGCCCTCGTACATGCCGCCGATCTGCGGCACGGTGCCGTGCGACTCGTCGATGACGAGCAGGAAGTCCTCGGGGAAGTAGTCGATCAGGCAGAAACCCGGCGAGCCGGGCTCGCGGCCGTCCATGTGGCGGGAGTAGTTCTCGATGCCGGAGCAGAAGCCGACCTGGCGCATCATCTCGATGTCGTAGGCGGTGCGCATCCGCAGCCGCTGGGCCTCGAGCAGCTTGTTCTGACGCTCCAGCTCGGCGAGCCGCTCCTCCAGCTCGGCCTCGATGCCGCGGATCGCCCGTTCCATCCGCTCCGGGCCGGCCACGTAGTGCGTGGCCGGGAAGACGTGCAGCTCGGTCTCCTCGTTGACGACCTCGCCGGTGAGCGGGTTGAGGTGGTAGAGCTTCTCGATCTCGTCGCCGAACATCTCGATGCGGACGGCGAGTTCGTCGTACGCCGGGATGACCTCGACCGTGTCACCGCGGACGCGGAACGTGCCCCGGGTGAAGTTCAGGTCGTTGCGCGTGTACTGCACGTCGACGAGCCAGCGGAGCAGCTTCTCGCGCTCGATCTCCTGCCCGACCTTGAGCGGGATCGACCGGTCGATGTACTCCTGCGGGGTTCCGAGGCCGTAGATGCAGGACACGGTCGCGACCACGATCGTGTCGCGCCGGGTCAGCAGCGACATGGTGGCCGAGTGCCGCAGCCGCTCGACTTCCTCGTTGATCGAGGAGTCCTTCTCGATGTACGTATCGGTCTGCGGGACGTACGCCTCGGGCTGGTAGTAGTCGTAGTACGAGACGAAGTACTCGACCGCGTTGTTCGGCAACAGTTCCCGGAACTCATTCGCCAGCTGCGCGGCGAGCGTCTTGTTCGGCGCGATCACCAGCGCCGGCCGCTGGAGCCGCTCGATCAGCCACGCCGTGGTCGCCGACTTACCGGTACCGGTGGCGCCGAGCAGCACGACGTCGTTCTCACCGGCCTTGACGCGACGCTCGAGCTCGTCGATCGCGGCCGGCTGGTCACCGGCCGGGTCGTACTCGCTGACCACCTCGAACCGGCCGGGACGCCGGACGATGGCCGTGGTCGCGCCATGGGCGACGGTGTCGTCACGCAGACCTTCGGGCGCGTTCGGACCGGCGGAGGGGCGGGCTGACGGGCTCATGTTTCAACGGTACGTCGGGGGTCCGACAGAACGCGGCCGCCGCTGGGCCGGTCACCGAGGCGGTCGGCACCGATTTCCCGCGATGATCGGACCGCGCACCGCGGATCAAGACGACGGCCACCAGTGGTGCGGCGACCGTGGCTCCTCCGAACAGAACCCGAGACGTCGCGACCGCCGCGGCTGGCCACTTCTCGCAGAATGCGAACCGAGCTCCTGTTTCGACTCGTTCCGCCAAGCGCCGGGGCAGAATGTGCACGGTACTTCCGAATCGGGCCGAGCCGATCCGTGAACAATTAATTCGCCCGTTAGAAAACATCCCCGTGGGTGAAACAAAGAAACGGGTGGTCGGCACGGATGCAATGCTACCTGGAGTGTTCGTCGGTAATCAGCCAGGTACCCACGCGGGTTAGTAATTCAGGTATGATCCCCGCGACGCGAGGCCGCGCGCGATCCGACCTTCATCGGATTGACGAATCCGAGCCTACCAACCCGTGCCTTTCGTAGAAAATCTGGAGTGCTGGAATGCAGGCCGGAAGAGCGCGTACGGGCGAGCACTTCGCCACTGCCGTATCCGCACTCGAAACTGACTACTGGGAACACCTGTGCTCCGCCCTCGGCCACGACTCGGAAAAATGGCCGCAGCTGGGAGCAGCCGCGAGTCGGGCCGATCGGAGCGGTTCCTTCTTCAACAACGCCACCGTCACCCGCCCGCTCGGCGATTCAGCACTCGGGCCGGCGCTGGATCAAATCGACAAGTATTTCACGATCGGCGACAACCGACGCCGCGAGTTCTCGATCAATAGTTACTGGCCGGATCTCGACCTGACCGGGCACGGCTACCGAATCAGAGATCGCCTTCCGGTCATGCTGCGACCTGCCGCCGGTCGGCCGCCGGAATCGCCAGAGGCCCTGATCATCCGGTGCGTCGACGATGCCGACGGAGTGGCCGCGTTCGAGAAAGTGTTCATCGAGAGCTTTTCGCTCGCCGAGTACCGGCCTCACCGACGAGGAATCCTCTTCGACCAGAGAATCGTTCGGGACCCGAAATGCAAGTTCTGGGTGGGCTGGGAGAACGGCCATCCGGTCGCCTGCGTGACCGCCTTCGTCGCGCACGGCTACGTAGGAGTTTTCAACACCGCGGTCCTTCCGAGCGCTCGACGAAAAGGCTACGGAGCGGCGATGACTTGGTGTGCGACTTTCGCTGATCCCGCGCTACCTGCAGTACTTCAAGCAACCGTGGAGGGCGAGAGCCTCTATCGCAGTATGGGGTACTCGACGGTCGGTACCTTCACGAGTTGGCATCGACGGCGGCGGAGCCCCGGAGCGCTGCTGTCGCGCGCGGCGCGGGTTCTCGGGCCCGTGCGCCGTGGGCTATTTCGTGACACCCGCGGTCCTTTCATCTGAAAAATTAGGCGCCCCGGCGCGCTAATTCAGAAACCGGCGGCCGGTGGCGACCGAGCCGAAAATGTGAGAGTTGCGCTGAAGCGGCGCAACATGGGGGGCAATTCAGTCATGCCTTGCTTTGGCACGTTCGTGGGGGGCGTCTGCGGATGACGACGAGCAGAAGTCAGGAACCCGCCTTGCGCACTCATGCGCCTAATGGGGAGCGCGCGGCGGTCATTCTGGGGCCGCCGCAGCAGTCGTCGGACATGCTTCCCGGTCGGCTAGAAGGCGTTCCGAGCGTCGAATTCGACCCGTTGGACTCCGGCCCGGCCGGGTCGGCCCGCGTCCAAGCCTCCCGATGGCAGCAACGGTACGTCTCGCGTCTGGTGGTGGTCGATGCGGCGGCCGCCCTGGTGGCCGGATCGGCCGCCTACTTCGTACACTTCCGGCACGTACCGACGGTCGACCGGCCCTACTTGGCCGCTGTCGTCGCGCTTCCGCTCGCCTGGGCCGTCTCATTGCTGATGAGTCGGGCGTACGAGACCCGATTTCTCTTCGCCGGTAGCGAGGAATACCGCCGGGTCCTGAATGCCGCGGTGTTCCTCACCGCGACGATCGCACTCGTCGTGTACGGCACCCGAGACGCCGGCTCGCAGGGATTCGTGCTGATGTCCATGCCGCTGCTGCTCGGTTTGGGCCTCGCCGTTCGCTACGCGATGCGTGTCACCCTCACCAGTCGGCGGAGCAACGGCGAATGCATGCACCGTGCCGTCGTCATCGGCAACAGTCGCCAGGTACAGGCATTCGCGCGGCAGCTCCGGCGGGAGCCGCTTCACGGAATGCACGTCGTCGGGTGTTGCCTCCCGGCTGACGAGATCATCGGCGCTTCCGTCCCCGTCGACGTCAACCTCGAAGTGCCCGTGCACGGCTCGTTCGACGACGTGGTGTGGGCGATTCTCCAATCGGACGCGGACACGCTGATCGTCCTGCCCTCACCGGACATGGACCCGGCGGCGATGCGCTCGCTGTCCTGGAAGCTCGAGGGCACCGGAGTCGACCTGCTGCTGGCAAACGCCGTACTCGACATCACCGGGCCGCGAACGAGCATCAGGCCGGTGGACGGCCTGTCGTTGCTGCACGTCGAGCCGGCCGCGCTGACCGGGGCCCGGCGCGTGTTGAAGCGGGCGCTCGACGTGGTCCTCGCCTCGCTTCTGTTGCTGTTCCTCTCTCCTCTTCTGGCCGCGGTCGCCCTGGTGGTTCGGCTCAGCAGCAACGGACCCGCTCTGTTCGTGCAGACTCGAGTGGGAAAGGACGCCAAGGAGTTTCGGCTGTTCAAGTTCCGTTCGATGTACATCGACGCGGAGCAGCGACTCGCGGAACTCCAGGACCGGAACGAGCACAACGGCATCCTGTTCAAGATCAAGAACGACCCTCGGGTCACGCCCGTGGGCAAGTACCTGCGGCGTTTCTCTATCGACGAACTCCCCCAGCTGTTCAACGTCGTCCGGGGCGACATGAGTCTGGTGGGCCCGCGGCCACCGCTGCCGCGCGAAGTGGCCCAGTACGCACACGACGTGCGTCGCCGACTGGCGGTGATCCCCGGACTGACCGGACTCTGGCAGGTCAGCGGACGCTCCAACCTGTCGTGGGACGACTCGGTCCGGTTGGATCTGCGCTATGTGGAGAACTGGTCGCTCGGCCTCGACCTCGTGATCCTGCTGCGCACATTCATCGCTGTGATCCGATCGTCCGGAGCCTATTGACCACCAGCAACGCCGATGCCCGGGATCGCCGTAGCGCTGTGACACGATCTCGGGCATCGGGACGGATCTCCCGACGCGACGTCAGCGGCGAATCAGCGCGATGGCGCGACGCATACCGCTTCGGGCGATCGTGGGAACGAAGGACTGCACACCGAGGTAGTCGTAGCGCTGGCCACCGAATGCCAGTTTGTAGCTCCCGATCCCGTCGTCGACCCACCCGCTGAAGTCCACCGCGGTGTGGCCCCGCTCGACGGCGCCTTCGAGCATGCCGTCGCAGAGCAGCACGTCGGGCGCGGAGGCGCGGAACCGGCGCAGGCATCCGCCCACCCAGGCGATGGCCGTCGGGTGCCTGCCGAGCATCACTTGCGTTCCGGCCAATTCGTCGCCCACCGTCACGACCCACGTCGTGACCCACTCGCGTCCGGCGGCCCACTGCTCGAACCGGGTTCCGACGTCCGCGGGATAGGGCGACGGCTGTTCGCGGGCCCCGTAGGTTTCGTGCAGCAGATGGGGCACGAGTTCGGCGAACTCACCAGGGCGTGCCAGTCGGACCGTGACCCCTTCGCGAGCGGCCCGCCGGACCTTTGCGCGCCGTGACTTCGTGTAGGCCTCGCGAAGCTTCTGCACGGAGCCATGCGCCATGTCGACGATGACCGTCGCATCTTCGCGCACCTCCAGGTGCGCGGCACGCAGCAAGTCCGCGGTATCGCTCCCGACATCGGCGGGTCCCAGGTCGAATCGCGCGACGAGCAGTCCCGATTTCAATTGCCAGTGACGGAACGCCGCGATCGTGGCGGACAACAGCTCCGGCGCGACGAGCGGACCGACGAACGGAAACGGCAGAACACCGGAGACGAGCGACCGGGCCGATCGACGCGGCGCGGCGAACACCCCGACCGGCCGGCCGCCGGCTGCGATCACGAACCGCTCGATACGCACCCCGAGCAGATCAGCTTGGAAGTCGAGCCACTCCCAATCGGAGAAGGCCGTGCTTCCCGGGTGGTCGGCTACGAAGCGCCCCCAGAAGTCCCTGTCCTCGGTCGGATGGAGCCGGACGCCGGACGACATCATTCCTCACTTCCGCTCGGGAGAACCCGTAGGCCGGAGCGGGTGCGCACGCTCCGAGGAGCGGCTGAGCTCGTGGGCCGCTGCTCCGGCATCACCCGGAACCGAGCGATCCGCCGTTTTGTCGCAGCGCAAAGCCCACCCGAATCCCAATGATCAACTACTCGAATTGACCGCGAGAGCAACTCCCGACAATCTGAAGCACAAATCTTCCGCCAGAAAATACCGCATCTGCGGAGACGACGCCGCCCCCTTACCGCCGGCGGTAGTCACCCCGAATTCCACGGCTCGCAGCGCCGCTGGCCGGACGCTCCGCTAAATAGCCGACGCCGACGAAACACCGTCTCAGTACGCTCCGGACGATCGAACGACGGCCACAAACGTCCGCAGCAAAATGACCAGATCGAAGCTGAGCGACCAGTTCTCCACGTACCGCAGATCCAGCCGAACCGAGTCCTCCCACGACAGGTTCGATCGACCGCTGACCTGCCAGAGTCCGGTCAGTCCGGGGATCACCGCCAGCCGTCGGCGCACGTCGTGTGCGTACTGGGCCACTTCGCGCGGCAGCGGCGGCCGCGGGCCCACCAGGCTCATGTCGCCCTTGAGGACGTTGATCAGCTGCGGCAATTCGTCGATTGAGAACCGACGGAGATGCTTGCCGAGTTTCGTCACACGGGGGTCGTCCCTGATCTTGAACAGGATGCCGTTGTGCTCGTTCTGGTGCTGCAGCTCGGCTAGGCGCTCTTCCGCGTCGAGGTACATCGAGCGGAATTTGTAGAGCCGGAACTCCCGGCCGTCCTTCCCGACCCTCGTCTGCATGAAAAGCGCCGGCCCCTTACTGCTGAGCCGCACCGCCAGGGCCACCGCCAAAAGCATCGGCGATGCGCACACCAGCAGCAGACCCGAGACGACGACGTCGAAGATCCGCTTCACCACGCGCCGCGCTCCGGTCAGCGACGCCGGCTCGACATGGAGCAGCGGCAGGCCGTCCACCGGCCGGATACTCGTCCGCGGGCCGGTGACGTCGAGCAACGCATTGGCGAGGATGAGATCGACACCGGTGCCTTCCAGATCCCAGGACAACGCACGCATCGCCGCCGGGTCGATGTCGGGTGACGGCAGCACGATCAGTGTGTCCGCGTCCGCATCGATGATCGCCCGGAGCACATCGTCGAACGCACCGTAGACCGGAACGTCCACCACGTCCGAGTCGCCGACAGCCACCCCCACCGGCAAACAGCAGCCGACCACGCTCATGCCGTGGTATGGCTCCCGCCTGAGTTGCTGGGCGAAGACCTGCACCTGCCGACTGGTCCCGAGGACCACCGCGCGGTGCATGCAGAGCCCCCGCCGACGCTGCCGCGTGAGCGCCATGCGCAGCAAATGGCGGGCGCCGAGATCCAAGCTGAGCAGCAGTGGCATCGAAAGCAACACGTAGCCGCGAGCAAACGCGGTGTTCGTGCAGTAAGCCAGGATGGCGATGAACGCAGTGAGAAAGATGGCCGAATTGAGCACCCGACGGTACTCTTCACCACCCGCAAAAAGAAAGCGCGTCTCGTACGCCCGGCCCATCAGCAGGGCAACGCACCATCCAGCGGACAGGGCGATCGCGGCGACCAGATAAGGCCAGTTCACCGCCGGAACCTCTCCGAACCGGAGTAGATAGGCCGCGAGGCCGGCAGCCAATCCGACCTGAAGGTCGACAGCCACCACCCGATTGACGTATTGGCGCTGCCAGCGGGACGCCTGAACGCGTTCTTCGACGAACCCGTCCGACCGCAACTGCTGCAAATCGGCGATCGGCACCTCGGCCGCCACCGATCTAGGCGCTGGGAGCGAGGCGAGCGCCGCCTGAACATCGGCATTCGAACAGCCACTTTGCAGCACCGGCCGAATCTCACCTACCGACATCAGCCTGCCACCGTACTTTACATACGCCCCACAGATGTGACACCTACATACCCCCACGACGCGTGGCAACCGTGACGCTCTACGCCACTCATTGCCGAGCCAGATGCCCCCACCCGGATCCGGCACTCAGCCTAAGGCGCAGAAGCTTGATTTAAAGCCTCGTCGGTCATACCTTCGGCCGCATTGACAACACCATAAGGACCAATACACATGAGCCGGAAAATGATTCCGGTCGAAACCAAATCAGACAGTCTCTCGAATCAGCTCGATCCGCCCTGCTGACCAGCAAAAACACCTCCACAGGAACAATTTGCGAGCACCCATAAGGAATGGGACGGCATTTCACCCATCTCCTAGCGTGACATGCTCGACCCCCATTTGGTGGCACAGGTCACATTTCACAGAAAGAGAATCGGGCCGTTGAGAATCGGTTCACCCGGGCCGGAAGACCACGCGGGCTCGGAGCACTCGAGGGCTCCGAGCGGTGCTGCGTGACCGCGGCCCGGGCACAACCGGCCTCGGTGCCGCCCCACCGGATCGGCGATGTCGTGCTTCCTTCGGCGACAAGCGCGGGGCCCGACCGCGGCCGTTCTCCGCCAGCAGGAGCAAGCGCCCAATGCCCGGGCAGACCGGCGGGGACGTATCGACGAGTAGCTGGTTCGATTCGCGCAGTGTGGACGCCGACACGTGCCCGCGGCCAGAGCTTGCGGTGGGCTCCTATCGCGGTCAACCCGAGCGCCCTACGGCGGATTGCCGTGCTGCCGATACTCGGGCGGCACCCGCCGGCAGAAGACACCGCGCCAGTTCTGAGCGGCCACCCACCACCCGCTCTCAGGCCGACGCCACCGCGAGCTCGGGAACCGTACCGGTCCCGAGCTAGGCGCCGTGAGGCCTCGCACTCGCGAACAGCGAAGTCAGAGATCGACGTGATGGCGCACGTCCGCCCGGTCAGTCGGCGGCCTTGCTGCCAAGCGACCTCCTCGACGCGGCGATCTTGAAGCCTTGCCGCTCCCCGATCACCCGCACGTGCTCCGCACCGTCGCCCAACGACCGTTCGAACCGGCTCGCGTCTCCGGGAGTAGTGATCACCAGGACCTCGCGGATGCCCGCCGTCTTCGACGTCGCGAGCCGGTACCACCAGCCCGGAGAATGCCTTTCACATAATTGAATAGTCCTCATATCATGAGGTCCGACTTATTCACCTGACGCCGTCGTGCGGTACGGTGTTGCACCACCCACCATTCAAGCGGCGGATTAATCGGCGTCACACGCCGGCCTCAAGACTTCCCTAGTATACGAAGATATGAGGATCTTCGTCACCGGCGGCGCCGGCTTCATCGGGTCGCAGTATGTCCGATCATTGTTGTCCGGAAGCCATCCCGGCATGGACAATTGGTCTATCACCGTATTGGATTCCCTTACCTACTCAGGCAACCTGGCCAATCTGGATCCGGTCGCCGAGAACCCCCGGTACACGTTCGTCAAGGGCGACATCACCGACATCGATCTGGTGAACGATCTCCTTCCAGGCCATGACGCGATCGTTCACTTCGCCGCGGAGTCGCACGTCGACCGTTCCATCACCGGCGCGATGGACTTCGTCACCACGAACGTGCTGGGCACCCAGACGCTGCTCGAGGCGGCGCACCGCCACGGCACCGGCCGGTTCCTGCACGTCTCCACCGACGAGGTCTACGGCTCGATCGACGAAGGCTCCTGGCCCGAGACCCACCCGCTGCAGCCCAACAGCCCGTACTCGGCGTCGAAAGCCTCGAGCGACCTGCTGGCGCTGGCCTACCACCGCACGCACCACGTCGACGTCGTGGTGACCCGGTGCAGCAACAACTACGGGCCTTACCAGTTCCCGGAGAAGGTCATCCCGCTGTTCGTCACCAACCTGCTGGACGACGAGCCGGTCCCGCTCTACGGCGACGGCGGCAACGTGCGCGACTGGCTGCACGTCGACGACCACTGCCGCGGTATTCAGCTGGCCTTGACCAAGGGCCGGGCGGGCGAGGTCTACAACATCGGCGGCGGCACCGAACTGACCAACAAACAACTCACCCGACTCCTTCTGGACGCCACCGGCCGGGACTGGGAGACCCACGTCACCCCGGTGGCCGACCGCAAGGGTCACGACCGGCGCTACTCGGTCGACATCAGCAAGATCAGCACCGAACTCGGCTACACCCCACAGCAGTCGTTCACCGCGGGGCTGGCCGATACCGTCGCCTGGTACCGCGACAACCGCGGTTGGTGGGAACCGCTCAAGGAACGAGCTTCTCTCGCTGTCCACTAGGGCTTGTCTCGCGGATTCCGTCAGCCGGATCACGACCACGGCGACGGTGCGCGACGCGCGGTAGAGGACGACACATTCGGCGTCGTGAGTGGCCATCGCGCGAACTGTTCGAGCCGGTTGAGGCCGCCTTCGTCCAGGTTTCCCTGCCACTGGACGACCCGATCGGACGCCGGACGTACCCTTCGCATCCACCCGGCCGGCCTGGTCCGAACGCCCCGGGATCGTGGCAACGATCTTGCGGCGGGTGTACCGAAGCCGTGACCGGGCCCGGTCGTTTCCGCCGTCGGCCGGGCCCTGGCCGGAGCACTGAAACCGTGGCAGCGGTGCGGGGTTGTCGTTGGCCTGATCTACGGACGGGCCAACGACGACATCGGCCTTCCCCGTTCGTCGACGACCACAGAGATCTTGCTGCTCGGAAACGCCTTGCCCGCGAGCGCAGGAGAGGCGATGCCCGCACGTGCGCTTCGAACCGGATCAGCGGAGCCCTTGTTTCGCGCCGGGTGCCCCGCTGATGCCTTCACGACAGCACGCGTCCGCGAGGCGTGCCCCTTCCCCGAGTTGGCGGGTGATGACCCTCGATCGGTGCTATGGCCGCCTCCGACTCACTCCCGGCAGGCCTTCTCCACGTCAGCGGGCACGGGGCGCGCATACCGGCGATCATCTCCGCACGTCACCGGGGCGGGGAAAGGTTTCCCAACCCCCACCAGGATCGGCACGCTCCGCGACCGATGCGCCAGGGGTTCCTCCCGGCCCCGGTCCAGGTACTCCAGGGCCTTCCCCCAGATATCGGGCCTCGGCGTTCCTTCCGACCCGACCGATCCAACGGCCGAGGAGCTGGCCCGGACTCACCGGCGCGAGGCGGCAATCACGAATGCGCCTACACAAACGAACACCGCGTCATCGGGGCACAAAAAAGATCGAGGCTAATGCTTCTCGCGTTGGATCACACCGGGGGAATAATGTTCACAAAAGAATTTACGTCTCTGGAAAGTAATATGCTGCATAACGCTCGGACGAGTGCGACCTACTCACGACAAAGAAGCTCGCAGCGTGTCACGCTCGTACCGAAGCTCCAACCAGTAGGGTGAGTTACATTCAGGCACCGCCCCGGAGCCGCCCGCAGCGTTTCCAATCTGCGAACACGAGCCCTGGTGCGCGAGTGCCGAATAGGTCTTTATGCCGGTTCACCAGCAGGTACCGACCCGGACAAGTCTCGCCCGATAGGGAGCGATGATGTCTCGCTTTTTGCTGACCAGAAGAGGCTGGCTGCGCACAGCGGCGAGTCTGACCGTCATCCTCGGCTTGAGCAAGAGCGAGGCGGACAGTCCGAATCTGGCACGAAACGCCTCCTTCAATGTGACCGACTACGGCGCCAAAGGAGACGGGCGAACCGATGACACGGCCGCGATTCAATCGACCATCACTGCCGCAGCAGCGGCAAAGGGCATCGTCGTCTTTCCCGGTGGGGAGTTTCTCGTCACCGGCCTCAACGTTCCGGCCGGAAGCCGAGTCGTGCTCCGTGGCGCAGGAATCGGCTACGTCGGCGGCGACTACGGAACACGGATACGGCGGACCACCTCAACCGGCAACAAACCACTGCTGCGGGTCGAAGGAGCGCCCACGGTCGCGGATGTCAACGACACCACCAAACGCGCGCGAGTCGAGATCTACGACCTCGAGCTCCACGGAAACGGTGCTCCCGGCGAGGTCTTGAGAATCTACCGTGGGCAACAATTCCGGATCGAGCGAGTTCGAGTCGGGTTCAGTTCGTCAACCGGGGTGCGGTTTTCTCAAGCATTCAATTCATCGGCGAACCAGCTGTTTGTCGGATACTGCGGCAGGGGACTGGACGCGCCCGCCATGGTCATCGACGGCATCGCCGGCGACGGCATCGCCGGCGGAAGCAATACCCTTCACTTCACGGACTGCGAACTGGAGTCGAACAACGGGGTCGACATCCGGGTTGACGGCCAGAAGGGCGCCCCCTCCGTCGCCGTCACCTTTGTGAGCTTGAAGGTGGAACGTCTGGCCGGGAACTACCCTATCCTCCAGCTGAACGAATGCTCAGCGGTCCAGGTGTTGGGCTCGTACCTCTATCTGGGTGGCACGGCCAATTCACATCTCATCGAACAGAACGGAATCTCCGCCGTTCCCAACAAGTTCATCGGTGGCCACCTCTCGCACGGCGCGAACCCGGATCATTACGTTCGAATCAACAATGGCGCGCTGCATCTCGTCGGCGTCGATTGCGAAGGAAATCCGAAGTCGAGCTATGTGCGGATAGAATCGCCGGTCGGCAACGGTCAGGTTGCCCTGAAGGGGTTCACCGGTACCGATCTGAGCCGCATGGTGTCCGATGCGCGAGGTATGAACGGAATTGGGGCAGACCAGGTCAATCTCCCCATCACCTTCGCGAACGCACCGACGGTCGCGACCGGCCCGAACGGGGCGGGCCATGTATTTACGCCGTCAGGAGGCTCGGGCGCCTACATTTCCGGCGTGCTCACGCTACCTCGCGACACTCTTCCGGGCGCGAAATTCGGAATCGTGGTTCGCTGGGCGTCGTCAACGGGCGGTGGCGGTGCGGTTCGCTGGATGTGCGCGCTGCAATGCGGGCCGGCATCGTCGATTGTCTCGACGACCGACTCGAACGTCGCGGCGGGGACATCGGTGCTCACGGCGGCGAATCAGTTGATCGACACTGTCATCAGCGGACCGGCTGCACAACCCGGGAACATCGTCCGGTATCGAATCTGGCGTGACGGCTCGCACGCGGATGACACCTTCAACGGCGACGTCAATCTCCTCAATCCGCTGCTGCTGCTGCCGCGGGAATTTTGACGCCGGACGGGTATGCCGTCACGCACCTGAAGTCCCTCGTGCGCGGGGAATCCGCCGTGCCGGATTCCCCGCCGAACGGATCGGTGTCGAGCCGTGACACCAAGGTCCGGCCACCGTCGCTCGCGGTGGAGTGCAGTAGCCACTTCGGCCGTCGAGGATGGCCGCGCGGTGTGGTCTGGTTGGAGCTCAGACCGGACCTCGCGGCTTCGTGCACTCGACCGCGCCGCAGCGCGTCGACCGCCATCCGCGCTGCGAGCGGAGGCCGATAGTGCCCATCGTGGGGTCTCCACGGCGCCGACGCTGCGGAACGGTGACCGCCGGTCCGAAGACCTTGGTGGCCAGTGTCGTCCGAGGCCTACTCCCCCGGCCGCCTTCAGCGAGGCGAGGATGCCTTCGCCGCAGGCCCCGCGCCGCCGCGTCCGGCACCGGAAGCGGCGGCGAGAACAGATCGCAGACGGGTTGCAGGGTAAGTCGGAGGGTGCGTGCTGTCCCGGCCGGCGGAGCGAGTCCCTTCCGTGACGGTAGACGATGGTCCAGGCGGGCGTTAGTTCGCCTTGCGCGGGTGAGCGCAACGAGCACGGACTGCCCTGCCGCCGTCGGACACTGCCAGCGGGCCCCCTGGCTACCGACAGCGGACCCGCTCCGCGTCGGCCGGCAGCCACAGCCCTCGGTAGACACGGCCACGCCGGACGGATAGGCAGGCGTTGGCCGCTCCGAGTGTGGCGTGGATCGCCTGCGGAACGCAGTCGCTCCGGAGTGGCCGCCGACATGCCGGTGCCCGAGGCCCGCATCAGCGGCGACGCCACTAGCCACCTCCACCGAGGGCTCCACCACACACCGCGAAGCGGACGATCGACCTTTGCTTCGTCCTCAGGAGGTCACCCGAACACGCGCGAGCCGCCAGCCGGTCATTCGCTGGAAGTGTCGCAGCCCGGACGGCAGATCCCACGGCGCATTGGAGTTGATCAGGTACCGCACTCCGCGCCTAGAGAGCTCATCCACCAATACCTTGGACATGAGGTATCTCGCCAGCGACTGGTGCTCACCATTACCGATGGTCCGAAAATATCGAAGCAGACCACAGGTACCCGCAATCGGGATGACCGCGGCGAAGATCGGGTCACCGTCCCGGGATTCGGCCACCAGCCACAACCCATAGTCGACGAGATCCGCCAGCTCGGGAGCGTCGGACCTGTATCGGGCAATCGGGTGTGATCGCTCCGATTCGACGAAGGACTTCACCAGGTACGCGCGAGCCTCCGGCGAGGTCTCCACGCGCCAAGTGATCCCTGCCTTCTCCGCTGCGCGGAGCTTACGTCGCAATGTCTGCCGACTGGCGCCGACGATGTATTCATCCGAGTCGACGGGTATCGGCAGGACATCCACGATGCTCCGCAGGAAGAACAGCCTGCCCAGCCGCGTGGTCCTTCGTAGCCGCCTACGAATCGCGGGACCCTCACCCGATCGGCCGAGGTGGAGATCAAGTACGGCCAACCGGAAAAGCGAGGTCAGAGCCGGTATCCGGGACAACGCCGCAGCAGCAACGACCAGATAGTCGGGCCTCAGTCCAATGTTTGCGACTTCGTGGTCCTGATACTCTTGAAAAACTCGCGAAAGCCGAGTCTCCCACGCCGGCGGCGCGCCGACCAATCGCTCTTCCGCCGCCGCCCTCGGTAGCTGCGGCAGACGCGTATCTACACGCTCGATGGAATTTTGGTTAGCGAATCTCACTTCTCAATACTTTCGATATTCGAAGACCATTAGTCCTCTTCGCTCGGGGCCCGCACCGCTGGTCGACGGGCAGATCTGGACCGGTCCTCGTTCACCTCCACACAGAATTCTGGAAAGCATTGCCGCATAAGACCAGACCCAGCCGCGCCTCACCAGTAAAGGAGTACTGCGGCGAGAGGATAAAACAGATGTGGCAGATTCCGAACTCAACGGAATCACACTACTGCATCGCGGCAGCTGAGGATGCCCGGACGCCGCCGATCAGCCATACAAAATGGCCCCGCCGCATCCCCGATACTGACCGTTGGTACCGAGCCGATTCAACTGATCTGCGAGTCGCTCCGCTCAACGGTGTGTTGGCCGGTGACGGTCGGCCGTGCTCGTTTCCCTCTGGTCGGCGCGAGACCATGTTTCGCAAAGAAGCGAACAGCCGACCGCACATGGACCCAAAACAGTCGGTTCCGAATCGCGCTCGCGAGGCCGCTCGCCTCACTCGCCTTAGCCAGGCCGTGCTCACAAACCGCATCGGTGGAAATGCCGACCCGCCAGCCCTGTCGCCACATTCTCAGACACCAGTCCACATCCTCGAAATACAGGAAGTACCGGTGATCGAAGGGGCCGACGGAAGCGATTGCCTCGCGGCGGACCAAGAATGCCGCGCCAAGCACCCAGTCCGCCTCCACCATATCAGCGTCACCGGCTTCCACCAAGGCCATCGGCCGGCGGAAGCGGGCCAGATCCAGGCGCCCCTGTGAGGTTCTGCCTAGCGGCGTGCGCCGGTTGAAAACCGTCACCGGCCGGTAGAAAGAAAAAGCGGAGTCCTGCTGGCGGCCATCCGGGAACCTTAGCCTAGGAGCAACCAACCCCACTTCCGGCGACCTGTCCAGAAGGGCAACCAAACTACTGAGAGCACTAGCGGTCAAGGTCGTGTCTGCGTTCATCACGAACACATACTCCGACTTCGTCGACTCGAATCCGGCATTGACCAGCGCCCCATAGCCCACATTCCTGGCGAAGCCTACGTACCGGGCACCTGGAAGGACCGCGTCAATCAACTCTTCCACTCCGGGCTCCGCCTCGGAGTCACAGACCACGACGTCCAGCCCCGCTATGCCTCGGAGAGCTCCGAGACAAACATTCAGGGCGGCCGGACTTTTGTAATGCGTGATCACCACGGAAACGCAATCGACACTCGAACCCGATGCCATCGCGAGCCTCTCTCCAGCAGTCAGCATATTCAGTCCGCAAGTACCGTCGTAGCGACCGCACGAGCTCGAGGCCGCCCAACCGACCACACACCGACTCTCGACGAACGATATGCAGTCGACCGATTCGCGGGAAAAGCCGCCAGACCGGCAGCCACGCCCCGAAGGTAAGCTATACCGACACGTCGCCGCCCCTTCGAAATTGCCAGGCATACCGTCAGCGCCAACCACACCGGAGACAGCAGAATCAGCGAAGTGGTCGAGTAATATCGAGCAGCGAGAATTACTCTGTTCCGGGCGAGGAGGAATACCTTCCGTCCCGACAAGCGTCGGTCAGCACCGAGACTGTGCCCACCGAGATGCCTCAGTCGGAGGTCGACCACCTCGGTTCTGTGCCCGCCCGCGTGCAAACGAATTGCAAGGTCCACGTCCTCACCCCAGGCAAACAAATCCGCATCGAGTCCGTCGGAGCGCTTGTAGAGATCCGTCGGGAACACTGCAGCGCCACCGGACGGACCGATGAGGGCCAATGACGAGTCGAGCTTGCGATCCACGAAATGGCCGGCACGGTTTATCCCGATCCCGCAGAGCACTGCATCCCCCACCTGCAGGCTAACCGCGAGCGGCGACGCCTCGCCTCTGTTCAGGCGCTCGAGTAGCCGCCTGAAGGTGTCGTTCTCCACCCAGACGTCAGGGTTGAGAAGAAAGATGAAGTCGGAGTCCGTCAGACTCGCGCCGAAGTTGCATCCACCGGCGAACCCCAAATTCTCCGGGCAATGGCGATAGGTCACTCGTAGCCCGGAATCCGCGGCGTCGGCGGCCAGGTCGGCACACGTGGGTTCCAGCGAGTTGTCAATGATTACGAATTCCACGTCGCCGGTGCATTCCCGAGCACCCTCCACCCACGTGCGGAACGTCGACATGAATACGTCGCGGGAATTGTAGAGAACGGTGACCACGCACATCGTCTCCATACCTGGTTTTCTCCCCCTGACTATCCCTCGGAGCGGCGGGCCAGACTGTGTGTCCTGGGTTTGTGCTCGTAGTGCCACCGGCGCGAATACGCGCCGTACCTCGCGTTTTCGGCGGGGTCGACAGGTATGCGATTGGCGACCGTACCCAACAGCGACGCGCCCGCCGTTTGCAGCGCGTCCACCGACGCCAAGACATGCTCTTTATAGGTCGAACCGATATACGTCACGAGGAGCGCGCCGTCCGTGACCCGTGCCACGATCGCCGCGTCCGTGACCGGCAGGAGCGGCGGCGAGTCGAACACCACGGTCATTCCCCTCTTACCGAATTCGTCGAGCAGTTGCTGGAGCCGGGTCGACCCGAGCAGTTCGCTGGGATTAGGCGGAATAGGACCTGACGTCATGACGAACAGAGGAAGGTCTGCCTGCCATTGCTGCAAGGCTTCCAATGCCCCAACGTCGCCGAGCAAGACGTCCGTCAAACCCACGCCGGAGGAGAGGCCGAAGATTTCGCCGATCTTCGGGCAACGGAGATCCGCATCGATGAGCGCAACCGGCCTACCCGTCTGGGCGATCGCCAACGCCAGATTCGCCGCGGTCGTACTCTTACCTTCCCTCGCGAGTGAGCCCGTCACCACGAAGCTGCTCACCTTGTGGTTCGCGAAGATGAACCTGATATTGGTGCGCAGGCCTCGATAGGCTTCGCCATCGTGGGACGTCATGTCGGCCACCACCAGGCTGCCGCTAGCCATGACCGGTAGGTTCGGGATGGCCCCCAACACCGGAGCGTCCGTAACCTGCGCGAGAACTTCGCGGCTCCGAATCGTCCGGTCGAGTGCCTCCCGCAGCAGCGCGACACAGAACCCAACGACCAGACCGCCCACCAGTCCGATCGCGAGACTCAGCGCACGTCGTGGAGCAACCGGTGCCTCCGCCGCCACCGCATACTTGGTCACCGAAACCTTCACTAGCGATAACGTCTGACCGGCGGGCGTCTCAATCTCTTGAACTACCCGCGGAAGTCGCTTTGCTATGGCGTTCGCGATATCTCGGGCGCGCGTCGGCGAGGTGTCGTTGACCGAGATGTTCAGAAGCACCGTATCGGTGGGTGTCGATGTCTCTATCTCACGAGCCAGAGTCTCCGCGGACACACTCAGCCCGAGTTCTTTGATCACCGGGGTGAGCACAACCGGGCTGGAGACGATGTCGGCGTACGACTTGACCCTCTGCTGGGTGAACAGACCGCCCTGCGACAATTGCAACAAGTCTGCTTCTCGCGAACTCGTCGATACGAAGAGCTGCACGTCGGCGCTGTAAGTCGGGGCACGGAGCGCCACGAACGCCATAGATGAGCAGGCACCCAGGACGACGCACGTCAGGACCCACAGCCATCGGGCGCGTGCGATCTGCAGATACTGCGCTAGTGACACCTCGCGGCCCTCCGAGTGAGCAGAATTGTTGGATCGAGGCCGGTCCGGGCTCGATCTCTGGAGCTGGCGGTGCCCCACTAGGTTTGCGGAACCACGGCTCGGTGAGCCGGCCCTGGAGAGTGCGCATCGGCCCTCTCTTCGAGATCCTCATGGCCAGACCGGTCGGTCACTCCGAGTCCTTTGCTCGGGAGCGGCAAAGCTGCCCTGCAGCCGAATTTTCTCGACTGCAGCGCGAAACTCAGCGCGATCCAGAAGTACCCATTCCAGGGATTGATGTCGAACAGGTCCACGGAGAATGCACGCCACCCCATGACGACTACCGAGATGATCGCGACTCGGGCGACCACGGATCTGAATATGCTCTCGTTCGACCGGGCGGACGAATAGGCTCGAGCCAAAGCAATGCCGACCAGCGAGAGCAGAGCCATCAGGGCAAAAACGCCGGCTTCCAGGACGAGCTTGAGGTAGGAATTGTCCACCGTCTGCGAGACATTGAGATCCGCTGCGGGCACCGTACCCGCCCGGAACGGAAAGGAATACCCTCCGAAACCGGCGCCGGTAAGAACGCTGGTGCTGCCCGACACGGTTCGCAGCCAATTCCCCTGCCGTGCGTCCGCACTCACATCGGACCCATTGGTGAAGTCCACGATACTGCCCACCAACACCCTGCCCTGCTCGCTTCGCCCCAGAACCAACAGTGCGGCCGAAGCGAGCACCACAGCTGCAAGCAGTGGCTTGACCGGCCGCGTGGCCGCGAGGGAAGCGCAGAGCAGACCTATCGCGATCCCGAGGAGCGCTCCGCGCGAGCCGCTGAGCTGGATCCCGAACAGGAGCAAGGCGATGAACGCCGAGCAGATCACGGTGCGAATCGCTCGATGCGCGCGTTGCTGGAATGTTGCGGCGAGGACGATGGCGAACACGAGAAGCGTAAGGCAGTAGATGAGACCCAAGTCATTGGGATTGGCCACAAATGCGGTGTACCGCTTCATCCAGTGCGAGGAACTGGGGTCGTAGCCTTCGCCGCTCACGACGATGCCACCCCACACACCGCCCAGGTGCCCAGACATTTGCAGCGCGACTCCGACGCTCTGCACGACCGCCGCGACCAGGAGCCCGGCCGCGGCATTCCTTGCATGCCGGTCTTGAAGGTGTAGCAGCAGGACCGGTAGGAAGAGCGCCCAATTCATCAGCCTCAAGAGGCCATAGCCGACGCTGACCGGGCTCAGCAGGGCGGCGGCGACGAGAAACCCCAGAAGCGCTGCGGTCGGTATCCATGGTAGGTACTTCGGGCTCTGCCGGTGGAGATCCAAGGCAGCGAGAAAGTACGCCGCGCCGCCCAAAGCGATCCGCGCAAGAGAGCCAGCGGTACCCATCGCGGGAGCGATCGGGAGGAACACGATCGCCGTGAAGAGGAGCCACCCGGTCGCGTCGGCCGGAATCCACTCCCGCGTAGCCGGCCGAGCGACCGCGGCGATGACGCCCAGCAGGGCCATGATGCACCCCAGCGTGAGCCAGGGTGAATCCGGAAGGCAGAGCGCGACGACCACCAACGGTGTCGCCGCCAATCCGAACGCTGCGGGACGAAGGAGCGGTCCGGCGCCCCTAAGCATTGGCTACACCCCGCAGTACCGACAGGATCGTTTCCGGAGCCCGGCGGTATTCCGCCAGACGCTGCTCATTGTTGGCGGTGGCGTCGGTCAGTTGCTCCAACCGCGAAGGATCACTCGCCAACTGCCCGAGCGCTGATGCAAGCGCTCGTGGATCGGGATCGACGCAGATACCGCCGCCCGCACTGAGTAGCTCAGGCGTACTCCCCCGATCGTATCCGACAACGGGGCATCCGTAGCTGAGTGCCTCGACAGTGACCAGGCCGAATGCCTCGTTTTTCGACAACATCAGCACTACGTCGGCCCACTGGTACAGGGCCTCTACGCCGTTCGTCCACGACTCGATCGTGACCAGGTGGCTCACGCCGAGCGAATCAGCCGATGATTGAATACGCTCGGTCATTCTGTGGTGTCCACCACCCACCAGCCTTAATTCGACGTGATGATTTCGCGCGTAGCATTCGCCAACCGCACGGACCGCATCCATCTGCCCCTTCTCCGGAGAGAAGGATCCCGCTAGCAAGACACGGAGAGGACCCGGTTTCCGCATCGTTGGACGTGGGAGCGGGCCGAGGCGATCGGCGAGCGCTGGTGGGGGGATGACGGACAGCTTCGACGAGATCGGCGGATACGCGGTAGCGAGCTGCGCTGCCACGAACCGCGAGACGGCAATCGTCCGCGCGGACAGATTCGACAGCCGACTCGCTATTTGCCGTGGGTGCAACGCGGAGCGGAGAGTCGGGTTCGTTCCGAAGCTCTCACCGACGTACCAGACGTGCGGCACACCGCAACGGCGCGCCGCATACGCCGGCGCAGGTATGACGGCGCTGTTCGTGAGAACTGCGTCAGGTTTGACGCGGTCGATGAGGCGCTGATAGCTCCGGATGGAGGCGGTCGCCTGCGCGATACGGATCGCACCGACCGGTAGGCTGTGCCGCCGCCCCATCCAGGGTGCCGTGGCGACCACAACGGTCTCGTCACACACCTGGTTCAGGCGCTCCACCAGTGGGCCGGTCGTCGGCACCGACGCAGTCACCCGGTACCCGGCCTCTTTGGCGCACTGGGCCAGGCTGTACATCGAGAGCTCAGCACCGTAGAGCGCGCTCGAGTGTCCGGCAATGTAGACGTGCATGTTCCCGACCCCTCTCTATCGCCAGGAGTGTTTTGCCTTGCCGGAAACACCGCGGAGGCCGTCTCGGTAACCGGCGAGCGCAGCCAGGCTCCTATTTCGGCGGTGCGGCAGGACAAGGCCGGCCAGGCTCCGCAGTACGAGCCGGTAGTGAGTTTTCTGGCCGAGAACATGCAGGAGCGGAGATTTGTGACTCTTCCTGATGTACAGCACCTCGTTGCGGTGCCAATAGTATTCTGCGATAGGTGATTTGTGGGACATACTCCGACCGCACTGGTGCCATACACGCGCGTTGCACGCGAGAACGACACTTCCGCCGGTGGCCGCCATCCGGCGCACCAGGTCGAACTCTTCCTTGTAATGAAAGAAGCTCTCGTCGAAGTCACCCACTTTCCTCAGGCATTCGACGTCGAGCAGGAGAGATGCCCCGGTGACCACGTCCGCCTCATGACGGCCGACAGAGCAGCCCGCGCAGGTGAATTCGCGCACCCGCCCGCGGACGATTCTTGCCGCGGCCACGTAGGGCGACTCATCTGGGTGTTCCGGCGACTCGGAGGTGACCTGGCAGGTGCCGACCGCGACTGCGTCACGACTTTGCTCGAGCATCGCGCTCAACGCACCGCTACGCGGAACGGTGTCCGCGTTGAGCAGCCAGACCCACTGGTAGCCGACCTCCCGGGCGAGCCGGATGCCCGCATTCATCCCGCCGGCATACCCGAGATTCTCCGGGAGCAGAACCAGATCCACGCCGGCCAGGCCCCGCAGCCGGGCTACCGAATCGTCTCCGGAGCCATTGTCCACGACGACGACTCTGAGTGCCGGCTCCTGCGCCTTCAGCGTCGCGACACAGCGACTGGTGTCCTCGAAACAATTCCAGTTCAGCACGATCGCGCATACGTTCTCAGACACCGGAAGTACTCCTTGTCGCTACCTCAGCCGGTTGGGCGAGGCGTCTTCTTTCGGTCCAGCGCAGCGTCGCGTAAGTGATTACCAGGTGAATTAGGTACAAGATCGAAGAAATTATTGCCGCGGCGGCGGCGCCGTATCGCGGCAACAGAATCAGATAGGACACGACCGAGATCCCGCACACGACAAATGAGATCACCGCCGTGAATGACATCTTCCCGATCGCCACGAGGCGCGCACTGAATATTTGGCCGACCGCCAGGAAGAGCGATCCGGGCAAGAGCAGGGCAGCGATGGTCCACGCAGAGTGATACGGCTCGCGGAAGTGACCGAAGACCGCAAGTGCAGCGATGATCGCCAGCCCCGCCGGGGCCGCGAACAGCAGCGCTCTCACGATTCCGGCCCACATCCGTTCGACCGCACCATCGTCTCTATCGCCGATGACTCGCTGCGACGCGACCGCTGATCCGGCTTGGGCGAACTCCACTGCGGACACACCGAGGCTGTAGATGGCCAGGGCGGTCGGGCCCTGGAAGCGGGACAGCACCAATTGGTCAAATCTGAGCATGAAGATCGCCGCCACGACACCAGAATGTGTCCAACCCAGTTGAGCGATGTCATCCGACCGCATCTTGGAATTCATGGTTCTGCTTCTGAGCAGGTTCCCATCGATCAGCCAGAGCACAGTCGCGGCTATGACCTGGCAGGTCAGCCAGACCGAGAGCCACGTCTTGGCGTGCTGCGACTGGAACGCGATGAGGACGATGAAGCTGACGAATATCGCGGTGGAAGTCGCCGCTCTCAGGCGATAGACAAAAGCGAAACGGCCGTTGGCGAAGGCCGCTGCGGCCGGCAGATTAGCGGCGGCCATCGCTCCTGCTCCGAGAACCGCGAACAGCACCTCGGAATGCGCCGAGTAAACTGCGAGGATCGCGGCGGCCAGCCCGGCCATCGGCACGGTCGATGCGAGGATCGTCATTTTCAAGGATCCATACACTCCGCGCAACCACTGCGCGCCGCGGGCCAGCAAGAATGTGTCCATCGACAGTCCACCGAGCGCCGCGCCAAGTGCGATGCTGCCGCTCGTCGCGACGTATATCCCCCGCTCCGCCGGCGCGAGAGCAGCGGTGGCGATAATTGAGAGGCCGTTGATGACCAACGTGAGGGCATATGTCGCGGTGTTCGACGCGGCTAGCTGCAGTGCCGGCCTCAGGCGTATGGGTGCTGCTTTCACAACGACGACGCACCCCATTTGAGTTGGATCGAGGAGTGGTTCGGCAGAGCGGTGTCGACCGGCGAGACATCCGCCGCTCGGGCGATGGAAGGCCCTTGCGCTCCGGCCGGGTGAGCACCGAGGAGAGGGGAACCGGACGGCGACGGAGAACACCGGTGAGGATTCGGCGCGAGCGTGCAATGGCCACGGTGCCGGTTAGGCGTGTTTCCCCGTGCACCACGAATGCTTGTCGGTCGAGCTTTCACGTCGATCCTCGCGTCACACGATCGCTTCAGGAGGGAAGAATTTGTTCCGCCAGCAAGGCGCTGACCCGGAAACGCGCCTGGTCGGACATGCCGCATTATCGTTCGCGCGCCTCGGCATCATGTGCCTTGGATGGGCGTACCACCATCCGGCGAATGGCACGAGTCATTCGAGATCTCTCCCCCGATGTCAACTACTACCAAAGAGATCCTCGAACCTTCCCCTCTTCCCGCGTGGTTACCGACAGGCCTGACAAATTCCCGATCGCGCCACTCGGAGGCGGAATTCGGATCATTCGACCGGCGAACTGGCTATCTCTGCTTTGTTGCGACTGCCGTTATCTCGGCCGCAAACGGGAATTACTCCCCCTCACAGAGTTCAGGCCAGTGAATAGACTCTACGATGTACCGACTAAGCACCCCACCCGTCGGGCCTACATTATTACGTTGCTGGCGCGCTGATTCGCAACCCGCTATTCGGTAACGCGTTCGCCCACCGAGTCGCCAGGGTGACTGTGGATGGTGGGCTCCGGCGGCCGTCAGGACCTGGTCTACAGAGAGCGGAACGCCGAACCCGGCGCCCCGTGCGGGTCGACAGGTCGAATCCCGCGGCGCCGTCGACGAAGACCACCGTGCTCATGCCGCTGGCCATCAGGAACGGCCTTCTGGTCACCCCCGGGCGCCGCCGGGGCCCGGTGCCGATCAACACGACGGCCGGTCGAACTCCGACGTCAGCGGCCTACGTCTGTGCCGCGGTCCGGCGGCGGGGGCGACCGTCACCTCCGCGCGTGTCAGGCGCGCACCGACGGACCAGCGTCAGGCCGCGCGCCCCCGGCGCCCGGCCCCGGCGACGTGCGCGTCTGCCGGGGCAGCACAATCGTTCGGACCTAGCCGCGTTCATTCGTTACTACGCCGGCTAGAGCTCCGGTGGTGTTCGCGACCCGTCAGCGGATTGCTTCTCGGCTCTTCGGCGACGCCTCGAGGCCACTCGGCGCCATCAATCGGAACTCCCCGTCAGATCTTGGTGACACGTCCGGCTACTACGCGTCGGCCTCCCGGGTGGCGCGGCGGGCGTCGCGGGCCTTTTCCCAGTGGGTCAGGAGCTCTTCCATCTCCGACTGGATGAAGGCGTAGAACGCGCGCATCTCGTCGAGCCGATGGCCCGCGACACTGTCCTCGCCCACCGTGTCCACCCCGTCGGCGGCCAGGTCGATGATCGCCTGGGCCATGACGCGGTATTTGTGCATCACGGTGTCGTACCAGCCGTTGTCGGCGATCCGGAAGTGGTCGCGCCTGCTCCCGGGCGCCGGCACGCGCTCGACCATGCCGATCGTCGTGAGCGTCTTCACCGCGCCCGAGATGGCTCCGGCGCTGGCCTGGAGCGACTCCGCCAGTTCCGGCATCGTCGTGGTGGGTGACTCGGCCACCATCAACGCGGCGTAGACGCGGGCCACCATGCGTTGCATGCCGAAGTTCGTCAGCACCAGCGCGAAGCGTTCGCGGTAGTCCGCCAGCCGCGGGTCAATGACCGGTTCCGTCACCCGTTGCTCCTTTCAACCGGTTCTCATCGTGCCATGGGGTTGTGACTCTCGCCAACGTTCACAAATTTGTGAAGACTCGGTACCGTCAGAACCATGTCGACGAATGCGATTGAACTGGCCGGGGTGATCAAGACCTTCGGGGCGGTCCGGGCACTCGACGGACTCGATCTCTCGGTTCGGACGGGTGAGGTCCACGGCTTCCTCGGGCCAAACGGCGCGGGCAAGACCACGACGATCCGGGTCCTGCTCGGCTTGTTGCGTGCCGATTCGGGCGGGGCCCGGCTGCTCGGCGGCGACCCGTGGCGGGACGCGGTGGCCCTCCACCGGCGCCTGGCCTACGTCCCCGGCGACGTCAACCTGTGGCCGACGCTCACCGGCGGCGAGGTGATCGACCTGCTCGGGCGGGTTCGCGGGGGGCTCGACCCCCGGCGACGGAAGGACCTGCTCGAACGGTTCGAGCTCGATCCCCGCAAGAAGGCCAAGACCTATTCGAAGGGCAACCGGCAGAAGGTCGCGCTGGTGGCCGCCCTCGCGTCCGACGTCGAACTGCTGATTCTGGACGAGCCGACCTCCGGTCTCGACCCGCTCATGGAGGCTGCCTTCCAAGAGAGCATCCGCGAGGAGCACCGCACCGTGCTGCTCTCCAGCCACATCCTGGCCGAGGCCGAGAAGCTCTGCGACCGGGTGAGCATCATCCGCTCCGGCCGGGTCGTCGAGACCGGCACGCTCACCGAGCTCCGCCACCTCACCCGCACGTCGATCGACGCCGAGCTCGAGCGGACGCCGGACGCGCTCACCGGCTTGTCGGGCCTGCACGACGTCGAGATCTCGGGCACCCGCTTCGCCTGCCAGGTCGACCAGGCGTCGCTCGGCCCGCTGCTTGCCCGGCTCGAACGGTTCGGGATCCGGAGCCTCACCAGCCAGCCGCCCACGCTGGAGGAGTTGTTCCTCCGGCACTACTCCGACACGGTCGCGTCATGACTACGGTGCTCAGCGCCGAACCCCGGACCCAGGCGCCCGATGCCGGCGGTGGGTTCACCGGCACGGCGAGCCTCTTCCGGCTGGCGCTCCGCCGCGACCGGATCCGCGCGACCGCGTGGGTGCTCGGCGTCGCGGTGTTCATCTACAGCCAGGCCGCTCCGCTCAAAGGCCTCTACCCCACTCAGGCCGATTTGGACGCGCTGGCCCGCGCCTACGGCGGCAGCGTGAACCCCGGGCTGGTCGCGATCACCGGACCTCCGCGTGCGCTGAACACGTACGGCGGCGCGACGGCCTGGCAGGTGCTGACGTTCGCCGCGGTGCTGCTCGCGCTGATGAGCTATCTGATGGTGCTCCGGCACACCCGCGCCGAGGAGGAGGCCGGCCGGTCCGACCTGCTCGACGCCGCGCCGGTCGGCCGCTACGCCCGGCTGGCCGCCGCGCTCGTCTACGTCGGGCTGCTCAACGCCCTGATCCTCGTGCTCGGTGTCGCCGGGCTGTTGACCGTCGGCGACATCCCGTTCAGCGGCTCGCTCGCGCTGGTGGCCGCATGCGTCTCGGTCGGGCTGGTCTTCGCCGCGGTCGGCGCGATCGCCGCGCAGCTCACCGAGCACTCGCGTTCCGCCGGTGGGATCGCCGGTGCGCTGCTGGGAGCCGCTTTCCTGCTCCGCGCGGCCGGCGACTCGGCCGCGGTCAACGGATCGTCGGGGCGGTGGCTGTCGTGGTTGTCGCCGATCGGCTGGGCCGAGGAGGTGCGGCCGTACGCCGGAAATCGGTGGGCCGTACTGCTCGTCCCGGCGGTGGCCGTCGTCCTGCTGCTCGTCGGTGTCGCGGTACTGCGCGCGCGTCGGGACGCCGGTGCGGGTGTCTTCCGGACCCGGTTGGGGCCGGAATCCGCACCATCCACGTTGAGCGGTCCGCTGGGTCTCGCCTGGCGACTGCAGCGCGGCAGCATTCTCGGCTGGGCGATCGGCGCCGGGATCGGCGGCCTGGTGTTCGGGGGTCTCGCGCAGGACATGGTCACCGCGGCGAACGACGATCCGAACACCGCGGAGATGCTGCGTGAGTACACCGGGGCGGGTGGCAGCCTGGCCGACGTCTACCTCGGGATGATCTACCTGGTGATGGGCATGGTGGTCGCGGGTTACGCGGTGGCCGCGGCGCTGCGTCTGCGAGCCGAGGAGGAGTCGCTGCGAGCCGAGCCGGTGCTCGCGACCGCGGTCAGCCGGGTGCGGTGGGCCGGAGCGCACGTGGTGTGGGTGGTGGTCGGATCGGCGGTGATCCTGGCGTCGTCCGGGGTGCTGGCGGGGCTCGCCCACGGGTTGCGCACCGGTGCGGTCGGTACCGAGGTGTCCCGGCAGCTCGGCGCGGCGCTCGCACAGTTGCCGGCGGTGCTGGTGCTGGCCGCGGTCGCGGTGGCGCTGTTCGGGTTGCTGCCGCGGTTCACGCTGCTCAGCTGGGCGGTGCTGCTGCTGGCGATCGTGATCGGACAGTTCGGGGAGATCCTGCAGCTCCCGACGGCGGTCATGGACCTTTCTCCGTTCACCCACCTGCCCCAACTGCCGGGTGCCGACGTCACGCCGGCGCCCTATCTGTGGCTGCTGGCCCTGGCGGCGGTCCTCACCGGGGCCGGGCTGACCGCTTTCCGCCGCCGCGACCTGGGCTGACGCCGCCCCGGCCCGGGCGGGCTCAAGCGGGCGTGCGGAGGTGGAGGACGCCGGGGTTGCCGGGGTCGGCGGAGTGCGCGGTGACGTGATCGGAGGCCACGATCCAGCCGGACCCCGGCAGCGCCCCGGCTACCGCGCGCACCTCGTCGGCGTCGGCCAGGAATGCTTGGAGCTCGAGCGGGCCGGACTTGTCGGCGCACTCGACGCGCAGGTCGGGGCGGTGCAACCAGCTGCGTAGCCGGGCAGCGGCGCGGTCGAAGTGCGCGTCGGTCACCGTCCCCGGGGTGGCCGAGGACGGCACACCCTTGGCGATGCCGGACGCGTAAGGCACCAGCCGGTCCTCCCAGAGCGCGTCCACGGCCGCGCGGAGCTCGGCCAGCCCGCCGGAGTTGTCGAGCAGGACGTCGGCGGCGGCGACCCGCTGCTCGTCGGTGGCCTGCGCCGCGATCCGGGCCCGGGCGTCCTCGAGCGGCATCCTCCGCAGCTCGGTCAGGCGGCGCAGCCGGACCTCCTCCGCGGCCATCACCACGACCACCAGGTGGAAGCTCGCCCCCGAGCCGCCCTCGACGATCAGCGGGATGTCGTGCACGACGATCCCGTCGGGCGGCGCGGCGGCCGCACGCTCGGCGGTCAGCGCCCCGATCAGCGGGTGCAGGATGCCGTTGAGCCGCGCCCGCGCCGCGTCGTCGGCGAAGACGATCTTCCCGAGCTTCGGCCGGTCCAACGAGCCGTCCTCGGCCAGCACGTCGGCGCCGAACGCCGCCACGACCGCGGCCAGGCCGGGCGTGCCCGGTTCGACCACCTCACGGGCCAGCCGGTCCGCGTCGACGACGACTGCCCCCGACTCGGCCAGCCGCGCGGCGACCGCGCTCTTGCCCGCCCCGATTCCACCGGTCAACCCGATCCGCAGCATGCGCCCATCCTGCCGCACAGAACGAGGCCCTCCCGACCGGAGTCGGAAGGGCCTCGATCACTGCTGGGACTTAGCTACGGCCGCCCGCGAGCTTCTCGCGGAGCGCGGCCAGCGCCTCGTCGGTCGCGAGCGTTCCCGTCGCGGCCGAGTCGTCGCGGCTGCTGCTGCTCGAGCTGCTGCTGCTCGAGCTGCCGCTGGCTGCGGCGCCGGAGTCGGACGAGTACGAGGTCTCCTCGGCAGCGTTCGCCTCGGCCGCGCGGGCCTCGGTGATCTGCTTCTGGTGGGCCTCGAAGCGGGTCTGCGCCTCGGAGTACTGGCGCTCCCACTCCTCACGCTGCTTCTCGTAGCCCTCGAGCCAGTCGTTCGTCTCCGGGTCGAAGCCCTCCGGGTAGACGTAGTTGCCCTGCTCGTCGTACGTGGCCGCCATGCCGTACTGAGTCGGGTCGAACGAGTCGGGGTCGATGGCCCCTTCGTTGGCCTGCTTCAGCGACAGCGAGATCCGGCGACGCTCGAGGTCGATGTCGATGACCTTGACCATGATCTCGTCGCCGACGTTGACGACCTGCTCCGGGATCTCCACGTGGCGCTCGGCCAGCTCGGAGATGTGGACCAGACCCTCGATGCCCTCGTCCACGCGGACGAACGCACCGAACGGCACCAGCTTGGTGACCCGGCCGGGGACGACCTGGCCGATCTGGTGCGTGCGGGCGAACTGACGCCACGGGTCTTCCTGGGTGGCCTTCAGCGACAGCGAAACGCGCTCGCGGTCCAGGTCGACGTCGAGAACCTCGACCTCGACCTCCTGGCCGACCTCGACGACCTCGGACGGGTGGTCGATGTGCTTCCAGGAGAGCTCGGAAACGTGGACCAGACCGTCGACGCCGCCCAGGTCGACGAAGGCACCGAAGTTGACGATCGACGAAACGACGCCCTTGCGGACCTGGCCCTTCTGCAGCTTGTTGAGGAACTCGCTGCGGACCTCGGACTGGGTCTGCTCCAGCCACTGGCGGCGGGAGAGAACCACGTTGTTGCGGTTCTTGTCGAGCTCGATGATCTTCGCCTCGAGCTCGCGGCCGACGTACGGCTGCAGATCGCGGACGCGACGCATCTCCACCAGCGAGGCGGGGAGGAAGCCGCGGAGGCCGATGTCGAGGATGAGACCACCCTTGACGACCTCGATGACGGTGCCGGTGACGACGCCGTCCTCGTCCTTGATCTTCTCGATCGTGCCCCAGGCCCGCTCGTACTGAGCGCGCTTCTTGGAGAGGATCAGTCGGCCTTCTTTGTCCTCCTTCTGGAGGACTAGTGCCTCGACGTGGTCACCCACGGAGACGACCTCGGCCGGATCGACGTCATGCTTGATCGACAACTCGCGCGAGGGAATGACGCCCTCGGTCTTGTAGCCGATGTCGAGCAGAACCTCGTCGCGGTCGACCTTGACGATCGTGCCCTCGACGATGTCGCCGTCGTTGAAGTACTTGATGGTCTCGTCGATAGCGGCGAGGAAGGCCTCTTCCGAACCGATGTCGTTGACCGCTACCTGCGGGGTGGTCGGCTGGGCCTCGGTGCTGCTCGTCATGTGGGCGGTTGCTCCGGATTGGGACAATGGGTCGTGCCGCGCGTCAAGGGCCCGCCGCGTACGCGGGTCGAAACACTCCAGCCACACCCCGGTGCCAATCGGGCGCGACTCGGGCGCACTCAGACCCGATCACGCATACGGCTGCGAGCCTGCTCCCTACTGAGGCACGGTCAGCCCATAACGCGTTCTCAAGCCTACCGTGCAGGCGGGCTTAAGGTCCAACGCGAGGTGCGGTGCACCTTCGCATGCTGGCCAACAGCCGATCCGGCGGTGCTATTCCGCCTCCCGTAACCGGAATTCCGGGTATCAGGGGGCCGCGCAACCGACGCGATGCGTCGATCACACTGGGAGCGTGCAGAACACAACGGAGACGGACGACGGCCCCGAGAAGTTCACCGCCGTCCAGGCGCTCGGCACCACCGGCATCACGCACCGCACGGTCGGGCCGGCGGAGAGCCGGTCGGCGAGCCGGCTCTGGTGGGACGCGGACGCCGACGACTACCAGGCCGCGCACGGGGACTTCCTCGGCGACGTGCGGTTCCGCTGGTGCCCGGAAGGGCTCACCGAGGAAGGGGCCGGCCTGCTGGGTCCGGTGGCCGGCCGGGACGTGCTCGAGGTGGGCTGCGGCGCGGCGTCCTGCTCCCGCTGGCTGCTGACGCGAGGCGCGCGGCCGGTGGCCCTCGACCTCTCCGCCGGCATGCTGCGCCACGCGGCCGAAGCGAACGCCCGGTCCGGGGTGTCGGTGCCGCTGGTCCTGGCCGACGCCACCGCGCTGCCGTTCCCGGACGCCAGCTTCGACATCGCCTGCTCGGCGTTCGGCGCGGTGCCGTTCGTCGCCGACTCCGGCGCGGTGATGCGTGAGGTGCACCGGGTGCTGCGACCCGGCGGCGCGTGGGTCTTCGCCACCACGCACCCGCTGCGGTGGGCGTTCCCCGACGACCCGGGGCCGGAAGGGCTGACCGTCTACCACTCGTACTTCGACCGGACGCCGTACGCCGAGTTCGACGACGACGGCCGGATCACCTACGTCGAGCACCACCGGACGCTCGGCGACCGGATCCGGGAGCTGGTCGCGGCCGGGTTCGAACTGGCCGACCTGGTCGAGCCGGAGTGGCCGGACGACCACCAGGAGGTCTGGGGCCAGTGGAGCCCGCTGCGCGGCGCGCTGGTGCCCGGCACCGCGATTTACGTCTGTCGCCGGGCTGAATAGCGAATAGTGCCGCCCCCGGTCGGGGGGCGGCACTATTACGCGGTACGAACCCGTACCTAACGGACTACGACTTCACCGGGGTCCGGGTGTCCGACGACTTGGTGGACCGAAACGACGATTCCGTCTTTCCGCCCCTGCGCAACACCAGGAAAAGCCCGACGACGATCAGGATCACGCCGAGCACACCGACCACGATCGGCGCCACCGAGCTCACCAAAGTGATCTGCGAGATCGAATCCTTGGCCAGGTTCACGGCCTCGTTGACGGTCTGGTCGTCGAACGTGAGCGTCGCGGCGAACAGCGTCACCTTGTCGGCGCCGGCCGCGTCACGCAGCGTCTGCGACTGCTTTTCCTGGCCCTTGAGGATGATGCCGGTCTTCGGCTCCACCCACACCGTGCGGGTGTTGCTGTAGTACCGGTCCGCGGTGACCGCGGGCTCGGTGCTGCCCACCAGCTCACCCGGCACCTCGAGCTGGCCGATCTTGGTGGCCGGGATCTGCATCTCGTACTTGTACGTCTCGAGGCCGTCGACGTCCTCGCTGGTCACGTACTTGGCCTCGTAGGTCTTCTTGGTCGTGGTGTCGAAGTAGTCGTACGACTTCTTCTCCGCACCGAACGGCCACTTGTAGATCAGGCCCTCGTGGTCGGTGGGCTCGTCGTCCACCGCCGCGTCGAAGCCGGGCTGGGCCTCCGCGGTACGCCGGTCGAGCCCCACCCGGTCACTCGTGAACGTGATCTGCTTGTCGTCCCGCGAGTCCTGGACGACGAGGAACGCATCGAACACGACCACGTCGTCGGTGCTCTTCTCCGGATCGGCGCGAACCGTACGGGTCGCCTCGACCGGAACGTTCTCCTGCACGGTGAGAGAAGCAACGTCGAATACGGTTGCGTTGTCGGACGTGGCCACGCTGACCGTGTACTGGTCGAGCGGGGTTTTCACCAAATTCCCGGCCACGTAGGTGGGCAGCAGAATCGCTGCGACCACCAAGAAGCTTCCGAGTGCCAAAACCACGGCACCCACGGTGCGACGCATGAGGTTCCTCCCAGGAGACCTGCACTTCAACGCTGTTTTCCCCGAGCGATCCCGCAGAGGTTACCAGTGAGTAAACTCCCCGTGGGCGCAATCGCATGGTTCCCTCGAGGCAGTTTTCCGGTGCCATCTCCGCAGCTCCAGGACGGTGTGTGAGGACATGACGACGTACTCGCCGACGGCTCCGGCGCGCAAGCGCCCGGGGTCAGGGGCCGGCGGGAAACGCGGGTTACGGCCGTGGACGCTCGCCGTCGGGGCGATCATCGCGCTGCAGGGCGTGGTGATCGGCGCGCTGGCGCTGAGCGGCTACTTCTACCTCGACGACCTGGACATGAGCGCCGAGGCCGCGAAGCACCCCTTCGGCTGGGACTACGTCACGCTCGCCCTCAACGACCACCTGACGCCGGGCCTGCGGACGTTCTACTGGCTGAGCGCCCACCTGGCCCCGTACGACAACACGACGACGGTGGTGGTGCGGCTGCTGGCCCAGGCGGTGGCCACCGGGCTGATGGCCTACCTGCTGGCGCAGCTGCTGGGCCCGGGAAAGGCGGCGCTGCTCGGGCTCGGGCTCTACGCGTTCTCGCCGCTGCTGGTGCCGTCGCTGCTCTCGCTCTCCAGCGGCGTCAACCTGCTGCCGACGCACATCGGCATCCTGCTGCTGCTGGTCATGCACGTGCGCTACGAGGCCACCCGCGAGCTGCGCTACGCCGTCTTCGGTGCGCTCGGCGTCCTGCTCGCGCTGGTGTTCTGGGAGAAGGCCGTGCTGAGCGTCGGGCTCGCCCCGCTGCTGACGCTGCTCTACCTGAGCTCCGGCGGCGTGAAGGCCCGGTTCCGCGCGGTGGGCCGTTCCTGGGCGGCCTGGGTGGCGTACGCGACGCCGGTCGTCGTGTTCTTCGCGTTCTTCGTCCTCGGCGACTACGCGAAGTCCGGATCGTCGCCGAAGGTGGGCGACATCTGGAACGTCTTCTGGGACGCGTGGATGCACTCGCTCGCCCCCTCGCTGTTCGGGGGGCCGTGGAACTGGTACTCGGCCGAGATCATCTACTACAGCGCGGCGCATCCCGGCCCGATCACGACCGTCGCCGGACAGCTGACCGCGATCGTGCTCAGCGCGGTGGCCGTGCGCCGGAACGGTTACCGCGCGCTGCGGGCCTGGCTGCTGCCGTTCACGGTCCTGCTCGGCACCGCGGTGCTGCTGGCCGCCGGCCGCTTCGAGTACGTCGGCGTGATCCTGGCCCGCAACTTCCACTACCTCTCCGAGCTGACGATCCCGCTGGTGCTCGCGGCCGTCCTGCTGCTCGTGGTGCCCGACCCGGCGGCGGTGGCCGAGCGGGGCCGCTCCGGCCTCTTCCCGGGCGACGAGGAGCCCGCGACCAGAACGGTCAGCCTCGGCCTGGTCGCCGTCCTGCTCGTCTACGCGGTCAGTTACGGCGTCACCGTCCGCGGGTTCGAGGACCGCTGGGTGGAGAACCCGATCCGGGACTACCTCACGACCGGGATCCACGATCTGCGGACGAACGCTGCGGATCGTCAGATCGCGATCTACGACAACACGGCGCCGCCGGCCGTCGCGACGCTGTTACAGGTCAACCGCCGGGTCTCCGATATCTTCCGGCCGATCGAACGGGGTTTACCGAACGCCGTCCGATGGGACGATGCATCACGACCGCTGTACATGTTCGACCAGGGAGGCCACCTGCTCCGGGCCCGTCTCGTGGAGGAGGCCACCAGTGCTGATCAGCCAGGCGTGTTCTGCGCGCATCCGTTACGCGGGGTCGGGTCGGTGACCGTGACGTTGAGCAAACGCATTACTCGTCCGGACTCGTTCGTCCGGTTGGACTACCTGTCGCGGTTACCGTCCACGGTGTCGATCCGGCTGGCCGACGGGGACCGCACGTTCGCGCCGCGCCGGTTCGCCACGCCGACGCTGACCGCGGGCAAGTACTCCTCGGTGCTGCTCGGCACGCCGGGCAAGGCGTACGACCGCGTCACGGTCTCCACCACCGACCCCGACGCCTCGATCTGTCTGGCCGCGAAGGCCGGGCACCCGGAGCCGATGTCATGAGCACCCCGAAGGCCGGTGGCCACCTCGACGTCCTGGACGGCGTCCGCGCCCTGGCCGCGTTCGCGGTCGTCGGCACGCACGTCGGTTTCCAGACCGGTCGCGCGGTCGAAGGGTTCTGGGCCCCGTTCCTGGCCCGGCTCGACTTCGGCGTGACGCTGTTCTTCCTGCTGTCGGGCTTCCTGCTCTACCGGCCGTTCGTGGAGGCCGCGCTCGACCTGCGTCCGCGGCCGGAGAGCAAGGCGTTCCTGTGGCGGCGGTTCGCCCGGATCTTCCCGGCCTACTGGGCCCTGCTCGTGCTGACGATGCTGATCCGGCCGTGGGAGCACGACGTCGGCTTCACCGTGCAGAAGACGACGTGGACCGACTGGATCGAGTACGCGACGCTCACCCACATCTACTTCGGTGACAACCCGCACCAGGCGCTCACGCACATCTGGAGCCTCACCGTCGAGATGTCCTTCTATCTGGCGCTGCCGCTGATCGCGGCGGTCTCGCTCAAGGGCAGGCGGCCGCGGCGGATCATGCGGCGGCAGACGATCGCGCTCGCGGTGCTGTTCGCGATCGGCCCGCTGTGGGGCCTGGTCATCCACCAGATCCCGGCGATGCGTGACCAGCTGGCGCTGCAGTGGCTGCCGGCCTACCTGGACTGGTTCGCGCTCGGCATGGTGCTGGCCTGCCTCCCGGCCGCCGCGTCGGTCGACGCGTGGCCGCGCCTGCGCACGCTGGCCGAGGACCTGGCGACCGCGCCCGGCACCTGCTGGATCATCGCCGGCATCCTGTTCGCGCTCTCGATGACGCCGGTCGCCGGACCGTACACGCTGGAAGCGGCGACGACGTCGCAGTGGCTGGCCAAGCACCTGCTCTACGGCGCCACCGCGTTCTTCATGCTCTTACCCCTGGTGTCCCCGGCCCCGGCCGGTACCCGCACCCACCCGCTGCGCGCGGTGCTCACCGACAAGCGGGTGCGGTGGCTCGGGGAGATCAGCTACGGCGTCTTCCTGTTCCACCTCGTGCTGATGTTCACGCTCGTGGACGCGCTGAACCTCGAGTTGTTCCGCGGCGGCTTCAGCACGCTGTTCCCGCTCACGGTGCTGGCCGCGATCGTCGTCGCGGCGATCAGCTACCGGGTGCTGGAGCGGCCCGCGCAGGCCTACGTCCGGCGCCGTACCCGGCGGGGCGCGGCCGACATCCAGGCCACCGAGGCGGCCGTCCCGGCACCCGACGCCCCGCCCGTGCCGCCGGCCCCGCCCGCGCCGCTGACTCCCGTCGCGCCGCCGACCACGGCCGCGGCCCCCGAGCCGGTCGCGGAGCGGGCCTCGGTCGCGGAGCCGGAGCCGGCTGCGTGGTGGGACTACGACCAGCCGGTTCAGCTCGGCCCCTGGGTGCCGGAGCCCGCGGCCGAGGAGCGCACCACCGAACCGATCCCCCAGCTGCCCCCGCCGTCCGCGCTGCCCCCGCCGCCGATCGAGTGGCCGACGATCCCGCACGGATCGCCGGCTTCCTCCCACTCCGTCCCGCCCGCTCAGCGGCGTCCGGCCGACTGACCCCCGGCCCTACCGCCCGCCGCATGAGCCCGGAAACCTGTCGTAGGCCACCTATTCGTCGCCGGTGAGCTTCTCCGGGGCGTCCTCGGCCGACGTGGGATGCACCGCGACGACGGCCACGATCACGACCGCCGCCAGGCAGAGGGCCTGCACCGGCCACGAGTCGGCCCACGGCTCGTGCTCGCCGGCGAACGGGCGGTACGCGCTCGCGATCCCGGCCGCCACCAGCGCAGTGCCGCCCACCAGTGGCAGCCACCGCACCAGCGCGCGGCCCCGGCGCAGCTTGCGCACGACGAGCCAGAGCACGGCCGTGCCGATCAGGCCGGGCATTCCGCCGATCACCGCGGGCAGGAACAGCGGCAGCCGCCGGGCGAGCGGTGTCCGCCCGGCCCCGACCGGCTCCAACGCCTCTGGCGAGCCGGCTTCGGCGGTCGCCGGCGTCGTCCGGCCGAGCGGCCGGCCCCACCGGGCGAGCGCGAGCAGCGCGATCACCGCCAGCAGCCCGGCGAGCAGGCCGCCCCAGTAGATCCACTTCGGCCGGTAGCTGAGCGTGACCGTGCCGCCGTCACCGGCCGGGACGATCCACGCCTGCTGCCAGCCGTCGACCCGGATCGGGACCAGCTTCTGCCCGGTGAGCTTCGCGACCCACCCCTCGTTGTAGTTCTCCGGCACGACGAGCACGCTGGGCCGGTCGGACGGGCCGAGGTCGACGCTGCGCGAGGTCGATCCCCAGTCGCGGACGTCGGCGGTGCGCTGGGCGGAGCGGATACCGGTGGCTCCGAGCGGCGCCATCATCACCGACACCGGACGGAGGTTGTCGGTGCCGACCAGCTGCAGACGGTGTTCACCGGCGCTCAGCTCGAGATCGGCGCCCGGTCGGCCGTCGTCCGCGCACGGCTCGATCTTGACCGGCCGCTCCTCCAGCAGGTCGCCGACGGTCAGCGGCCGCTGCTTGGCCGCGCCCTCGAGCTGGGTGTCGGCGCGGGTTCCGGTGGCCGGCCCGACGACCCGGGTCGGCACCGTGCGGCCGTCGATGCGCAGTGTCGGCCCCTTGCCGCAGGGCAGGTCGACGACCGTGTCGGCCGGCACCGATTTCACCGTGTCCTCGGCCCCGACCAGCTGCAGCTCGGCGATGCCCGGTGGCAGCAGCTCCTGGAAGCCGTTGGCCGCGTTCGTCGTCGCCACCGGGGCCGTCTCGACGACCGTGACCTCGAACTCCCGGCCGGTCAGCGGCTTGGCGAAGCGCACGGAGCCGGTGACGCCGTTCGGCACCACGGTGCCGAACTGGGTCTGCCCGGTGTCGCTCGTCACCTGGAGCGTGCGTGGCGGCGCGGCGGTCGCGGTGCCGTCGAGCCGCAGCGTCAGCCCGGTGATCCGGCGGCGCTCGGGCAGCGTCACCGTGAGCTTCGGCGCCTGGACGCCGGGCGCGGCGATCCAGACCGTGTCCGGATCGCCGTCGAACACCGCCTGGGGGCGGGTCCTCGGGTCGTTGTACCCGGTGTCCTCGCTGGACGCGATCGCCGCGTCGTCCTCCTCCGGCGCGAGCAGCGCGTCGAGCGCGTCGCCGGAGATCGGCTGGCCGGCGATCGTCACCGCGTAGTCGGCCTTGGCCGGCAGCGTGAACGTCCGGTCGAGACCGGTCGGCTCCTCGGCCGGAGTGGACAGCCCTGGCAGGCACACCGGGCGCTCGTCGAACGTCAGGCAGTCGCCGTGGCCGCTGGTGGCCGCGCGGAAGACGACGATGGCCGGGTTGGTACCGGTCACCGGCGGGGTCACCAGGGTTCGGGTGGGCCGGATGCCCGGCACCGTGATCTCGGAGATCGCCACGCCACCGGCCTTCGCCGGGTCACCGTCGACGTCCCGGACGGTCAGGCGCAGCCGGCTGGTCGTCCCGGCCGGGACGTCGATGCGCTGCGGGTCGCCGGTGGGGCGCACGTCCACCGGGCGGCTCCCCGCGTCGGTGGTGACCTCCAGCCGCGTCGGCATCGGTCCCAGCTTCAGCGCGGCGTCGAACTGCACGGTGATCGACGTCAGATCGACGTCGTGGTCGAAGCGCAGTTCGAGCCACTGACCGACCGCTCCGGGCGAACCGGTCGCCCAGCTGCTGCGCGGGTCACCGTCGACCGCGAACCAGGGCGCGTGGGCCGCGTCGTGCGAGACCGCCGCGTCGACGTCGGACCCGGAGGACGACGCCCGGAACCCCGACACCCCGCTGTAGCGGGCCACGGTGAGCAGCGAGGGGTCGTCGCTGTTGAGGTAGTCGTGCGCGGACCGGTCGGCGATGAACGGTTCGTCCTCGGTCATCGTCGCCGAGACGTTGTGCCTGACCTCGCCGAAGTTGACCTCGCGGCGACGGAGCGTGTCGGTGACGACCGGCGTGCCGACCCCGTCGCCGAGCAGCCGGTCGTCGCCGGCCAGCACCGAGGGCCGACCGACCTGGAGGCCCTGTTCGGCCAGCGAGAGCGTGGCCTCCGGGCCGCCGGCCATCCGCAGGACGTTCTCCAGCGGCACGCTGCGTACCGTCGCCGGTACGCCGGTGACCCGGTAGATCTCGACCGCGCGGTACGCGGCCACCTTGGGGTCGTAGAGCTTGCGGTCGACCAGGTCGCCGGCCACCGTCAGCTCGGGCCCGAACGCCTTGACCCGCTCCAGGCCGGGGGAACCGTCGAGCGCCTCGTGCACGAGTTCGGGCCGGGTGGCGCGCCCGCGGCGCCAGTCCAGGTCGTTGCGGACGACCACGTAGCCGATGCCGGCGCCGGCGAGCGCGGTGGCCAGGCCCGCGGACGGCTGGCCGTCGGCGAGCAGCTGGTCGAACGCGTCGAGCAGCCGGATGTTGCCGGCCGAGCTCAGCGGCACGCCGTCGCGGACCAGCCAGCCGCTCTTGGCCAGCGGCTGGAGGACGTCGTCGTTGGTGCGTCCCCAGTAGTAGAGGCCGAACGGCGCGCCGGGAACGACGAGCCCTCGGCTCTCCCCCGCGTTCTCGGCGAGCCAGTCGGCGGTGTCGGCCCAGTACGTCGGGTACTCGGTGGGCCGGGACCGGTTGACCAGGTCGCCGCTGACCGCGGGCACGGCGCTGACCAGCAACATCGCGGCCACCGCGATCCGGACGAGCGCCGCGACCGGGAGGTCGCGCCACTGGATGCCGCGCAGCGGCCGGATCGCGGCCAGCAGGTGCGCCAGCCCCAGGCTGAGCATCAGCCGGATCACCGGGTCGAACTTGTGGATGTTGCGGAACGGGCTGAGTGGCCCGTCCAGCAGGTCCTGGGCGAACGGCGCCCACGGCGGGGCCAGCGGCCCGGTGTGGCCGAACGTGATGAGCGCGAGGCCGATGACCAGGCCACCGCCGAGGAACAGGCGGTGCGGGTTGCTGCGCTGCACGGCGCCGACCAGCCCGACCGCCGCCACCAGCACGGTGGCGATGATCGCGGCCGGCGCGGTGAGCAGCACCCAGCCCGCGGTCCACTCGGGGCCGTCCGGACCGGCGATGCGCGCGACCCACTGCGTGGTGCCCCGCCACGACTCGATCAGGCTGGTGGCCGACGTCGTGAACGCGCTCGACTCGATCCAGTCGAGGAACGGCGGGCTGTAGCGGCCGAGCACGAGCAGCGGCACGACCCACCAGAGCGACGCCAGCCCGATCGCCAGCACCCACCAGCGGATGAGCTGGTTCTTGCGCTTGCCTTTCGCGCGGGTCAGCAGCCACCAGGCCGGGAGCGGCAGGATCGCGATCGCGGCGGCCGCGTTGACACCACCGGCGAACAGGAACGCGACGCCGGAGGCCGCGGCCGCCCGCCGGGGCGAGCCTCGCCGGGCGCCGAGCACCAGCGGCGTGAGCACCCACGGCGCGACCGCGAACGGGATCACCTCGGCCGAGATGCCGCCCAGCTCGGTGAGCATCCGCGGCGCCAGCGCGTAGGTGAGCGCGGCGATCACGCGGACCGTCGGCGTGCCGATGCGCAGCGCGTTCAGCAGCCGGTAGGTGCCGCCCCACGCGCCCACGAGCAGCGCGGCGAACCAGAGGCGCTGCACCATCCAGGCGTCGATGTGCAGGATGTCGCCGAGCGCGAAGAACGACCCCATCGGGAAGACGTAGCCGTACGCCTGGTTCTGCAGCTGACCGGCGTAGCCGGTCGGATCCCAGAGCCCGAGCGCGCGGCCGAGGAACGCCAGCGGGTCGACGACGAGGTCGAGCTTGGTGTCCGCGGCGATCTCGCCCGGCTTCTGCAGGAAAGCCAGCACCACCAGAGCCAGTGCGACGCCGATCAACCGCACGCGGCGGACGGTCGGCGTCGTCTGCGTGGTGCGCCCCGGCCCCGGGCGATCCACGGTGTGTTCGTCGGACGTGTCGTCAGGACCGGTGACCGCGGTGGCGGTCACCGAACCCTCAGCACGAGAACGAGGTTCCACGTCACGAGCTCCCGCACACCAGGTACGCGAACCACCCACTTGGCTCCGTCGGGGTGGTAGCGCGGAACGACGTCGAGGAGGTCGAACCTACCCGCTGAGCGACCCTCCTTGGCCCAGCGGATCATCCGGCCCGCGGTAATTCGGAAGAGGCTCTCACCGAAGACGTTCTTGGGCTGATGACCCTGTTTTCGGGCGTAACGGCGTGCGGCGTAGTCCCCGCCCAGGTAATGCCAGGGCGACGTCTCGTGGCCGCCGTGCGGGCCCCACCACAGCATGTACGACAGGAAGACGGTGCCGCCGGGCTTGGTCACCCGCACCATCTCGTCGGCCATCAGCTCGGGCCGGTCGACGTGCTCGAGCACATTGGACGAGTAGCAGACGTCGATCGAGCCGCTGCGGATCGGCAACGCCATGCCGCTGCCGAGCACCGTGCCCGGTCCCGGCTCGGTGCGCGCCGCGAGTTCTCCCAGGTCGGCGTCGATCCCCACGTAGTTCGCACCGGCCTTGCGGAACGCGTCCGCGAAGTAGCCGGGGCCACCACCGACGTCCAGCACGGTCTTCCCGGCCAGCTCCGCGTAGCCGGCGACCTGTCTGGCCGAATCAGCCGCGAGCATCCCGTAGAAGAGGTCGGGATCGGTCTGCTCGACGCGGAACGCGCGGAACAGCGCGATCGAGCGACGGAGCGTTCCGGGCGGCGGCACGATCAGCTGGCGCCCGTCGGCGGCGGTGCCGGTCGAGCTCCCTGAAACGTCGATCAACGCGATTCGTCCCTCCGGACGGGCCAAGTGTCGTACGGTGTCGCGGCAAGGTTACTGATTGGTAGGGAGATGCGTGGTGGAAACCGCTGCTCTACCCGCCGTACTCATCTTGAACTGGCGGGATTTACGTAATCCCGAGGGCGGTGGCTCCGAGTTGTACGCGGAGCAGGTCGCCGCGGCGCTGGCCCGGAGGGGTCATTCCGTCACGATGTTGTGCGCGGCGCACGCGCACGGGGCGCCGGAGGAGACCACCGATTCGGGCGTGCGGATCGTGCGCCGCGGCGGGCGCCACACGGTGTACGCCCGGGCCGCTTGGGAGTACGTGCGCGGGCGGCTGGGTCGTCCCGGCGTCGTGATCGACGTCCAGAACGGGCTGCCGTTCCTGTCCCGTCTCTACGCCCGGACGCCCGTCGTTCTGCTCGTGCACCACGTCCACCGGGAGCAGTGGCGGGTCGTGCTCGGTCCGGTCGCCGCCCGGTTCGGCTGGTGGGTCGAGTCCTGGCTGTCCCCCCGCGTCCACCGCGGCTGCCGCTACATCGCGGTCTCGGAGTCCACGCGCGACGAGCTGACCGAGCTCGGGGTCGACGCCGAGCGGATCACGATCATCCACAACGGCACACCGCCGCCGCGGTATCTGTCCACGTCCCGCGCGGCGGTGCCGACGCTCCTGGTCCTGGGTCGCCTGGTACCGCACAAGCGGGTCGAGGTGGCGTTACGGACCGTGCAGCGCCTCGCGGCCGACCACCCGGACATCCGGCTGGTCGTGGCCGGCCAGGGCTGGTGGCTCGACCCGCTGCGTGACGAAGCCTCCCGGCTGGGCATCAGCGATCGCGTGCGGTTCGCCGGGTTCGTCGACGAGGACGAGAAGCAGCAGCTGCTGGCGTCGGCGTGGGCCATGCTGGTGCCGTCGTTGAAGGAAGGCTGGGGCTTGTCGGTCATCGAGGCGGCCGCGCACGGCACGCCCGCCGTCGCGTTCCGCACGGCCGGCGGCGTCGCCGAGTCGGTCGTCGACGGTGAGACCGGCTTCCTGGCCGACGACGAGGACGAGTTCCTCCGGCACTGCGCCCGTCTCGTCCGGGACGACGAGTTACGCAGCGCGATGGGCGAGGCCGCGCGGGCTCACGCCGGGCGTTTCACCTGGGACGAGACCGGCAAGCGATTTGCGGCCCTGGTGGACGACGTCACGGGCTGAATACGCCACTTTCGTACCGCGCGCTCCGGGTTGGGACCGCGCGGTACCAACCGTGTTCCCCGAATTGGCGCAGCGTATTTGTCATGCGGCTCGCAAAAGCGTTCACGCGGAATTGATGGTGCGCTTAAATGCGACATATTGACCAGCGTAAATGACAAAGGTCGGCGTGGCCGTAGTCGATCCGACTCCGGCCACGCCGACCTTCGACACTGATCGGCCGCCGCCCCGCGAACGGCGGCGGGAACTCAGCGGTGCCCGTACTGGACCAGCGGCTTACTCACCGCCGGCGTGTTCTCGGGCGACTGCTTGCTGACACTCACGATCCCGATAGTGGTCGCCACCGCCAGCACGACGCCGATGACGGCGGCGACGACGATCGAGAGAAACGAGCTCATGGGGGCTCCCTCCACGTACGAAGCGGGGATGACGTTACCAAGCAGTAGCTTGGTAAGGGAAGTCTTGTCGTGAATACCCTCGCGCGATTCCGGAAAACAGATCTGTGCTCTTACTCAGATCGTTCGACGTGCCTCCGCGACCGGGTGAGCGCCCATGATGCCAAGGCGCCGAGCAAAATGCCAATGGGAACCGTGTATCCGAACACAACCGTTACCACCCGGGCCGTTTCAGGATCCCCCGACGACGCCGTGGCTGGACCCGCGCGGTAGAGCGCGAGGTCCCGGCCTTTCCAGAACGCCTGGTAGCCGGCCAGGGCGCTCGCCGGCACCGGCCCCGGAGTGTGGCGCTCCACCACCACCCACCGGATGCCGACGCTGGTGAGCGACCGCCCGTCGGCCAGCGCGCCGCGCACCGCCGCCGCCCGGGGACTCTCCCCGCTGATCGTGACCCCGGCGACGATCAGCGTGTCCTCGGTGACCACGTCGACCGGGAAGTAGCGCGGCGCCGGGTCCAGCACGGTGCGCTCGTCGTTCCAGGTGAAGGCGCGGAAGGTGACGAACGGCAGCACCGCGAGCTCGCCGTGGGGGTCGGCGGCGATCTTCGCGGCGACGTCCTCCCAGTCCTCCGGGTACTGCGTGGAGGCGAGTCGGCCGGCACCGCCCCAGGCCAGGTCGGGGAGCGCGGCGATCGGGAACAGGAGGGCCGCGACCCCGACCGCGACCGCGGCTCCGCGTGCTCCCCGGATGCGGAGGGCGTCGGCGATCCGCTCGATCCCGAGCGCGAAGGCGAGCGTGGTCAGGAGAGCGAACGGGGCGAGGAACTTCTGCCCGTCGCGGAGGAGGCCGGCGCCGGGGAGGTGGGCGACGAGGGCGCCGAGGAGACGGTCGCCGCCGGGGACCACTCCCAGGAGCGCGACCACGATCCCCCCGACGGCGACGGTCGCCAGGGCCGCGGTCCGGATCGGGCTGCTGCGGAGGAGGGGGCGGAGACCGAGCCAGGCGACGACGAGAACGATCAGGGTGAAGAGGGGTGCGGCGGGGAGGGTTCGGCTGGTCGGGACCACCTCGGCGTTCCAGATGCCGCCGAGGCCGAGCACCGCGCCGAACGGGCCCGACCAGTTCTCCGCCCGGGCCGCGAAGGCCGCGACGCCGTCGGGATCGGACACCGCGCTCACCCGCGCCACCGCCCCGGCCAGCACCCAGGGCGCGTTCAGCGCGATCACCGCCAGCGCCAGGACGACGCGCTGCCCCCGGCCCACACCCGCTCCGAGCTCCGCCTCCCACCCCGGCCCTGGCTCCACGCCCCGATCGGGAGGGGCCGGATCGGATGCGGCGGGCGGACCGGCCGGAGCGGAGCCGGGTGCGGTGGGTGACGGGTGGCGCTGGGCGTCGGCCGGGCGTGGTGCGGGCCAGAGGAGCACCGCGGACGCGGTGACCGCGGCGATGATCCCGCCGGTGGGCGTGAGCGCCGCGAGCGCACACCACGCCAGGAGCGGCGCCCCGCGACCCAGTGCGGCGACCGTGCCCGCGCTCCCACCTCCGGAGCGCACGCGGTGGGCGGCGGACACGATCCACGGGAGCGCGGCGTACGCGAGGAGCAGCCCCCAATGGCCGATCAGCAGGCGTTCGGCGACGAACGCGTTCCAGCCGTAGAACGCGCCCGCCACCAAGCGGACGACCAGCCGGTCGCTCGGCACCAGACGCGCCGCCCCGACCACGGCGAGCCAGACCACCGCGACCAACGCGACCAGCTGCACCACCGACCCGGGCACCACCGTGGTGAGCACCGCGAGCACCGCGTCCTGCGGCACCGCGCGCGGCAGACCGTCGCCCCAGCCGAGCGTCGCCGCGGTGAACGGCACCCGGGGGGTGGCCACCATGTCGTAGCTCAGCACGTAACCCGGCCACAGCACCGGCGCGAGCACCAGCAGTGCGAGAGCGACCGCGAGCCCGTGCTCGGCCGCAGCACGGCGTCGGCGCACGCACCCTCCCGATTCCGAACCGAAGCTACCCATGAGTAGCTAGGCTGAGCCCCTTCACCGTATCGAGTGCGAGGGAGCACATGTCCGAGCCGCAGCCGACCGGCGTCTCCGGGCCCACCACCGCGGCCCGGTTCGCAGCCGGAGCCACTCTCGTCGCGGTCGCCGCGATGGCGGCGAACGTCCTCGCGTACGGCCTCCGGCTCGGCGGCAACTGGCTCCTCGACACCGACGAGAACGGCGCGCTCGGTGCGCTGATCGCGCTGCTCACCGTGTCGTCGGTCCTCCAGGTCGGCACCCAGACCGTCGCCGCGGTCCGCACCGCGAGGGGCAACAGCGACCCCGAACGCCTGGTGACGATCGGGGTGCGTCTCTCGCTCGCGTCCTCGGCGGTGTTGCTGCTGGCGTCGCCGCTGCTCGTCGCCGTGCTCCACCTGCCGAGCATCTGGCCGGCCGTGGCGCTGGCGGCGGCGGTGGGACCGCTCAACGCGATCGGCATCCACATGGGGCTGCTGCAGGGCTCCGAGCGGTTCGGACGGCTCGCCGTGGTGACCGCGGTGGCAGCGTTCGGCCGCTCCGGCGGTGGGCTGATCGGTCTGCTGATCGGCCGCGACGCGTTCTGGACGCTGCTCGGGGTCGCGATCGGCGGGGCGCTGGCGCTGGTCGCGGCCTACGCGTTGTCGCGCCCGGTGCGGCACGCGGCCGGGGCGGGCGCGCCGCGGATCGTCGAGGTGCTCGGGGCGTGCAGCGCGATGCTGGCCATGCTCGCGCTCGTCAACGCCGACCTGCTGCTGGCACGAGCGGTGCTGCCCGCCGACGTCAGCGGCGAGTACGCGGTCGGCGCGATCCTGTCGAACGCCGCGTACTGGGCGCCGCAGGTGGTAGCGGTGGTGGCGCTCCCCCGGCTGGCGCAGGGTCAGCGGCGGGCGCTGGTGGTCGGTGCGCTGGTCGTGGGCACGACCGGGCTGATCGGGGTGCTGGCGACGGTGTTCGCCGGCGATCTGGCGGTACGCGTGGCCGGCAAGGGCGACTACGCCGGGCTGGCCGACGAGGCGTGGCTGTTCGCGGCGGCCGGAGCCGGGTGGGCGCTGGTGAACCTGTTCCTGACCGCCCGGATCGCCGCCGGTTCGCGCTGGGTGGCGGCGCCGCTCTGGGCAGCCGCGCTGGTCGAGGCGCTGGGGGTGCTCGCATGGCGGCCGTACTCGCTGACCCACACCGCCACGGTCGCGCTGCTCACCGCGGCCGGCAGCGTCGTGGTCGCGCTTCTCCTCACCCGCTCCCGCACGAACGCGACTCCCCGCGTCCCCGTACCGGCCGCCGGCGTGAGCGCAGGCTGAGCTCGGGCTACGCCGGGTTTCCGGGCCTATGCGGGCTGTCGTGGGCCCGAGAACTCGTCGTAGTGCCGGAAGCTAGCCGGAGGGCCACGGGCCCGGAGCGAACAGCGGGTCGAAACCCGAGCCTTTCGACGTCCCGCGCAGCGCGATCGCCACCTCGGTGAGCGACGGTCGCGCCCCGGTACGCACCCAGCGATTGAGGCTCGTCACCGCACCGACCCGCTCGTCGGCCGTGAAGTTGCAGTGCCCGGCCCCGTACGGCGCCCCCGACCCGGTGTACCTCGCCGGCGGCGTCGTCGAGAGCTGCATCAGATCACCGGTGCGCCCGGTCGATCGCAGCGCGCGATTCGCGAACACGGTCTCGTTCGCCACGATCGCCGCCGCGTCGTATCCGGTGTGCAGGGTGAGCGTCGGCACGCGCAGCGCCCCGGTGGGGTCGCCGAGCAGATCGGCGCGTCGGCGCGCGGCCGCGTCCGCGGTGACCCGGGGAGCGCGGGCCAGCTCGGCGAGGTGGCGGGTCAACCCACCCGGGTCGACGAACTCCATGTCCTGTCTCTCCGTGGCGGAGACCCGCTCGTCGTAGCGCGCTCCCGTGTTCGACGACGGGTTGCCGAACACCCGCTGCTCCAGGTCGTACCGGACGATCGTGGCGTACCCCATGACCTCGAACAGGACGTCCAGTCCGGCGTCGTTGCGCGACCCGATCGTCGCGTCGTCGTGATCACGCGACTTCCAGGTCTGGTTGCCCAGCGCGCTCACCAGCATCAGGCGCCCCACCTGGTCGGGGCCGCCGGACAGCGCGGCCGTCGCACGCCGACGCACCTGCGTCCACACCGCCCTGGCCTCGGCGTCGCTGCGGTAGCCGGTCAGCTTCATCTCCGGGTACAGCAAGGTCTTGAACGCGAAGGCGACGTCGAGCGCGAGGTCGAAGTTCGCGTTCGTACCGGCCAACGCGGCGCACATCGGGAGCGCACCGTCCACCCAGTCCTCCTGCTCGGCCAGCAGTTCGCTGACGACACCGCCCAGCGACTCGCCCCACACGTACGTGCGCTCGGGGACACCGACGGTCTCGTGGAAGAACCAGTAGAGGTTCCGGCCGGCCTCGACCCCTTCGCGGAGCGCGTACCCGCCGGCGTCGCGTGTGGTACCGGCCAGGGCGTAGCCGGCCTCGAGCAGTGCGTTCACGGTCCTGCCGTCGCCGGCCACGGGCGCGTCCGTGCGGGGACGCGCGAACGCGGGCGGGAACGGGCCCGCGGCGCGGAACTCGTGCGCGTAGAGGAGCAGGGTGCCGTTCCAGACCTGGGGCAGGCGGATCTGGTACTTCACGCCGTTGAGCTCGCCGGTGCAGGCGACCTCGTCGCAACTGCGGAACGACGGTGGCGCGGCGCCGTCCCGGCCGGCGCAACCGGCCACCGCGAGCACCAGCGCGAGGCCCGAGGCCACCACCTTACGCGCGAGTAAGGACATGCGCGTGAGTGTCGCACGGCCTGCACGGTTCAGTGCCGGATCGCGGGGTACTGGGCTGGTGAGGCGCGGTGCTCACCGCGCCGAAGAATCCGTCCGGGAGCACACGATGACCATCCCCGTCGGGCCGGCCGCCGGCCCACCCGTCAGCGCGAACGACGTCGACCGGACCCTGCTCGCCAGCTACGGCGACTACCTGTCCGCGCAGCGTGCGGTGGACTACCTCTCCGATCAGAAGTTCCCCGTCGAGCACACGACGATCATCGGCAGCGACCTGCGGCTCGTCGAGCAGGTGATCGGCCGGATGACGTTCGGCAAGGCGGCCGCGGCCGGTGCCGGGTCCGGCGCCTGGTTCGGTCTGTTCTTCGGCCTGCTGCTCGGCCTGTTCAGCGACGACAGCTTCGGCTCGTGGATCGCGCTGATCCTCACCGCGGTCGCGATCGGAGCGGTGTGGGGCGCGATCTTCGGCCTGGTCGCCCACTCGCTGACCGGCGGCCAGCGCGACTTCGCGTCACGCAGCTCCCTGGCCGCGGGCCGCTACGACGTGCTGGTGAGCAGCGCCCACCTGAGCGACGCCCAGCGCCTCCTAGAAGGCCTGCAGTAGGCCTTCGCAATTGGCTTGAACCTGGAGCCCGCCCAGGGCGGCGCTGCCAGTCGAGCGCGAATCCGCCGCGTATAGCTGATACTCAAGGGTTCGCGCTCGCCTGGCAGCGTCGTCCTGGGCGGGCCGCCCACGGTTCAGTGGGCGGCGTCGTCCCAGGTGCGGCCGGAGCCGACGCTCACGTCGAGCGGCAGGTCCAACGGGTAGGCCGCGCCCATCGCGTCGCGGACCAGGGCCTCGAGCGCCTCGCGCTCGCCGGCGGCGGTCTCGAACACGAGCTCGTCGTGCACCTGGAGCAGCAGCCGCGACCGCAGCCCTTCCTCGCGCAGGCGCTTGTCGACCGCGAGCATCGCGACCTTGATGATGTCGGCGGCCGAGCCCTGGATCGGGGCGTTGAGCGCCATCCGCTCGGCCATCTCGCGCCGCTGCCGGTTGTCGCTGTTGAGGTCGGGCAGGTACCGCCGCCGCCCCATCATCGTCTCGGTGTACCCCTCGCCGCGGGCCCGCGCCACCACCGCGGACAGGTAGTCACGCACGCCGCCGAACTGTTCGAAGTAGTCGGTCATCAGCGCCCGCGCCTCCTCGGTGGTGATGCCGAGCTGCTGGGAGAGCCCGTACGCCGAGAGCCCGTACGCCAGGCCGTAGTTCATCGCTTTGATCTTGCTGCGCTGCTCGCCGCTGACCGCGGTGGGCTCGACGCCGAACACGCTGGCCGCGGTGGCCGCGTGGAAGTCGTGCCCGGACGTGAACGCCTCGATCAGCGTCGGGTCGGCCGAGAGGTGCGACATGATGCGCATCTCGATCTGGCTGTAGTCGGCCGTGAGCAGGGTCTCGTACCCCTCCCCCACGACGAACGCCTTCCGGATCGTGCGCCCCTCCTGGGTGCGTACCGGGATGTTCTGCAGGTTCGGGTCGGTGGACGAGAGCCGCCCGGTGGCCGCGATCGTCTGGTTGTACGTGGTGTGGATGCGGCCGTCGTCGGCGACGGTCTTCAGCAGACCGTCGACAGTGGTCTTGAGCTTCGCGACGTCCCGGTGACGCAGCAGGTGCTCGAGCAGCGGGTGTTCGGTCTGCGCGTAGAGCCACTGCAGCGAGTCGGCGTCGGTGGTGTAGCCGGTCTTGATCCGCTTGGTCTTCGGCAGGCCCAACTCGTCGAACAGGATGACCTGCAGCTGCTTCGGCGACCCCAGGTTGAACTCGCGCCCGATCACCCCGTAGGCGGCCTGCGCGGCGGCCTTCACCTCGGCGGCGAAGTGCGACTCGAGATCGGCCAGGTGCGCGGTGTCGGCGGCGATACCGACGCGTTCCATGCCGGCCAGCACGCGCACCAGCGGCAGCTCGACGCCGGTGAGCAGCGCCGTGCCGCCGCGCTGGTCGAGCTCCTGCACCAGCGCCTCGGCGAGCTCGCTGGTGGCCTGCGCCCGCTCCATCAGGTGGTTCTTCTCGGCGTTCTCGTCCAGCCCGTCGAGTGAGAGCTGACCGTCGCCGGAACCCTCGGCACGCAGCTCGCGCCGGAGATACCGGAGGGCGAGGTCGGCCAGGTCGTACGTGCGGTTGTCGGGCTTGACCAGGTAGGCGATCAGCGCGGTGTCGGCGGTGACACCCTCGATGCTCCAGCCGCGGGCGGTCAGCGCCAGCAGCGGACCCTTCAGGTCGTGGATCGCCTTGGGCCGGGTCTCGTCGGCGAGCCAGGCCGCGACCGCCTGGTCGTCGGCCGAGGTGAGCTGCGACGGGTCGAACCAGGCCCCGGCTCCGTCGGCACCGGCCACCCCGACCGCGGTCAGCTCACCGCTGCCGCGGCCCCACTTCCCGTCGAACGCCACCCCGGTGCGGACGCCGACCGGCGCGTGCGCGGCGAGCCACGGCCCGACCGCGTCGGCCCCCAGCAGTTCGCCGGTGACCTCGATCGTCGAATCGGCCTCCGGCTCGGCGGACTCGAGCGTCGCGTAGAGGCGGTCGCGCAGGACGCGGAACTGCAGCGTGTCGAAGACCTGGTGGACCTGCTCCCGGTCCCACGCGCGACGCTCCAGGTCGGCCAGGTGCAGCGGCAGCTCGAGCTCGGTCATCAGCGCGTTGATCTGGTAGTTGCGCAGGACGTCGGCCAGGTGCGTGCGCAGGTTCTCACCGGCCATGCCCTTCACCTCGTCGACGTGCTCGACCAGGCCTTCGAGCGAGCCGTACTGGGTGAGCCACTTCGCCGCCGTCTTCGGGCCGACCTTCGGCACACCGGGCAGGTTGTCGCTGGTCTCGCCGACCAGCGCGGCCAGGTGGCGGTAGAGCGCCGGCGGTACGCCGTAGCGGGCGACGACCTCGGCCGGATCGATCCGGGCCAGGTCGGAGACGCCCTTCCGCGGGTAGAGCACCGTGGTCTTGTCGTTGACGAGCTGGAACGCGTCCCGGTCGCCGCTGCAGATCAGCACCTCGGCCCCGGCGGCGTTCGCCTCGGTGGCCAGCGTCGCCAGGATGTCGTCGGCCTCGTAGCCCTCGACGCTGAGGAACGGGATCTGCAGCGCGTCCAGAATTTCCTGGATCAGGCTGACCTGGCCCTTGAAGTCCGACGGTGTCTCCGAACGGCCGGCTTTGTACTCCGCGTACGCCTCGGTGCGGAACGACGTCCTGGAGACGTCGAACGCCACGCCGAGGTGCGTGGGTTTCTCGTCACGCAGCACGTTGATCAGCATCGACGTGAAGCCGTACACGGCGTTCGTCGGCTGCCCGGTGGTGGTGGAGAAATTCTCCACCGGCAGCGCGAAGAACGCCCGGTACGCCAACGAGTGGCCGTCGAGCAGGAGCAGTCGGGAGGCGGTCTGGCTCACACCCCGAGCCTAGTCAAGACCACCGACAAAACTCGCGCCTAGGCTAAGTGCCATGTTCACCAGCGATGATCTCGGCCCGTTCGCCAAATTCCTCGGGCTGGAACTCGAGACCGTCACGGCGGACGAGATCTCCGCCTCCTGGACGGTGCGGGCCGACCTGCTGCAGCCCTACGGGATCCTGCACGGCGGTGTGCACTGCGCGATCGTCGAGAGCCTGGCCAGCACCGGGGCCGCCGTCTGGCTCTCCGACCGCGGCCAGGTCGTCGGGGCCACGAACACCACGGACTTCTACCGGCCCACCACCGAGGGCGCCCAGCTGCGATCGGTGGCCACGCCGGTCCACCGCGGCCGCTCGCAGCAGGTCTGGCTGGTCGAGACCCACGACGCGGACGGCAAACTCGTCGCCCGCGGCCAGGTGCGCCTGGCGAACCTAGGCGTCGACACGCTCCACAATGCCCGGTAGCCCACCGGCCGGACGCAGCGTGATCGCCGCGTGCAGCGCCATCCGGTGGCCCGGGTCCACCCGGAACGACCAGCGGCGGGCCAGCGCGGCGAGCACCAGCACCGCCTCGGTCCAGGCGAACGACTCGCCGATGCAGATCCGGGTGCCGGCGCCGAACGGGTACCAGGCGCCGCGCGGCACGCCCGGGTTGTCCTCGCTGAAGCGACCGTCCGCGTCCAGCCACCGCACCGGCGCGAACACGTCCGGCTCGGGCCAGAACCGCGGGTCGCGGTGGAGCACGAACTGCGACGCGAGCACGGTCGCCCCGGCGGGAATCGTCCAGCCACCGAGGGCGAGGTCCTGCTCGACCTCGCGCTCGAGGATCCAGGCCGGCGGGAACAGCCGGAGCGTCTCCGCCACCACCGCGTAGGCGTAGTGCAGTTCGCGCAGGTCGCCGTAGCCGGGATCGGCGTCGGGCAGCGACTCGCGTAAGGCGGCGGCCTCGGCCGGGTGCCGGGCGAGCAGCCAGAACGCCCAGGTCAGCGCCAACGCGGTGGTCTCGTGCCCGGCGAGCATCAGGTTCATCGTCTCGTCGTGCATCGCGGCGTCGTCGAGTGCGGCGCCGTCGTCGCGGGCCTTCCTCATCTCGGTGACGACGCTGTCCGCGGTCTCCCCGGCGAGCACCCGCCGCACCACCGCGTGGAGGTTGTCGGCCGCCGCCCAGAACCGGCGGGGCGCGCCCAGCGGGAGCTTCAGGTACCAGGCACCGCCCGGCACCATCAGCGCCTCCCAGCCGCGCATCGCGATCGTGAGCTCCTTGCCCACGTGCTGCCAGTCCAGCTCGGCCCCGAGGACGGTGCGGCCGATGACGTCGAGCGTGAGCCGGGACATCTCCCGGCTCAGGTCCACGTGCGCGCCGTCCCGCCAGCGGGCGTCGGTGGCGCGGGTGGCGTCGAGCATGCCGGTGGCGTAGCCCGCCATCCGCGCGTGGGCGAACGCCGGGTTGACCAGGCGGCGCCGCGGCAGGTGCAGGGCCCGGCGGGCGGTGATCAGACCCTCGCCGAGCACGATGTTCGCCGTGCGCAGCGCCTCGCCCTTGTCGACCTTCCGGCCGTCGGTCACCAGCACCTGGCGGACCAGCTCCGGGTCGGAGACGAGGTAGAGGTGCCGGCCGGGCACCCCGAGGTAGGCGACGCCCGGCCAGCGCCGGGCGACCGCGCGCATCGTCCAGGGCATGGTCTCGCGCCGGAAGCCGGCCAGCCGGTCCAGCGAGAACCCCGGCCCCGGCGGGAGCGGAACGCCGCCCCCTCGCGAGGTGCGGCGCCGCTCCCGCAGCGTGATCGACGGGCCGATGCTCATGGCTCGGACGTTACCATCCAGGGATGGCGATATAGCTCAGAGCACCTTCGAGAGGAACGTCTTGGTGCGTTCGTGCTGCGGGTTGTTGATGACCTCGCGCGGCGGGCCCGACTCGACCACCACACCGCCGTCCATGAACACCAGGCTGTCGCCGACCTCGCGGGCGAACCCGATCTCGTGCGTGACGACGACCATCGTCATGCCGTCCTCGGCGAGCGAGCGCATGACGTCGAGCACCTCGCCGACCAGCTCCGGGTCGAGCGCCGACGTGGGCTCGTCGAACAGCATCAGCTTCGGACGCATGGCGAGCGCCCGGGCGATCGCCACCCGCTGCTGCTGTCCGCCGGAGAGCTGCGCCGGGTAGTTGTCGACCTTGTCACCCAGGCCGACCCGGTCGAGCAGCGTCCGGGCGCGGTCCCGCGCGTCCGCCTTCCGCTCCCTCTTGACCTGCACCGGCGCCTCGATGACGTTGTCGAGCACCGTCTTGTGCGGGAACAGGTTGAAGCGCTGGAACACCATGCCGATGTCCCGCCGCTGGGCCGCGATGTGCTTCTCCGACAGCTCGTGCAGCTTGCCGCCGCGCTCCCGGTAGCCGACCAGCTCACCGTCGACCCAGAGCTTTCCGGCGTTGATCTTCTCCAGGTGGTTGATGCACCGCAGGAACGTCGACTTCCCCGACCCGGACGGGCCGAGGATGCACATCACCTCGCCGGGGTCGACCCTCAGGTCGATCCCCTTGAGCACTTCGAGGCTGCCGAACGACTTGTGGACGTTGTCGGACAGAACCATTGGAGTACTCATGCGCCCCCCGCTCCCCCGCGGATGCCCAGCCGCCGCCGGGGCTGCTGCAGCCCGAACCCGCGGCCGAAGTACCGCTCCAGGAAGTACTGACCGATCATCAGGATGCTGGACAGCGCCAGGTACCACAGGCAGGCCGAGACGAGCATCGGGAACACCTGGAACGTGCGCGACCCGACCTCGCGGAGCTGGAAGAACAGCTCGTTGGTGACCGGCACCGCGGTCAGCAGCGAGGTGTCCTTGAGCATCGCGATCGTCTCGTTGCCGGTCGGCGGCACGACCACGCGCATCGCCTGCGGCAGCACGATCCGACGCATCGTCAGCGGCCGGGACATGCCCAGCGCCTGCGCCGCCTCGTTCTGCCCCGGGTCGACCGACTGGATGCCGGCCCGGACGATCTCGGCCATGTACGCGCCCTCGGAGAGCGCGAGACCGATCAGACCGGCGGTGAACCCGGCCAGCCACTCGTTCGCGCTGAAACCGAAGAACCGCCCGTCCAGGTCGAAGCCGAACAGGTTACCGAGCTGCCGGTCGAACGGGATCCCGAACTCGAAGCGCGCGTAGAGGATGCCGAGGTTGCCGCAGAGCACGAGCAGCACGTACCGCGGCACCGCGCGGAAGAACCAGGTGTAGAACCAGGCCGCGCCGGCGAGGATCGGGTTCGGCGAGAGCCGCATCACGGCGACGAGCGTGCCGATCAGCACGCCGATCACCATGGCCAGCACGGTCATGATCAGCGTGGTGCGGACACCCTCGATGATCGGCGTCCGGAACATGTGGTTGACCATGAACTCCCACTGGAACGCGGGGTTGGTCACCAGCATGTGGGCGAACATCACGACCAGGAGCGCGATGACGACGACCGCGACCCAGCGGCCGGGGTGGCGGACGGGAACGGCTGCGATCGGCTCCGGACGGACCCGCGCGGCGGACGCCGAAGCGCCCGCCGCGGGGGAAGCCGGGGAACCGTCCTCCGGCGAACTCACGGCCGGATCAGGGGTTGACGGCCGGGTCGGTGATCGCGCCCGCTTCGACGCCCCACTTCTCCAGGATCGTCTTGTAGCTGCCGTCGGCGATCAGCGCCTTCGTCGCGTCAGCCACCGCCTGGCTGAAGTCGCCCTGCGCCTTCTTCACCACGTAGCCGTAGGGCGCGGCGTCGTAGATGTCGCCGACGAGCTCGAGCTGCCCGTTCGTCTTCTCCACCGCGTACGCGGCGATCGGCGAGTCGGCCAGCGTGGCCTCGTCCTTGCCCGACACGACGGCCGCGGTGGCCTGGTCCTGTCCGTCGTACTGGTCGATCTTGATCGCCGGCTTGCCGGCGGTGGTGCACTTCTTCGAGCGGGCGGTGATGTCCTCGACCTGGACGGTGCCCTGCTGGACGGCGATCTTCTTGCCGCACGCGTTCTCGATGTCGATGCTCGCGCCCTTCTTCGCCGCCCACTGGGTGCCGGCGTTGAAGTAGCTGATCATGTCGACGGTCTTCTTGCGCTCGTCGTTGATCGTGAACGACGAGACGCCGACCTCGTACTTGCCCGAGCTGATGCCCGGGATGATCGCGTCGAAGTCCGCGGTCTGGAACTCCGCCTTCAGGCCGAGCTTCTGGGCGACCGCGGTGAACAGGTCGATGTCGAAGCCCTGGATGGTCTTGCCGTCCTCGGCGAGGAACTCGTTCGGGGCGTACGACGAGTCGACGCCGACCAGGAGCTTGCCGTCGGTCTTGAGCGCGTCCGGCACCTTCGAGGCGAGGTCGGTGTCGGCCGAGGCGCTCGGAGCCGACGACGACTCGGCGGTGCTGGTGCTGGGGTCGTCGCCACAGCCGGCCAGGCCGGCCGCGACGGCGGTCAGCACCGCCACGGTGGCGAACATTCGACGGCCACGGCCGACGGGGAGCGAGCGCATTGGAGTTACCTCCCGGTGGATAACTGGCGCCGGGTCGAGGGAACCGGCGGGAATGCCACCGCGGGCCGGCTTCTGCGCTGAGCCGGCCCGCGGGCCTTGCATGGGGTTATGCGACGCCCAGGTAGGCGGCCTTGATCGCGGGGTCGCCGAGCATGTCACGTCCCTGACCGCTCTTGACGATCGAGCCGGTCTCCAGGATGTAGGCGCGGTCGGCGATCGAGAGCGCCTGCTGGGCGTTCTGCTCGACGACGAGCACCGTGGTGCCCTGCTCGTTGATCTCCTTGATGATGCGGAAGATCTGCGCGATGAGCATCGGCGCCAGCCCCATCGACGGCTCGTCGAGGAGCAGCAACCGCGGACGCGCCATCAGGGCCCGGCCGATCGTGAGCATCTGCTGCTCACCGCCCGACATCGTCCCGGCGATCTGGGTACGCCGCTCCGCCAGCCGCGGGAACAGCGTGAACACGCGCTCGAGGCCTTCTTCCCGAGCCCGGCCACGCAGGTCCTTGCGGGCGTACGTTCCCATGTCGAGGTTCTCGGCCACCGTCATGCCGGCGAAGATTCCCCGGCCTTCCGGTGCCTGCGAGATGCCCCGCGTCACACGCAGGTCCGCGCGCAGCGTGGTGATGTCCTCGCCGTCGAACACGATGCTGCCGCGGGTCGCCGGTCGCAGACCGGAGATCGCGCGCATCGTCGTGCTCTTCCCGGCGCCGTTGGCGCCGATCAGCGTGACGATCTCGCCCGCCTCGACCTGGATCGAGATCCCGTGCAGTGCCTCGATCCGCCCGTAGGCGACCGCGAGGTCGTTGATCTCAAGCAACATCGGTCGGCTCCTCCTCCGGCACACCGAGGTAGGCGGCGATGACCGCGGGGTTGTCGCGGACCTCGGCCGGCGTGCCCTCGGCGATCTTCTTGCCGAACTCGAGGACGACGATCCGGTCGGTCACTCCCATGACCAGCCGCATGTCGTGCTCGATCAGCAGGACCGTGTACCCCTGGTCCCGGATCGCCCGGATCAGGTCCATCAGTTCGGCCTTCTCGGCCGGGTTGAAGCCGGCGGCCGGCTCGTCCAGGCAGAGCAGCGTCGGCTCGGTGGCCAGCGCCCTGGCGATCTCCAGACGACGCTGGTAGCCGTAGGGCAGGTTGCGTGCCGACGAGTACGCCTGGTCGGCGATCCCGACGAACTGGAGCAGCTCCATCGCCCGCTCGCGGCCGTCCCTCTCCTCGCGGAAGTGCCGCGGGGAGAGGCGGAAGACCGCACCGGGCACGCTCGTCTTGTGGCGGGCGTCGGCCCCCACCATGACGTTCTCGAGCGCGCTCATCTCGGGGAACAACCGGATGTTCTGGAACGTCCGGGCGATGCCGAGGCGGGTGATCTGGAACTTCTTGCGCCGGCCCAGCTTCTTGCCGTCGAACCAGACCTCACCGTCGGTCGGCTGGTAGACGCCGGTCATCACGTTGAAGCACGTGGTCTTGCCGGCACCGTTGGGCCCGATCAGACCGAGGATCTCGCCCCGGTTGATCGCGAAGTCGACGCCGTTGAGCGCCGTGACCCCGCCGAAGCGCAACGTGACGTCACGCATCTCGAGCAGCTTCTCGCCGACGCTGACATGTGCCTCGGGCTCCGGCAGATCGACGCTCTCGTCGATCGCCGGCGGCGGTGCGTCCGGGACGACGCCGTTCGTCTCGGGGGCGTTCTCAGGCGTTGACACCGGCCGCCACCTCCTTCTTCCGGTCGGCGAGTTCGGTCGCACGGCGCCGGTTGGGCAGCAGACCCTGCGGGCGGAACACGCTCATCACGATCAGGGCGACGCCGAAGGCGAAGTACCGCAGCGCCTGGACACCGTCCCCGATCTCGTCGAACACGTACGGAGCGACCGCCCCGAGCAGCACCGTGACGAAGGCTCCCAGGAAGAGTGCCACGGTCTTGGCTCCGTCGCCCGACGCGAGGCCGACCAGCCGGGTCACCACGATTCCCACGATCGCGACGACGACGACGGACCCGACCAGCAGCCGCGTCGGGTTGTCGGTACCGACGTCGGTCACGATCGAGTGCAACTGGGTGCCGACCGACACCGCGACCACGAAGCCGAGCAGGCCGCCGACGATCGTCGCGATCGCCCGCGCCGTGGTGCTCAGCAGCTTCCGCCGCTGGGAGATCAGCGCGACCAGCAGCGCCACGATCAGCACCACGAACCAGGCGCCGAACAGCGTCTCGTCGAAGCCGCGCAGGCGCTCCGGGACGTAGACGACGATGACCGCACCGAGGATGACGCCGAACTTGTTGCCGGAGCCGCCGATCACGACCGCGGCGAGGAACAGGATCGAGGTCAGGACGTCGAACGTGTCGGGGTTGATGAAGCCTTGGCGGCTGGCGAAGATACCGCCGGAGATGCCACCGACCGCCGCACCGATCGCGAACGCCCAGAGCTTGAACCGGAACGTCGGGACGCCCATCAGCTCGGCGGCGTCCTCGTCCTCGCGGATCGCGAGCCAGGCGCGGCCGACGCGGCTGCGCTCCAGGTTCGAGATGAGCACCAGGATGACGATGATGAACGCCAGGATCAGCCAGTAGAACGGCGTGATGTCGACGACGCCGAACAGCTTCGAGCCGTCGGCCTTCTCGCCGGGCGGCTTCGGGATGTTCGAGATACCCGACCGGTTGCCGAGCCACGACGTGTTGACCGCGGCCAGCCGGACGATCTCACCGAAGCCGAGCGTCACGATGGCCAGGTAGTCGCCGCGCAGGCGCAGCGTCGGGCCACCGAGGATGACGCCGGCGACCATCGCGATCGCGATGCCGATCGGCACGCAGATCAGCCACGGGTAGGCGGTGGCGAGATCGCTGGAGGGCGACCCGAACACCGACACCGTGTAGGCGCCGACCGCGTAGAAGCCGACGTACCCGAGGTCGAGCAGACCGGCGAAGCCGACGACGACGTTCAGGCCGATCGCGCAGAGCGCGAACGCGCCGACCAGGAACAAGACGCCCGAGAAGCTCGTGTTGGGCGTACCGATGACCGGGATGCCGGAACCGGTGGACGCGCGCAGGCTCTTGTCCCAGACCGGGAGCAGCACCAGCACGATCAGCAGTACCGCGGCCGGGACGTACCGGGCCGGGGTGGGCAGCCGGCCGAACCGGGACCGGAACGAGCCCATGGCCGCGGAGCGCCGATCGGCGATCGCGTCCGCGACCCGCAGCAGCGGCGACCCGGTGGCGGGCGCCGGCGGAGCCAGAGTGTCCTGAGTCATGCGCGGGCCCTCCCCAGCGACTCGCCGAGCAGACCGGTCGGCCGGAACATCAGGACCAGGATCAGGAAGACGAACGCGATGACGTCACGCCACTGCGACCCGATCACCGCCTGTCCCCAGTTCTCGACCAGACCCAGCAGCAGCCCGCCGAGCAGCGCGCCGCGCAGGTTACCGATACCGCCGAGCACCGCGGCGGTGAACGCCTTGAGGCCCAGCAGGAAGCCCGCGTTGAACTTCGTGACGCCGAACTGCAGGTTGTAGAGCACCGCGGCGACACCGGCCATCAGACCGCCGAGGACGAACGTCCACGCGATGACGCGGTCCTTGTTGACGCCCATCAGCGCGGCGGCGTCCGGGTCCATGGCCACCGCCCGGATACCGCGGCCGAGCCGGGTCCGGTTGATGATCGTGTCGAGCAGGATCATGACGCCGAACGCGGCGACGACGACCAGGATCATCTGGTTCGTGATCGACGCGCCGAGGAGCTCGAACTGCGTCGAGGGCTCGATCAGGTTGCCGACCGGCACGTTGTCGCGGCTGTAGAAGACGCCGAACGCCTCCGAGATCGCGATCGACGCGCCGATCGCGCTGATCAGGAAGACCAGGGGCGGCGCGTTGCGCTTACGCAGCGGGCGGTACGCGACCCGCTCGACGATCAGCGCGGTGGCACCCGACGCGGCCATCGCGGCGACCACGGCCGCGAAGATCACCGCGATCACGATCGCGACGCTCGGCACCGCCTCGTCCGCGCCGACACCCACCAGTCGAAGGGTGAGGATCGCCGCGAAGGTGCCGGTGACGAACACCTCGGAGTGCGCGAAGTTGATCAGGCGCAGGACGCCGTACACGAGCGTGTACCCCAGGGCGACGAGCGCATAGATCGCCCCCTGGGTGAAGCCGGTCGCTGTCAGCTGACCGAAGTTATCGAAGAGTGCAGAGAAGTCCATCTGCCAAAGTTCCAACCGGTGGGTTCGAGGGGCTACAGGGTGACGCTGCCGTTCGTGGCGGCAACGCCTGGCCTTGCACGACGAAGGCCGGGCGCCGCTCGGTGCCGGCGCCCGGCCTCGTCGTTACTCAGGAGAAGATCAGGCGGGCCGGAAATACGATCCGGCCCGGCGAAACTACTTGATCTCCTTGAGCGCGACGATCTTGCCGCCCTCGAACTTGTAGGCCCAGACGCCCTTGTCGGCGACCTCACCCTTGTCGTCGAACTTGACCTGCTTCGTGATGCCCTGCTTGTCGTAGGCGTTCACGAACTCGAGCATCTCGGCGCGGGTCTTCTTGCCGTCGGCGATGCCGTCGAGGAACACGGTCGCGGCGTCGTACGCCTCGGCCGAGTAGGTCGACGGGTCGGCGCTGAAGGCCTTCTTGTAGTCGTCGAAGAACGTGCCCGGGGCCTTCTCCGGCGGGAGGCACGGGCAGGTGACGATGGTGCCCTCAGCGGCGGCCGCACCGGCACCGTCGACGAACTTGACGTCCTTCACACCGTCGCCGGCGATCATCGTGATCGCCTGGCCACCGGCCTGGCTCAGCTGCTTGCGGAGCAGACCGGCCTCGTCGTAGTAACCACCGAAGTACACGGCGGTGGCACCGGACGAGCGGATGTCGGTGACGACCGCGGAGAAGTCGGTCTGACCGTCCTGGATCGTCTGCGACTTGACCACGGCGCTGCCGAGGTCCTTCTTGACGATGTCGGCGAGGCCCTTGCCGTACTCCGACGCGTCGTCGACGACGTAGACCTTCGTGGCCTTCAGGTCTTCCTTGATGTACTTCGCGGCCTGCGGGCCCTGCGCGTTGTCGCTACCGAGAACGCGGTGGAAGATCTTCCAGCCGTTCTCCGACAGCGCCGGGTTCGTCGCCGAGGCGGAGATGATCGGGAGACCGGCCTCCTCGAACGTCGGGCCGGTCGCCTTGGTCTCACCCGAGAACGCCGGGCCGACGACGCCGATGATCTTCTCGTCCTGGACGACCTCGGGAACGACCGTGGAAGCCTTCTCGGGCTTGCCCTCGGAGTCGTACTTCTTCAGCGTGACCTTGCAGTCCGCGTTCTTCTCGTTGTACTGGTCGACGGCCAGCTGGGCCCCGTTCGAGATGTTGATCCCGAGCGCCGCGTTGTCGCCGGTCTGCGGCCCGACGAACCCGATGATCAGGTCACAGGCCTTGTCGCCGCCGCTGGCGGACGACCCGCCCTCGTCGTCACCGCCGCTACTGCAGCCGGTGATGGCGAGCGCGACAGCGGCACTGACAGCCGCCACGCGCGCGAGGTTGCGAAGACGCACGAGTAAACCTCCACTAAACGTGGGCATGCCGTCCGTCACCGCTCTCGGCACGAATCCGCATCCCCCTGTGTGGGAGGGACTATAGGAGTGCCGTCACTGCTCTGACCAGCCTTGTTGGACGTCGTAACAGCAAAGTGATCAGAAGAAAGCTCGCGTTGGGGCGAAATCCGCACGTCGTGCGTCTGACCAGCAGAGAGTGACAACCCGGCCGTTACCCAATTGGGACGACCGGGTGCCCGAAAGGACTACTACCGCCTCAACTACCGGCTCGTTGCGTCTGCGTTTCCACGATGGTTTCGGCGACCAGTTTCATCGTGGTCCGGCGGTCCATGGCGGTGCGCTGGATCCAGCGGAACGCCTCCGGCTCGCTCATGCCCTGCTCCTGGAGCAGCCCCTTGGCCCGCTCGATCACCTTGCGGGTGGAGAGGCGCTCGGTGAGGTCGGTGACCTCCTTCTCGAGCGCGGTGATCTCGGCGAAGCGCGACACCGCCATCTCGATGGTGGGCAGCAGGTCCTTCTTCTGGAACGGCTTGACCAGGTAGGCCATCGCGCCCGCGCTGCGGGCCCGCTCGACCAGGTCGCGCTGGCTGAACGCGGTGAGAATCACCACCGGCGCGATGCGGTCGCCGGCGATGCGCTCGGCGGCGGCCAGCCCGTCGAGCACCGGCATCTTGACGTCCAGGATCACCAGGTCGGGGCGGAGCTCTTCGGCGAGCTCGATCGCCTTCTGGCCGTCACCGGCCTCACCGACCACCTCGTAGCCCTCTTCGACCAGCATCTCCTTCAGATCGAGGCGGATCAGTGCCTCGTCCTCGGCGATGAGGACGCGTCGCGTCGTAGCTGCGGTTTCGGCGGCGGCCGAAGCCGGGTTGGACGCCGGAGACTCAGCCATGGGGCCTCCTCTGGGTTGACGTGGAGCCGTGCTCGCGCACCCCGGGTCGCGGGGTGTCGGAGACCGACGGCTGATGGTGCCTGCTGGCGAGCAGCGTACCGGGCTAAGCTGTCAGAGCTTCCGTGCGCGGGCCGTGAACCGGCTGCCGGTCTCTTTCGGCTGCCCGATTCACAGTGCGCAGATGTTGCGGAGGCAGGTCGCGCGGTGGTAACTCATGCTCACCACCCCGCCGGGATGGAGGAATGGCAGACTCGGACGCCTCAAAAGCGTCTGCCCGAAAGGGCGTGCGGGTTCGAATCCCGCTCCCGGCACCACCGGAAAGGCCTGGCCGCCGCAGCGGCCAGGCCTTTTGTTCTGAATGGGTTCAGCCCAATGACCCGATCCGGTGGACGCGGACGGTGTTGGTCGCGCCGGCCTGGTTCGGCGGCGTGCCCGCGACGATGACGACGCTGTCGCCCTGCGAGCACCAGCCGGCCTCCTGCAGCAGCGTGTCGACCTGCTTCACCATGTCGTCGGTGTGCTCGACCGACGGTGAGAGAAACGTCTCGACACCCCAGGACAGCGCGAGCTGGTTGCGCACGCTCTCGATCGGTGTGAACGCGAGCAGCGGCAGCTGGGTGTGCAGACGGGCGACGCGGCGCACGGTGTCGCCGGTGAGCGTGAACGCCACCAGGGCCTTGGCCTCGATGACCTCGCCGATCTGGCGCGCGGCGGCCGCGATGGCGCCACCCTGCGTCCTCGGCGCGTGCAGCAGCGACGGGACCGGCGTCTTCGACTCCTCGACCGTCTCGATGATCTTGCCCATCGTGCGGACGGTGAGGATCGGGTAGCGCCCGACGCTGGTCTCGGCCGAGAGCATCAGCGCGTCGGCGCCGTCGAGGACGGCGTTCGCGACGTCGGAGGTCTCCGCGCGGGTCGGGCGCGAGTTCTCGATCATCGAGTCGAGCATCTGGGTCGCGACGATCACCGGGCGGGCGTTCTCACGCGCCAGCTGGATCGCGCGCTTCTGCACCAGCGGCACCTGCTCCAGCGGGAGCTCGACGCCCAGGTCGCCGCGGGCGACCATCAGCCCGTCGAACGCCAGCACGATCTGCTCGAGGTGGTCGACCGCCTCGGGCTTCTCGATCTTCGCGATGACCGGGACCCGGCGGCCCTCCTCGTCCATGATCGCGTGGACGAGCTTGATGTCGTCGGGCGAGCGGACGAAGGAGAGCGCGATCATGTCGGCGCCGAGACGGAGGGCGAAGCGGAGGTCCTCCGCGTCCTTCTCCGAGAGTGCGGGCACGCTGATCTTCACGTTGGGCAGCGAGAGGCCCTTGTTGTTGCTGACCGGACCACCCTCGAGAACCAGGCAGCGGATGTCGTTGCCCTCGACGCCGGTGACCTCGAGGGCCAGCTTGCCGTCGTCGATCAGCAGCCGGTCGCCGATCGCGACCTCGTTGGCCAGCTTGCGGTAGGTGGTGGAGACCCGGTCGTGATCGCCGAGGATGTCGTCGGTGGTGATCGAGACGACCTCGCCGGTCTTCCACTCGACAGGACCCTCGGCGAACTTACCGAGGCGGATCTTGGGTCCCTGCAGGTCGGCGAGAACACCGACCGCCTTGCCGGTGGCCTCGGCGGCCTCCCGGACCCGTTGGTAGACCCCTTCGTGGTCGGCGTGTGCACCGTGGCTGAAGTTCAGCCTGGCGATGTTCATACCGGCGTCGACCAGCGCGCGGAGGCGCTCTGACGACGCGGTCGCCGGTCCGATGGTGCACACGATTTTGGCTCGACGCGTCATGAGGTCAAGGTAGCCCTCCTAGTGAACCGATTCACATCCCTCCCGTGGCTGATAGATGGCAACTAGGGTGCTATAGGCGGAGAGACGTGTGCCGGGGCGGCGATATCGTGGTGCCCGTGGCTGCATATGAGTACCGCTGTCGGGAGTGTCGCACCACCTTTGAGGTGCGACGTTCGGTGCACGAGAGCACCCCGTCGGTGGTGTTGTGCCCCGCGGGTCACGCGGCGACCTCGCGGGTGTTCTCCGCCGTCGCCGTGGGTGGGGGCGCGTCCGCGCCGGCTCCGGCCGGATCGGCCGGGGGCGGGTGCTGCGGCGGGGGTTGCTGCGGCTGAGGTCGCCCGGCCGTCATGACGTCGGTTTCGTGAGGTCGTAAACGGTCTGGCTGCCGACGGTGGTGGCGGTGTAGTGCTGCTCCACCCAGGTGGAGATGGCGCCGGCGGTGCCGCGGTCACCGCCCCGGCCACCGCCCCGGCCACCGCCGCCCATTCCGCCGCCGACGAAGTAGTGGATCCGGCCTTCGGCGACCCACTGCTGGAACCGGGCGAGCGTGGGGGCGGGGTCGCCGCCGCTGAAGCCGCCGATCGGGATGACCGCGCGGTCGCTCTCCAGCTGGAGGGCCGAGGCGCTCTGGGAGCCGATCGCGGCCGCGGCCCACTTCGTGGTGGTCTTCTTCAGCAGCGCGACGACTGCGGCGTCGGCCTGCCCGCCGCGCCCGAAGCCCGGCCCACCGTTCGCACCTGGAGTGCCCGGCGCCGATCCACCCGGCGCGGTTCCACCCGGCGCGGTTCCACCCGGCGCGGTTCCACCCGGCGCGGTTCCACCCGGCGCCGTACCACCCGGCGCCGTGCCGCCAGGCGGGTTGCCGCCTTGCGCAGTGCCGCCCGGACCGTTGCCGTTCGGGACGTTGCCGTTCGGGACGTTGCCGTTCGGGACGTTGCCGTTCGGGACGTTGCCGTTCGGGACGTTGCCGTTCGGGACGTTGCCGCCCGGGAGGTTCGGGGCGCCGGGGAAGTCGCCGCCGGGGAACTGGCCTCGGCGGGTGCCGGGGCCGCCGAAGCCGCCGGTGCCCGCCGGGCCCGCGGTCGGGGTCGAGCCGGTGTGCGGGGTCGCCGCGGTCTGCGCGGCGTACGCGGCCGGCCCGGCCAGCACGGCGACGGCCCCGACGGCGGCCCCGACCACCGCGACCCGCCGAGCCGGACGCGCCCCGACGAGCAGCGCCAGCGCCCCGAGCACCCCGGCGACCAGCACGACCCACCGCAGCCAGGGGTTCCAGTCGGCCGCGCGCCCGAGCAGCTCCCACGCCACCCAGGCCGACACCGCGACCAGCCCCGCGAGCCCGACCCGCCCGGCGACGCTCCCCCGCACCCGCCAGAGCTCACGACCACCGATCGCGAGCGTCGCCGCGACCCCGGGCGCGAGCGCGACGTTGTAGTACGAGTGGAAGATGCCTTCCATGTAGCTGAAGATCCCGGCGGTCACGACCAGCCACCCGCCCCACAGGATCAACCCGGCCCGCACCCGGTCGGTACGCGCCGCCCGCCGCGTGAGCCACAGCCCGGCCACCAGCGCCACCACCGCCGCCGGCAGGAACCACGCGATCTGCGTCCCCATCTGCTCGTTGAGCAGCCGGGTCAGTCCGGTCGTGCCGCCGAAGCCACCGCCGCCGAAGCCACCGCCACCGAAGCCACCGCCGCCGGGCCCCCCGCCCGGGCCGCCTCCGCCCCCGGAGACGACCCGGTCGAGCCCGTTGTAGCCGAACGCGAGCCCCAGAAACGTGTTGTCCCCCGATCCGCCGAGGTAGGGCCGGCTCTCCGCCGGCCACAGCATCGTCGCGACGACGTACCACCCCGCCGCGACGACCAGCGCGGCCCCGCCGACGAGCAGCTGCCCCATGCGCCGCCAGAGCCCGGTCGGCGCGCACACCAGGTACACCAGCGCCAGCGCCGGCAGCACCAGGAACGACTGCAGGGTCTTGGTGAGGAACGCGAACCCCAGCGCGACCCCGGCCAACGCCAGCCACCACGTGCCGCCCCGCGACGCCGCCGCGTCCACGGCCCGCGTCACGCAGTACGCCGCCGCGAGCATCAGCAGCACGAGCAGGGCGTCCGGATTGTTGAACCGGAACATGAGCACGACGACCGGCGTGACCGCGAACGACGCGGCGGCGGCCAGGCCGGCCGCGGGGCCGGACCAGCGGCGGACGGCCGCGTAGAGCAGCCAGACCGAGGCCACGCCCATCAGCGCCTCGGGCACCAGCATGCTCCAGCTGGAGAAGCCGAAGATCCGCCCGGACAGCGCCATCACCCACATCGCCGCCGGTGGCTTGTCGACGGTGATGACGTTGCCCCAGTCGGACGAGGCGAAGAAGAACGACGTCCAGCTCTTCGTGCCCGCCTGCACCGCCGCGGCGTAGAAGTCGTTGGACCAGCCCGACGCCCCGAGGTCCCAGAGGTAGAGCAGGGCCGCCACCGCCAGGATCACCAGCAGCGCGGGACGGACCCAGGCGGGGTCGCGCGGGCGGGTGGTCGCCGCCGGGGTCGAGCTTCGTTCGTCGGTCGCAGTCTCCAGCACGGAGCCGACGATCGACGACGAACCTGGCACCAGACTGAGTCACACCCCAGAACAACCTGTGCCTTCGGCGGTTGCTCTGACCCGGAGCCCGCCCAGGGCGGCCCACCTACCGGAAGATCATGCAGGTGGTGGTGGCGTGGGCCAGGAGTTTGCCGGCGCTGTCGGTGACGCGGCCGTCCGCGGTGGCCACCCGGCCCCCGACGTGGATCACCTCGCCGACGCAGGTCAGCGTTCCGGCGTCCAACGTGATGGCTTTGACGTAGTTGACCTTCAGTTCGAGCGTGGTGTAGCCGACGCCGGCGGGCAGCGTGGTGTGCACGGCGCAGCCCATCGCCGAGTCGAGCAGCGTGGCGTGGATGCCGCCGTGCACGGTGCCGAGCGGGTTCGAGAACTCCCGCCTGGTGTCGAGCGTGAACACGACGCGGCCCTCGTCGGCCTCGACCATCTGCATGCCCAGCAGCTGGGCGATGTTCGGGGGTGGGGCCTCGCCGGTGGCGATCGCGCGGATGAGCTCGAGACCGGAGAGGCCGGCCCGGCCGTGAAGGGCGGACGGATCCGACTGTCCCGGTCGGGTCGTGGTCACGGCGTCTCCCTGCCTCGGTGAGTTCTGTTTCGGAACCTAGCAGCTCAGATAGGATCTTGGGATGCGATGGTCGGAGATCGGCGGGGAGCGGTGCTCGATTGCCCGGACGCTGTCGGTGGTCGGTGAGCGCTGGACGATGCTCGTGTTGCGGGAGTCGTTCCGCGGTGTGCGGCGGTTCGAGGACTTCCAGCAGCGCACCGGGGCGTCGCGGCCGGTGCTGGCCGAGCGGCTTCGGCAGCTCACCGCCGACGACGTGCTGCGGCGCGAGCGGTACGCCGAGAAACCCGACCGGTACGAGTACCGGCTCACCGCGAAGGGGCTGGAGCTGTATCCGGTGATCGTGTCGCTGATGAGTTGGGGCGATCGGTGGATGGACGACGGCAGCGGGCCGCCGGTGCGGCTCACCCACGTGCACTGCGAAGGGCCGCTCGCCCCCACCCTCGCGTGCGGTACCTGCGGTGACCCGGTCACCGCCCGCGACGTCCGCGCGACCCCCTCCGCACCCGCCACCTGACCCGACCGCCTCGCGCGGCCCGCCCAGAGCGGCCCGCACGAACCGGCCCGCACGAGGCGGTCCCGCACGAACCCGGCCCCGCACGAACCCGGCCCCGCACGAACCCAGCCCCGCACGAACCCGGCCCCGCACGAACCCGGCCCCGCACAAACCAGCCCCGCACAAACCGGCCCCGCACGAACCAGCCCCGCACGAACCGGCCGAGGCTGCGAAGCGGGCGGGGCCGCGGGAGCGGTCAGAGCACGTGGATCGCGTAGGCGCCGAAGCCGGCCGAGAGCGCCACCGCCACCGGCCCGATCCGGCGCAGGACACCCGTCCACTCGGCCTCGAAACGGCGGGTGGCCCACACCAGCCCGGCCAGCACCACGCAGTGCACCGGGAGCCACAGCAGGCGCCAGCCCGCCCAGCCGAGACCGTCCGGCAGCTCGTGGAGCCCGGGCAGATCGGCCGTGACCAGCGTCAACACGACGAGCGCGAGCTGGTGCCAGCAGAACACGGTGAGCGCGACCAGGTTCAGCATCGCCACCGCCGCCCATCGCCGCGGTGACCGCAGGAACGCCGCCAGCCGGTCGCGCAGCAGTACGGCCAGCCCGCACTGCGCCATCGCCAGCGCCACGACCAGCAGGGACGGCGGGTGCGAGTTCACCCGTCCGGCGCCGGGAACGCCGACCACGCTCGCCGGGTAACCGAACCACAGCACCAGCGCCACCAGCAGGACCACGCCGACGCCCGCGAGCGCCGCCGACGCCCGCCGCGACAGCCGCCCCCGGGCCCAGGCGACGCCGAGCACGTACGCGAACGCCCAGCCCGGCAGCACGTTGAGCAACCCGATCCAGCCCGGGACGCCGTCCACCCCGTAGCGCAGGGCGTCGACGACCGCGACGGTCACCACCAGCGGCAACGCGGCCCAGGCCCCCATCCGGCGCACCGCCGCGACCACCAGCGGCGTCAGCGCGGTCACCACCCCGTACACCGCGATGAACCACAGCGGCTGGATGACGAGCGCGGTCGTGGTGCGCAGCGTCCCGGCCGGCACCCCGGCCAGCGCCAGTAGCGGGAACGCGCAGGCCAGCACCGCGGTCACCGCGATCACCGGCCGGGTCAGCCGGACCAGCCGGCGGCGGATCCAGGGGCCGTACGCGCGGCCCTCCAGGCCCCGCGCCGCCGAGTACCCACCGACCAGGAAGAACAGCGCCAGCAGCTGGAGCACCCAGCTCAGCGGCGCGAAGTCCGGCAGCGCGGTGAGCGGGCTGCGTACCCGCAGCGCTCCCGAGGCGTCCGGCACCAGCGCCATGACCAGGAAGTGACCGACGACGACGCCGACCACGGCCAGAGCACGCAGACCGTCGAGCGCCCGGTCCCGGTTCGCCGGAGTAGCGGCTTCGATGCGCGTCACGAACGAGTTCTGAGTCATCGCAGCGTCACCTCCGCCGCGTGTCCGAGCACGATCCGGGTGATGTTCGCCAGCGACTCGGTGCCTTCGGCGTAGTACTGGTCGTGGCCGACGGCCGTGCCGGTACGGAACACCCGCGCGCCGAATTCCGGGTCGACCGGTGACGTGCCGTGCCCCAGCCCGAGCACGCGGACCGCCGGGGTGATGCGGATCGGGTCGTCGGCGGTGCGTGCGGCCCAGACGCGGGCGGTGGTGCGCAGGTCGGACGCCGTGCCGACGTCCATGCCCGGCGAGCCGAGCGCGACCACCTCGTCGACCGGCGAACCGGGGAGCGCGCGGCCGCAGACCACCGTGCCGTAGCTGTGGCAGAGCAGGCTGACGTGCACGGCCGGCAGGCTGTGCAGGAACCGTCGCAGGGCACCGGCGCCGGCGATCGCCCTGGCCGATCCGATCGCGGCCAGGTCCACCCGCTCCGGAGCGTCGTAGCCGAGCCAGACCACGATCGCCGCGTCCTCGCCGAGCGCGCGCTGTAAGACGACCGCGTTGGCCAGCGGGGACACCCGGTGAGCGGAGGGCCAGCGCAGCACGTTGTCCAGCCGCCAGCTGCTGCCGGGCACGAGGACCGCGATGTGCTTCGCCCGCTCCAGGTCGCCGACGACCTGCACGACCCGCCCGTCGCCGCGCGGGTCGTAGGCCAGCGTGCGTCCGGGCCGCGTCCGCTCGGTCGGCCGGAGACCGGCGACCGCGTTCACCGCGAGCACCTGCTCCACCGCCGGGGTGGGGGCCGCGGTCACCATGGACTCGTTGGCGGCGTAACGCATCGTGAGCGGAATGCCGTCGAGGTTGCCGATCGTGGCCGGCGCGAGCCGCACCAGGTCGTCGCGTTGGCGCGGGGTCAGCCGGTCGGCGAACGCCGCCACCTCGGAGGGGGACGCGGTGGCCGGGTCGGGCACGTCCGCGCGGTCGAGCCCGGGGGCGATCGTCGTGACGACGCTGGTCCACGCCTCCGCACCGAGGGGAGCCTGGGGACGTGAGGAGGGGTTGCCGGTCGCCCACCACCCGGTGGCGGCGATCGAGCCGACAAGGAGCAATCCACTGAGGAGGAGAACGAGGCTGGCCTTCATGCCTCAGACGCTAGAAATTTCCGCGTCCTGAATCGTCACGCTGCGGAGTCCAGCCTGACTCCCTCTCAGGTATCGGTCCCGCGATCGACCCTTAGTACCCCTACCCCACCAGCCCGCGCTGGTAGGCGAATACGACCGCCTGCGTGCGGTCGCGGAGGTTGAGCTTGGTCAGGATGTGTCCGACGTGCGTCTTGATCGTCTGCTCGGCGAGGAAGAGCTCGGCGGCGATCTCGGCGTTGGAGAGCCCGCGGGCGATCAACCCGAGCACCTCGCGCTCGCGCGGCGTCAGCTCGGTGACGGCCCCACCAGGCAGATCACGCTTCCGGCGGCGGGCGAAGTCACCGATAAGGCGCCGCGTGACCGACGGGGCGAGCAGTGCGTCACCCCGCGCGACGACACGCACCGCGTTGAGCAGGTCCGCGCCCGGCGCGTCCTTGAGCAGGAAGCCGCTCGCTCCGGCGGAGAGCGCGTCGTACACGTACTCGTCGAGGTCGAACGTCGTCAGCACGAGGATCTTCGGGGCGTCGTCCTCCGGCGTCTCCCCCAGGATCTCGGCGGTCGCGGCGATGCCGTCGAGCACCGGCATCCGCACGTCCATCACGATGACGTCGGGCGTGAGGCTGCGCGCCAGCTCCACCGCCTCGCGGCCGTTGCCGGCCTGTCCCACCACCTCGACGTCGCCCGCGGCGGTCAGCAGCGTCGCCAGACCGTCCCGAATCATCACCTGGTCGTCGGCGACCACCACCCGGATCGTCATGGACGCACCTTATTGGGTTGCCACCCGGCCGTAGATTGGAGGACGTGCTGACCGAAGGAGAGAGGGCCCGACGGCCCCGCGGCGGGCTGTTGCCCTGCGGGGTTCGCTAGCCCTTCCAGGCGAGCCCCGGCCCATCTCCTCGCTTGGAGCACCCCCATGCCACGGCTTTCCCGTAACCGTGTCTTCTACCGACGGCTCTGGTTGAACCGTCCGGGCTTCCACAGCACGGCGTACGTGCTGTCGGAGATCAAACTGCAGCCGGACGACCAGGGTCTCGACCTTCTCGCTCAGTTCCAGCTCGCGGATTGTTCCCGTTCGGCGCGACTCGACTTCGACGTCTACTCGAACACCCCCGAGCCCGATCGCAAGAACATGCTGCGCAAGGCCCGTCTTCTGCGTCAGTCGGTGAACGATTTCTGCGACGCGCTCGAAGCCGCCGCCGCCGAACAGAAGAAGGCCACGAAGAAGCGCCCGCGCAAGTCCGCCTGATCCGTTCGGTCAGGCCGGAATGCCCGCGCCCGGAAGCCCCGCTCCCGGGCGCGGGGATTCCGCGGTCGGCAGTACCGCGGTCACCGCCCAGCCCCCACCCGGGCGAGGCCCGGCGGACATTTCCCCGCCGAGCATCGCCGTGCGCTCCCGGATCCCCACCAGCCCGTGCCCGCCCCCGAGCGACGCCCGCTCCGCGGCTTCGGCCGCCGCCGCGCCCCGGCGTGCTCCGAGCTCGCGGGACCCGTCGGACGGTGCGGGGACGCCACCCGCTCCTACGGCGGCGCGCTGATCGACGTCGGCGGCGGAGTTGGTGACCGACAGGTGCAGGGCCTCGGGCCCGTACCGGACCTCGACCCCCACCTCGCTGCCGGGCGCGTAGCGCGTGGCGTTGCTGAGCGCCTCCTGCAGGATGCGGTAGGCGGAGACGTCGACGGCCGCGGACAGCGGGCGGGGCACGCCGACGACCGCGGGCTTCACCCGGAGACCGCCGGACCGGGCGTGCTCCACCAGGTCCTCGAGGAGCTCCAGGCCGGGCGCAGGAGCCCGCTCGGCGGCCTCCTCCTCCGACCGCAGCAGGCCCACGACCGTGCGGGTCTCGGTGAGCGCCTCCCGCGCGGCCTTGTTGAGCTGGGCGAAGATCTCGGCCGCCGCGGGCGGGAGGTCGGGCACCTTCAGCGGCGCCGCCTCGGACTGGATCGCGATCATCGTCATGTGGTGCGCGACCACGTCGTGCAGTTCGCGGGCGATCCGGCCGCGTTCCTCGAGCACCGCCTGGCGGGCCAGGTCCCGTTTGCGGAGGGCACGCTGCTCGTCGAGGCGGGCCTGGATGCTGCGGCGGCTGCCGACCGCGTCGCCGAACAGCAGCCCGGCGAACGCGGCCGCCGCGAGGATGTCACCGATCCAGAACGGCATGCCGGCCATCGCCCCGAACCCGAACACCGCGACCGAGCTCAGGACGCCGACCCCGAACCAGATCCGGCGCGGATGGGACGCCCCGATCAGAACGAGCGTCAGCAGCATCGCGACGCACGCGGTGACCGGCCACGGCCACACCACGCCCTCGCGCGGGCCGAACGTGACCGCGAGCGGCGTAACGAGGAAGAAGACGATCATGACGCGCCAGGCCAGCAGCGGCCGGGCCGGCGCGACGACGAGCGGCAACGCCAGGCCGAGCCCCAGGAAGGCGGCCAGCACGCTCGGCACCCGCAGCGTCAGCACCAGTTCGGCGATCGTGCCGCCGGTGAGACCGCCGCCGACGAGCACCGAGGCCACCCCGAGCACCCACCGCCGCCACCCGCGCCGGGGCAGCCACGGACGCCCCTGCTCGGGCTTGATCGGCGCGCGGACGGCCGCGTCCCACAGTCCGAGGAAGTAGGACGCGACCGTTCTCATGGGCCCGAGATTACGGCGTGAACGCGGGTGGGGCGTCACCCCACAGAGCTAGCGTGCGGTGAGGGCCATCGTCGTCGGGAGGATCGGGGACGGCAGGAACGTCGAGCCGGCCAGGTGCTTGTCGACCGCGGCCGCGGTGGCCCGGCCCTCGGCGATCGCCCAGACGATCAGCGACTGGCCGCGGCCCGCGTCTCCGGTGACGAAGACGTTGTCGGCGGCCGTCTTCCAGGTCGCGTCGCGCACGACCCGGCCCCGCTCGTCGATCTCGACGCCGAGCTCGTCGTAGAGCGGGCCCTTCTCCACCCCGACGAAGCCCATCGCGAGGAAGATCGCCTCCGCCGGGATCTCCCGCGACGTGCCCTCGACCGGCACGAACTTCCCGCCCTCGGAGACGACCTCGTGCAGGACGATCGCCCGGACGTTGCCGGCGTCGTCACCCACGAACTTCTCGGTGTTGACGGCGTAGACCCGCTCGCCGCCCTCCTCGTGCGCCGAGGTGACCCGGTACAGCATCGGGTAGGTCGGCCAGGGCATGTGCCCGGCGCGTGCCTCCGGCGGCTGCGGCATGATCTCCAGCTGCGTGACGCTCTTCGCGCCCTGCCGGTGGGCGGTGCCCAGGCAGTCCGCGCCGGTGTCGCCGCCACCGATGATCACGACGTGCTTGCCGCGGACGTCGATGTGTCCGTCCGGGTCCGGGTCCCCGAGAGCCGCCTTGTTGGCGGGCACCAGGTACTCCATCGCGGCGTGGATGCCGTTCAGCTCCCGGCCGGGCGCGGGCAGGTCACGCGGCACGGTGGAGCCGGTGGCCAGCACGATCGCATCGGCGTCGAGCTCCGACACGGGCAGGTCGGAGCCGACCGTGACCCCGGTGACGAACTTCGTGCCTTCCGCCTCCATCTGGGCGAGGCGACGGTCGATGTGCGACTTCTCCATCTTGAACTCGGGGATCCCGTAGCGGAGCAGGCCACCGATCTTGTCGGCCCGCTCGTACACGGTCACCTCGTGCCCGGCCCGCGTCAGCTGCTGGGCGGCCGCGAGACCGGCCGGCCCGGACCCGATCACCGCGACCTTCTTGCCGGAGAGCTTCTCCGGCAGCTGCGGCTTCACCAGGCCGTCGTCGAACGCGCGCAGGATCGTCTCGACCTCGATCTGCTTGATCGTGACCGGGTCGTCGGCGATGCCGAGCACGCAGGCCGCCTCGCAGGGCGCCGGGCAGAGCTTCCCGGTGAACTCCGGGAAGTTGTTCGTCGCGTGCAGGCGGTCGATCGCGAGCGACCACTGCCCGGTGCGGGCCAGGTCGTTCCACTCCGGGATGAGGTTGCCGAGGGGGCAGCCGTTGTGGCAGAACGGGATGCCGCAGTCCATGCACCGGGAGGCCTGCGTCCGCAGGTTCTTCTCCGGGAACTCCTCGTAGACCTCGCGCCAGTCGGTGATCCGGATGTCGACCGGACGCCGGACGGGCAGCTCCCGCCCGTTCTTCAAGAAACCCTGTGGATCAGCCACGAGCCGCCTCCATGATCGCCTCGTCCACCGGACGGCCAGCGGCCTGCGCCTGACGAGTCGCTTCCAGGACCCGCTTGTAGTCGCGGGGCATGATCTTCGTGAACGACCGGACGTGCCGGCTCCAGTCGGACAGCAGCCCCTCGGCCACCGTCGAGCCGGTCTCGTCCAGGTGCCGTCCGATCAGCGCGCGCAGCGTCGCGGCGTCGTCGGTCGAGAGCTCTTCCAGATCGACCATCTCGGTGTTGACGAGCACCGGGTCGAGGTCGAGCACGTACGCGGTGCCGCCGGACATGCCGGCGGCGAAGTTACGGCCGGTCGGGCCGAGCACGACGACCGTGCCACCGGTCATGTACTCGCACCCGTGGTCACCGACGCCCTCGACGACCGCGGTCGCGCCGGAGTTGCGGACGCAGAACCGCTCGCCCACCCGGCCCCGGAGGAAGACCTCACCGGCCGTGGCGCCGTACAGGATCGTGTTGCCGGCGATGACGTTCTCCTGCGGCAGGAACGTCGCCGCGGCCGCCGGGCGCACGACGATCCGCCCACCGGAGAGACCCTTGCCGACGTAGTCGTTGGCGTCGCCGAGCAGCCGCAGCGTGATGCCGCGGGGCACGAACGCGCCGAACGACTGGCCGGCCGAGCCGGTGAACGTCAGGTCGATCGTGCCGTCGGGCAGCCCTTCGCCGCCGTAGCGACGCGTCACCATCGAGCCGAGCATCGTGCCGACCGTCCGGTTGACGTTGCGCACCGGGATCTCGAACTTCACCGGCGAACCGTCGAGCAGCGCGCCTTCGCAGAGCTGGATCAGTGTGTTGTCCAGCGCCCGGTCGAGGCCGTGGTCCTGCTGCACGGTCTGCTTGAGCGACGCGCCTTCCGGCAGCGAAGGCACCGCGAAGATCGGCGACAGGTCGAGCCCGTCGGCCTTCCAGTGGTCGACCGCCCCGGCGACGTCGAGCAGCTCGGCGTGGCCGACGGCCTCGTCGATCGAGCGGAAGCCCAGCTCGGCCAGGTACTGCCGGACCTCTTCGGCGATGTACTCGAAGAACGTGACGACGAACTCCGGCTTGCCGCTGAACTTCTCACGCAGCACCGGGTTCTGCGTCGCCACGCCCACCGGGCAGGTGTCGAGGTGGCAGACGCGCATCATGATGCAGCCGCTGACCACCAGCGGAGCGGTCGCGAACCCGAACTCCTCGGCGCCGAGCAGGGCACCGATGACCACGTCCCGACCGGTCTTGAGCTGGCCGTCGACCTGCACGACGATGCGGTCGCGCAGGTTGTTGAGCAGCAGCGTCTGCTGGGTCTCGGCCAGGCCGAGCTCCCACGGCGCACCCGCGTGCTTGAGCGAGGTCAGCGGCGCGGCACCGGTTCCGCCGTCGTGGCCGGAGATGAGGACGACGTCGGCGTGGGCCTTGGAGACACCGGCCGCGACCGTGCCCACCCCGATCTCGGCGACCAGCTTGACGTGAACCCGCGCGGCGTCGTTCGCGTTCTTCAGGTCGTGGATGAGCTGGGCGAGGTCCTCGATCGAGTAGATGTCGTGGTGCGGCGGCGGCGAGATCAACCCGACGCCCGGCGTTGAGTGCCGGGTCTTGGCGATCCACGGGTAGACCTTGTGGCCGGGCAGCTGACCACCCTCACCGGGCTTCGCGCCCTGGGCCATCTTGATCTGGATGTCGTCGGCGTTGACCAGGTATTCGCTGGTGACGCCGAACCGGCCGCTCGCGACCTGCTTGATCGCGCTGCGCCGGGTCGGGTCGTAGAGACGCTCCGGGTCCTCGCCGCCCTCGCCGGTGTTGGACTTCCCGCCGAGCTGGTTCATCGCGATCGCGAGGGTCTGGTGCGCCTCCATCGAGATCGAGCCGTAGCTCATCGCACCGGTGCTGAACCGCTTCACGATCTCGGAGACCGGCTCGACCTCGTCGATCGGCACCGGGGGACGCTCACCGGTCTTCAGCTTGAACAGGCCCCGGAGCGTGCCCGACTTGGCCGCGAGCTCGTCGACCGAGGACGTGTACTTCTTGAACACCTCGTACTGCCGCGACCGGGTCGCGTGCTGCAGCAGGAACACCGTCTCCGGGTTGAAGAGGTGCACCTCGCCCTCGCGACGCCACTGGTACTCGCCGCCGACCTCGAGCCGACGGTAGGCCAGCTCGGTCGAGTTCGTCGGCCAGGCCCGCTCGTGCCGCGTCTCGACCTCGACCGCGATCGTGTCGAGCCCGATACCGCCGAGCGTCGACGTCGTGCCGGTGAAGTACTTGTCGACGAGCTCCTGCGAGAGGCCGATCGCCTCGAAGATCTGCGCGCCGGCGTAGGACGCCACGGTGGAGACGCCCATTTTCGACATGACCTTGAGCAGGCCCTTGCCGAGACCCTTGACGTAGTTGCGGATCGCCTTCTGCGGGTCGAGCCCGGCCAGCTCGCCGGTCGAGACCATGTCCTCGATCGACTCGAACGCCAGGTACGGGTTCACCGCGGACGCGCCGAAGCCGAGCAGCAGCGCGACGTGGTGCACCTCGCGGGCGTCGCCGGACTCGGCGATCAGGCCGACCTGGGTCCGCGTCCGCTCGCGCACCAGGTGGTGGTGCACGGCCGCGGTGAGCAGCAGCGACGGGATCGGCGCCAGGTCGCGGGTGGAATCGCGGTCGGACAGCACGATCAGCCGCGCGCCGTCCTCGATCGCCTCGGAGACGTGCTGGCAGATCTGGTCCAGGCGGGCCTTCATGCCCGCGGCGCCGTCCTTCACCCGGTACAGACCGGAGACGGTGACGGCCTGGAAGCCGGACTTGTCGCCGTCCTCGTTGATGTGGACGATCTTCGCGAGCTCGTCGTTGTCGATGACCGGGAACGGCAGCGTGATCAGGCGGCACGAGGCCGGGCCGGGCTCGAGCAGGTTCTGCTCGGGGCCGATCGCGTTGCTGACCGCGGTGACGATCTCTTCCCGGATCGCATCCAGCGGCGGGTTCGTGACCTGCGCGAACAGCTGGCTGAAGTAGTCGAACACCAGCCGGGAGCGGTTGCTCAGCACCGCGATCGGGGTGTCGGTGCCCATCGAGCCGAGGCCCTCACCGGCGGTTCGCGCCAGCGGCGTGATCAGAACCCTCAGGTCCTCTTCGGTGTAGCCGAAGGTCTGCTGACGGCGCTGAACGGACTCGTGGCCGTAGGTGACGTGCTCACGATCAGGGAGGTCCGACAGGTTCATCAGACCGGCGTGCAGCCACTCGGTGTACGGCTCGGCGTTGGCGAGTTCGGCCTTGATCTCGTCGTCGGCCACGATGCGGCCGGCGTCGGTGTCGACGAGGAACATGCGTCCGGGCTGCAGACGACCCTTGGCCACGACGTCGGCGGGGTCGATGTCGAGGACACCGGCTTCGCTCGCGAGGACGACCAGGTCGTCCTTCGTCTTCCACCAGCGGGCAGGGCGCAGACCGTTGCGGTCGAGCACGGCGCCGATCAGCGAACCGTCGGTGAAACAGACCGCGGCCGGGCCGTCCCAGGCCTCCATCATCGTGGAGTGGAACTGGTAGAACGCCCGCCGCTTCGGGTCCATCGCGGCGTTGTTCTCCCAGGCCTCCGGGATCATCATCAGCACCGCGTGCGGCAGCGACCGCCCACCGAGGTGGAGCAGCTCCAGCACCTCGTCGAACGTCGCCGAGTCGCTCGCGCCGGGCGTGCAGATCGGGAAGACCCGCTCGATGTCGCCACCGAAGAGCTCGGTGGTCTGCGGGGAGCGCAGCAGCGCCTCGCGGGCACGCATCCAGTTCCGGTTGCCCCGGACGGTGTTGATCTCACCGTTGTGGGCTATGAACCGGTACGGGTGGGCGAGCGGCCAGGACGGGAACGTGTTCGTGGAGAACCGGGAGTGAACCAGCGCGATCGCGCTCTCGACCCGCGGGTCGAGCAGGTCGGGGAAGAACAGCGGCAGCTGGCTCGTGGTCAGCATGCCCTTGTACACGATCGTGCGGGCGGACAGCGAGGGGAAGTACACCTCGACGCCGGCCGCGCGGGACTCGTGTTCCACCCGCTTGCGGACGACGAACGCGACCCGGTCGAGGGCCAGACCGGTTCGGGCTTCTTCGCCGACCACGCTGTCGGAGAAGAAGAACTGGGCGACGTGAGGCTCGACGGCGCGGGCGGTGGGCCCGATGTCGGCTCCGTCGTTGTCGGTCGGAACGGTGCGCCAGCCCAGCGGCTTCGCACCCTCGTCGACCGCGATGCGCTCGATCAGCTCGATCGCGCGGGCACGCGCGTCGGCGTCGGCGGGAAGGAAGGTGTTGCCGACGACGTACGCGCCGGCCTCGGGGAGCGCGAAGTCGACGACCTCGCGCAGGAACGCGTCCGGAATCTGCAGCAGGAGGCCGGCCCCGTCACCGGAGTTGGCCTCGGCGCCCGCGGCACCCCGGTGATCGAGGTTCGCCAGCGCGGTGATGCCCTGTTCGACGATGCGATGAGAACGACGGCCCTGGGCATCGACCACGAACGCGACCCCGCAGGCGTCGTGTTCGTTCGCGGGATCATACAGTCCCTGAGCCGGGGGGAGCGCAGAAAAAGTCACGCGCGGGCTCCTTCCGTCGTCAGCCCGCTGAGATCCGCTGGGTGCGTGATCGACGGGCGAGGTCGATGCGGGACGACGTCGGCCCAAGTTTCCTAGAGGTTACACATGTGGCGACCCGCCGGTAACAAGTGCTGAAGTGAGCAACGTCACCGGCGTGGCGTGGACACCGTGCGGTAACGCTCGCTCCAGTTCTTCGTGCTCCCGGGTCGTGTCAGCGTCGTGTAGTTCCCGGTAGAGACGCTGTTGGGCCGGCCGGAAGACGCGATCCTTCTACTATGCCCGACGCGGGTCGCATTGACACCGGTCCGCGGGTGTGAGGCCGTCAGTCCCGCTCGGGTTTCGCCTCGGTTTCGGTTTTCCCGGCCGACGCCAGCCCCGGCTGTTCGGGGTCTTCCTCGTCGGTGGCCGGCTCCGCGGCCACCGGCTCCTCGTCGTCGTCGACCTCGGTGGCCGGTTGCGCGTCCGGGTCGAGAACGACGATCCGGCCGTCGTCGGTGTACTCGAGCCGGGCGGGTGCGATTCCGCGGCGCGCGAGGAACCAGATCAGGCCACCGATGAAGCAGACGAGCGCGGTCCACTCGTTGAGCCGCAGCCCGAGCACGTGGTGCGCCTCGTCGATGCGCAGGTGCTCGATCCACCCGCGGCCGGCGGTGTAACCCATGACGTAGAGCGCGAAGACGCGCCCGCCGCCGAGCCGCCACCGGCGCTCGGCGACGATCAGCAGCACCGCGACCCCGATGCACCAGAGCGACTCGTAGAGGAACGTGGGGTGGTAGAGGCCCGGCTCCACGTCGACGGCCCGGCCGTCGGCGCCCATCCGGTGGACCTCGAGGCCCCACGGCAGCGAGGTCTCGCGGCCGAAGAGCTCGTTGTTGAACCAGTTGCCCCAGCGCCCGACGCCCTGCGCCAGGACGAGGCCGGGTGCGACGACGTCACCGAGGACCATCAGCGGGAGCCCCGACCGGCGGCACGCGATCCACGCTCCGAGCGCGCCCCCGGCGATCGAACCCCAGACGCCGAGGCCGCCCTCCCAGATCTTGAACGCGTCGAGCGGCTGGCCGTTGGCGCCGAAGTAGTGATCCGGCGACGTGATGACGTGGTAGACCCGCGCGCCGATGATGCCGAACGGCACCGCCCAGACCGCGATGTCGACGATCATGCCGGGCGGGCCGCCCCGGGCCCGCAGCCGGCGATCGGACACCCACACCGCGACCAGCACCCCGGCCAGGATGCACAGCGCGTACGCCCGGAGCGGGATCGGTCCGAGGTGCCACACGCTTGTCGTCGGGCTCGGGAGCGAGGCGAGGGCGGTCACGCCTCCACGCTAGACCGTCAGCGCCGCACGAGACGTACCAGGGCGGCAACACCGCGCCAAGTGGCCACCAGCAATCCGCCGAACAGCGCACCGGACACGTTGAGGATGACGTCGTCGATGTCGAACATCCGGCCCGCGATGTGGGTGAGCTGCACCAGCTCGACGACGGCCGACGCCGTGGCCGCCGCCAGCACCGCGGTGACGATGCTCAGCCGGGGGAACGAATGCGGCACCAGGATGCCGAACGGCACGAACAACAACGCGTTGCCGACGACCTGCGCGAGCGAGCGCAGCGAACCGTCGGCCAGCGAGCGGTTGATCTCGGCGAACGGCGTGTAGTTGTCGCTCGCGCCCGCACCGGCGGCGGCCTCGGGGTCGCCCGGGCCGAGCGTGATCGCGGCCAGGATGGCGAGGTACACCAGCAGGAGCAGCAGCGGCCCGATCCGCAGCCAGGGGCGGCGGTACTTGCCCTTGAGCGGCTTCGGAGCCGGCTCCGCGGCCGGCTCCGGCGCGGCCTGCGCCGAGCGGGGCTTGCGGGTGATCTTCGTGCGCAGTCGGTCAATGGCCCTGGGCGCTGTGGGCTCAACGTTCACGGTCACGAGGTGCCAGTCCCCCGTGGACCACGACTTCAACCCTGCCCCCGCCGGCGTGCACGATCCGACCGGACCGTGCACGCCTCGACGGGCGTCAGCGGCGCCGGACCCCGGCGGCCAGATCGGCCGAGAGCTCCGAGATCGCGCGCAGACCCGCGGCGCGATCGGACGCGTCGAGCAGGCAGCGCACCAGGGCCGACCCCACGATCACCCCGTCGGCGTACCCGGCCACCTCGGCGGCCTGGGCGCCGGTGGAGACCCCGAGGCCGATACCGACGGGCAGGTCGGTGGCCGAACGCACCCGCTCGACCAGAGGCTGGGCCGCCGCGCTGGTGGACTCACGCGCGCCGGTCACCCCCATCACCGCGGTGGCGTAGACGAACCCGCGGCACACCGCGACCGTCGACGCGATCCGCGCCGCCGTCGACGACGGCGCCACCAGGAACACGCGGTCGAGCCCGTGCTGCTCGGACGCCGCCAGCCACGGCTCGGCCTCGTCGGGAATGAGGTCGGGGGTGATCAGCCCCGCTCCCCCGGCCGACGACAGATCGGCGGCGAACCGCTCGACGCCGTACTTCTCCACCGGGTTCCAGTACGTCATCACCAGCGCCGGGGCGCCGGCGGACGCGACCGCCTCGACGGCCTTGAACACGTCCTTCACCCGGACGCCGCCCCGCAGCGCCTGCTCGGCCGCGGCCTGGATCGTCGGCCCGTCCATCACCGGGTCGGAGTACGGCACGCCGACCTCGACGACGTCGACCCCGGCGTCGACCATGGCCTTCATCGCGTCCAGGGAGCCGGGCACGTCGGGGAACCCGACCGGCAGGTAGCCGACGAGCACACCGCGGTTCTCGGCCTTCGCCGTGGAGAACACCGCGGAGACGCTCGTCTGCGCTGTCTGCTCTTCGCGCACGCGGCTCATCGGCCCTCACTCGCCTCGAGGTCGCGCTCGTCGAGCAGACCGAACCACCGGCCCGCCGTGGCCACGTCCTTGTCGCCGCGCCCGGAGAGGTTCACCAGGATCGTGGCGTCGGGGCCGAGTTCCTTCGCGACCCGCAGCGCGCCGGCCAGCGCGTGGGCGCTCTCGATCGCCGGAATGATGCCCTCGGTGCGGCAGAGCAGGCGGAACGCCTCCATCGCCTCGGCGTCGGTGGCCGGCCGGTAGTCGACCCGGCCGATGTCGTGCAGGTGCGCGTGTTCCGGCCCGACGCCCGGGTAGTCCAAGCCGGCCGAGATCGAGTGCGACTCGATCGTCTGGCCGTCCTCGTTCTGCAGCACGAACGACCGCGCCCCGTGCAGGACGCCCGGCGAGCCGCCGGTGATCGCGGCGGCGTGCAGACCGGTGTCGACACCGTCGCCCCCGGCCTCGAAGCCGAAGAGCCGCACGTCGGCGTCGTCGAGGAAAGCGTGGAAGATGCCGATGGCGTTCGAGCCGCCGCCGACGCACGCGCAGACGGCGGTGGGCAACTGGCCGGTGAGGGCCAGCGTCTGCTCGCGGGCCTCCTCGCCGATGATCTTCTGGAAGTCGCGCACGATCAGCGGGAACGGGTGCGGGCCGCCGACCGAACCGATCAGGTAGTGCGTGGTGTCGACGTTGGTGACCCAGTCGCGGAACGCCTCGTTCATCGCGTCCTTGAGCGTGCGGCTGCCGGACTTGACCGGGACCACGGTCGAGCCGAGCAACTCCATGCGGGCGACGTTGAGCGCCTGGCGCTCGGTGTCGACCTCACCCATGTAGACGGTGCACTCGAGGCCGAACAGCGCGGCCGCGGTGGCCGACGCGACGCCGTGCTGGCCGGCGCCGGTCTCGGCGATGATGCGCTTCTTGCCCATCCGGCGGGTGAGCAACGCCTGACCGAGAACGTTGTTCACCTTGTGGGCGCCGGTGTGGTTCAGGTCTTCGCGCTTGAGCAGGATGCGTGCACCGGCCGCTTCGGAGAAGCGGGTCGCGTCGTAGAGACGGCTCGGGCGGCCGGCGTAGTCGTCGAGCAGGTGCTTGAGCTCGGCCCGGAAGGCCGGGTCGGCCTGCGCCCTGGTGTATTCGGCATCGAGTTCGTCGAGAGCCGCAATCAGGGCTTCCGGGACGAAACGACCACCGAAACGACCAAAGTGTCCAGTTTTGTCGGGCATTACGGTCATGAGGATCCTTACGGGAGAACGGCGTGGGCTATGAACTCAGCCGCGACGCCATCGTCTCCCGTCGGGACGAGCCCTGTCGTCCCCGGTGCGGTACGTGGTCGCCATGGTTAGCGCGGGCTCCGCGGCGTGGCCGGGTGCGAGCCCGCGGTCACCAGATCGGCGACCGCCTGGCGGGGGCTGCGGTCGGTGACCAGGCCCTCGCCCACCAGCACCGCGTCGGCACCGGCCGCGGCGTAGGAGATCAGGTCGTGCGGACCGCGGACGCCGGACTCGGCGATCTTCACGATCTGCGACGGCAGCCCCGGCGCGATGCGCTCGAACACCGACCGGTCGACCTCGAGTGTCTTGAGGTCACGCGCGTTGACACCGATCACCCGGGCGCCGGCCTCCAGCGCGCGGCTGGCCTCCTCCTCGGTGTGGACCTCGACGAGCGCGGTCATCCCGAGCGACTCGACGCGCTCCAGCAGGCCGGTGAGGCGGTTCTGCTCCAGCGCCGCGACGATCAGCAGCACGAGATCGGCGCCGTGGGCGCGTGCCTCGTGGACCTGGTACGTCGAGACGATGAAGTCTTTGCGCAGCACCGGTACGTCGACCTTCGCGCGGACCGCGTCCAGGTCCTCCAGCGAACCGCCGAAGCGGTGCCGCTCGGTGAGGACGCTGATGCAGCGGGCGCCGCCGGCCTCGTAGTCGCCGGCCAGCGCGGCCGGGTCAGGAATGTCGGCGATCGTTCCGCGTGAAGGCGAAGCACGCTTCACCTCGGCGATCACGCCGACGCCTGGCGCGCGCAGCGCAGCCCAGGCATCGCGTGCCGGCTTCGCGGCCGCGGCGAGTTCCTTGACCCGTTCGAACGGTACGCGGCTCTCGCGGTCAGCAAGGTCGGCTCGGACGCCGACCAGAATCTCGTCAAGCGCGCTCGTCATGCGGCTCCATCCCGTGGTGCCATGGCGGAATCGTAACGAGAGTGCCAGACCGGATGGATCCGGGGTGACTCCGGGTGCCCTCTACACGGCTCACCGCCGTACAAACCCCCCAATTTCGAGGTTTTCGCCGCCCCCGGGCCGGCACCTCAGCGGGTTGGGTCGTCGCCCCGGTCCAGGGCGTCCCAGAGCGCGGTGGGGGGCGCGTCGGGGCCGGTGGTGGCGTGGGCCTTCGCCCGGGTCGCCGGCGCGTCGTAGCGGGCGCCCATCGCGGCCCACCGACGCCCACGGGCGAGCGCCAGGGCACCGGCACCCAGCACCAGCACACCCCCGGCGACGCTCAGCAGCGGCCAGCCGACCGTCGAGTCGCCGACGAGCCCGCGGACCCCGCCCGCGACCGCACCGGCACCGGCCAGCGCCACCAGGACCGCAACCGCCGCCCGCCCCCGGCCGCGGGTGGCCAGCAGCGCCAGCCCACCCGCGATCCCGACCAGCGCCGCAGCCGACGCCCACGGCACCAGGTCGCTGCCGGTCGTCCGCACGGTCTCGGGCAGCAGCGGAGCGGCGCGCGCGACGGTGGTCGACTCCCACACCCGCCCGGTGGCGAAGTACGCGACCGCGCCTCCGATCACCGCGGCGACCACCGCGACCGCGAGCCCCCGCCGCTGGGCCCCACCCGGACGGGCCCCCTCCGACCGCGGGTCGGGCTCGGTCATCGGGCGGCCCGGAGCGTCTCGGCGGTGGCGATCGCCGACAGCACCGCGGCAGCCTTGTTCTGCGACTCGCGCTCCTCCGCGAGCGGATCGGAGTCGGCCACGACCCCGCCACCGGCCTGCACGTAGGCCGTACCGGCACGCATCAGCGCGGTGCGGATCGCGATCGCCATGTCGAGGTTGCCGGCGAAGTCCAGGTACCCCACGGTGCCGCCGTAGAGCCCGCGCCGCGTCGGCTCCAGCGCGTCGATGATCTCCATCGCCCGCACCTTCGGCGCTCCGGTGAGCGTCCCGGCCGGGAACGTCGCGGTCAGCACGTCGAACGCCGAGCGCCCGGCGGTGATCTCACCGACCACCGTCGACACGATGTGCATCACGTGCGAGTACCGCTCGATCTCCATGAAGTCGACGACGTCGACGGTGCCGGGCTCGCACACCCGCCCGAGGTCGTTGCGCCCCAGGTCGACGAGCATCACGTGCTCGGCGCGCTCCTTCGGGTCGGCGATCAGCTCGGCGGCCAGCCGCACGTCCTCCTCGGGTGTGGCACCCCTCCAGCGCGTCCCGGCGATCGGGTGCAGCAGCGCCCGGCCGTCGGTGACCTTGACGTGCGCCTCCGGCGACGACCCGACGATGTCGAACCCGTCGAAGCGCAGCAGGTACATGTACGGGCTCGGGTTCGTCGTGCGCAGCACCCGGTAGACGTCGAGCGGGTCGGCCTCGGTGGCCACCTCGAACCGCTGGCTCGGCACGATCTGGAAGCACTCGCCGGCCCGGATCGCCTCCTTGGCGACCTCCACGGCCTTCGGGAACTCGCCCTCCGGCGTCCGGCTGCGGAACGAGCCCGGGCCGAGCCGGGTCATCGTCGCGACACCGGGCGGTGTCGGCCGGGACAGCGCGGTGGTCATCGACTCCAGCCGGCCGACCGCCCGGTAGTAGGCCTCCGAGACCGCTTCCGGCGACGCACCGGCGGGCACGATCGCGTTGGCGATCAGCAGCAGCGAGCCGTCGGTGTGGTCGAGCACGGCCAGGTCGGTGGCGAGCATCATGCCCAGTTCGGGCAGCTCCAGGTCGTCGATACCGTTGCTCGGCAGTTTCTCGATCCGGCGGACGATGTCGTACGCCAGGTAACCGACCATCCCCCCGGTGAGCGTGGGCAGCCCGGGCAGCACCGGCGACTCCAACGCCGAGACGACCTCGCCGAGCACGGCCAGCGGATCCCCGGAGACGGGCACTCCCGGCGGCGGGTCGCCCAGCCAGTGGGCGGAACCGTCCCGGCTGGTCAGGGTGGCCACGCTGCGCACGCCGACGAACGAGTAGCGCGACCAGACGCCGCCGTGCTCGGCCGACTCGAGCAGGAACGTGCCCGGTCCTCCGGCCAGCTTGCGGTAGAGCCCGACGGGGGTCTCGCCGTCGGCGAGCAGACGTCGGGTCACCGGGACGACCCGCCGGTCGCGGACCAGGCGGGCGAACTCGTCGCGGTCGGGGCTGAACGTGCCGTCGGTGCCAGTAGTCACGAACCCATTGTGGCCGACGGGAGAATTCGCGGCAGCCGGGTAACCCAGGGGCATGGGCGACCTCGGTGAGGAAATGTTCGACGGTCTGCTGCACGGTTCCCATCGCTGCCATCCCGAGGATCTGATCGATCTGGTGGCCACTCACGCCACCCCGGTCGGGCTGCACGATCCGCAGCTCTACCTGGCCGATCTGCAGCAGGTGAACCTGGTGCGGGTGCCGCGTGGCCGGGTGGGGACGCCGGTGCGGCCGGTCGAACGGATCCCGATCGACACCACGTCGGTCGGCCGGGTGTTCCGCCGGACCGGGGTCCAGTACGTGCCGGCCGGGGGCGACCGGACCCACGTGTGGCTCCCGCTGCTGGAAGGCGCCGAGCGGCTCGGCGTGTTGCGGCTGACGGTCGAGGGACGCGACCGCGACCACGTCGACCCGGTGATCAAGCGACGGGCCCGCCGGCTCGCCTCGCTGGTCGGGCTCCTGGTCGTGACGAAGCGGGCCTACAGCGACACGCTCGTGGGGCTCACCCGGCACAACGACATGACGCTCTCGGCCGAGATGCAGTGGGGGCTGCTGCCGCCGCTGACGTTCGCGACCGACCGGATCGTGGTCGCCGGTGCGCTCGAGCCGGCGTACAAGGTGGCCGGCGACACGTTCGACTACGGCGTCATCGACGACGGCGTGCACCTGGCGTTGTTCGACGCGGCCGGGCACGACCTGAACTCGGCCGTGGTCGTCGGCCTGGCCGCGGCGGCGTACCGGCAGGGCCGCCGCCAGAGCCTCGGCCTGCGTGAGCTCGGGGACGCGATCGACGAGAAGGTCGCCGCCCGGTTCGGGCCGCCGGAGCTGGTCACCGGCGTCCTCGCGCACTTCGACGCCGGGTCCGGGAAACTCGAATGGGTGCTGCGGGGGCACCCGCCGCCCGTGCTGATCCGGGACGGCAAATGGGTGAAGACGCTCTGGCTCAAACCCGGCCTTCCGATGGGGATCGGGTTGCGCCGCCCGACCGAGCTGGGCTCCGTCCAGCTCGAACCGGGCGACCGGCTGCTGTTCTACACCGACGGGGTCACCGAGGCCCGCGACGCCGACGGCAACGAGTTCGGGCTGGACCGCCTGGTTGACTTCGTGATCAAGCGGGAGGCCGACGCGCTACCGGCGACCGAGGCGCTGCGCCGGCTGATCCGGTCGATCCTCGATCACCAGCACGGCCACCTCCAGGACGACGCGACCGTGCTACTCGTCGAGTGGGGCGGTTAGCAGCTTCGTGGCGTCGAAACACGTCCGGTCGCCGGTGTGGCAGGCCGCGCCTTCCTGATCGACGGTGACGAGCAGCGTGTCGCCGTCGCAGTCCAGGGCCACGGCCTTGACCCACTGGCGGTGACCGGACGTCTCGCCCTTGACCCAGTACTCCTTCCGGCTGCGCGACCAGTAGGTCGCCCGGCCGGTGGTGAGCGTGCGGTGCAGCGCCTCGTCGTCCATCCAGCCGACCATCAGCACCTCGCCGGTGTCGTGCTGCTGGACCACCGCGGTGACCAGGCCGGAGTCGTCACGTTTGAGCTGGGCGGCGATTGCCGGATCGAGAGCGGTCACGGTTCGATCTTAAGTCGCTGCTCGTAGACGGCGATCTTGTCGTCGATGACCGCGAGGTCGGCGGTGAGCTCGGCCACCCGGGCGGCGAGCGCGACCCGGTGGTCGCGCAGCAGGTCCAGCCGCTCGGCGTCGGCGCGACCGGACTTCACCAGCTCCGCGTAGCGCAGCATCCCTGCGATCGGCATCCCGGTCGCCCGCAGCCGCGTCAGCAGTACCAGCCAGTCGACCTGACCGGACGTGTAGCGCCGGTGCCCGGCGGCGTCCCGCTCCACGCCCCAGATCAGCCCGACGCGCTCGTAGTACCGGAGGGTGTGGGCGGTCAGCCCGGTCTTGTCGGCGGTGTCCGCGACCGTGAGCCCTGGCGTCATGCGATCAAGTCTCCCTCTTCCGCGAGCCACGGATTTCCACTACCGTTGAATTCAACAGCTGATGACTTCAGGAGGAGCCATGGAACCGGCAATAGTGGTCGACGATCTGGTCGTCGACCGCGGGAAGCGGCGGGTGCTGCACGGAATCGGTTTCCGGGCCGCGCCCGGCTCGGTCGTGGGCCTGCTCGGCCCGAGCGGCTGCGGCAAGACCACGCTCATGCGGTGCCTGGTGGGCGTCCAGAAAGTCCGGTCGGGCACGGTCACGGTGCTGGGCGAGCCGGCCGGCAGCGCCTCCCTCCGCCGCCGGGTCGGCTACGTCACCCAGGCGCCCTCCGTCTACACCGACCTCACGGTGCGGGAGAACGCCCGCTACTTCGCCACCGTCCTCGGCGTCCCGGTGGCCGAGGCCGACCGCGCGGTCCGGAACGTCGGGCTGGAGAGCCACGCCGGTCAGCTGGTCGGCGCGCTCTCCGGCGGTCAGCGCACCCGGGCCTCGCTCGCGTGCGCGCTGGTGGGCCGGCCCGAGGTCCTGGTGCTCGACGAGCCGACCGTCGGTCTCGACCCGGTGTTGCGCCACGAGCTCTGGCAGCAGTTCCACGAGCTGGCCGCGGCCGGTACCGCGCTCGTCGTCTCCAGCCACGTGATGGACGAGGCCGGCCGGTGCGACCGGCTGCTGCTGATGCGTGAGGGCCGTCTCGTCGCCGACGACACCCCGGACGCGCTCCGCGCCGAGACCGGCACCGACGACCTCGAGGAAGCGTTCCTCCGCCTGATCCGCTCCGCGTCGATGGAGGTGGCCTGAGATGTCCCCCCGCGTCACCGCGGCGACGGCCCGCCGGGTGCTCACCCAGCTGCTGCGTGACCGCCGCACGGTCGCGATGCTGCTCGTCGTCCCGAGCGTCCTGATGGTGCTGCTGCGCTACGTCTTCAACAGCGAAGCGCTGTTCGACCGCCTCGCTCCGGCGCTGCTCGGCGTCTTCCCGTTCATCATCATGTTCCTGGTCACCAGCGTCGCGATGCTGCGGGAGCGCACCAGCGGCACGCTGGAGCGCCTGCTCACCACGCCACTGGGCAAGCTCGACCTGCTGCTCGGCTACGGGATCGCATTCGCGCTCGCGGCCGCCGTCCAGGCCACGGTGGCGTGCGCGACCGCGTACTGGCTGCTCGGGTTGGCGACGCGCGGCCAGGCCTGGCTGGTCGTCGTCATCGCGGTCGCCGACGCGGTGCTCGGCATGGCGCTCGGGCTGTGGGTCAGCGCGTTCGCCCGCACCGAGTTCCAGGCCGTGCAGTTCATGCCGGCGTTCGTGCTGCCCCAGCTCCTGCTCTGCGGGTTGTTCGCACCGCGCGAGGCGATGGCCGGTTGGCTCGAAGCGATCAGTAACGTGCTACCGATGAGTTATGCGGTGGACGCGCTCAACGAGGTCACCGCGCAGACCGACATCACCGGCGTGCTGGTGCGCGACATCGTCATCGTGAGCGGTGCGGCGCTCGCCGCGCTGGCGCTCGCGGCCGCGACCCTGCGGCGCCGCACAGAATAGGAACCGCACTGCATGGCACGGACCGGACGACGACCGGGCGGCGGTTCGGGGACGCAGGAGGCGATCCTCGACGCCGCCCGCGCCGCGTTCAGCGAAGCCGGTTACGACGGAGCGACGATCCGGGGCATCGCCGGCAAGGCCGCGGTCGACCCCGCGCTCGTGCACCACTACTACGGCACGAAGGAGCAGCTCTTCGTCGCGGCGATGGAGCTCCCGTTCGATCCGAGCGCGGTGCTCCCGGCGCTCCTCGAGCCCGGCCTGGACGGCATCGGCGAGCGGATCGTCCGGCTGATGGTGACGCTCTGGGACTCCGCCGGCGACTACAACCCGTTCGCCGCGCTGCTGCGTAGCGCGATGACCCAGGAGAAGGCGGCCACGATGTTCCGCGAGTTCGCCACCCGGGCGATCTTCGCGAACGTGGTCAAGGCGATCGACGCCGACCGGCCCGAGCTCCGCACCGGCCTGGTGGCATCCCAGATGGCCGGCCTGATCATGACCCGGTACCTGCTCAAGCTGCCCGCGATGGTGCAGGCCACTCCGGACGAACTCGTCGCCGGCATCGGCCCGACGCTGCAGCGCTACTTGACCGATCCGCTGGACCTGCCGAGCGGCTAGTGCGGGTCTAGGCTGCGGGCATGCCGACGATCGCCCAGTCCGAGCGCGCCGCCCTCGCCGACCTGTTCGAGGCCCTGGGCCCGGACGCCCCGACGCTCTGCGCCGGTTGGACCACCGCCGACCTGGCCGCTCACCTGGTCGTCCGGGAGCGACGCCCGGACAGCCTGCCGGGCGTCCGCCTCGCCGCGTTCGCCGGGTACACCGACCGCGTCCGGCTGAGCGCGCTGCGCGGGCGCGGCTTCGAGCGGCTGGTCCGGGAGCTCCGTTCCGGCCCGCCGCGGCTGAGCCCGTTCGGGCTCCCCGGGGTCGACGGGATCGCGAACACCGCGGAGATGTTCATCCACCACGAGGACGTCCGGCGGGCGCAGGACGGGTGGGAGCCGCGTCCGCTGGACCCGGCCGTCCAGAAAGAACTCTGGGGGACGCTGCGCGCGGCCAAGGTGCTGCTGCGATCCGCACCGGCCGGCGTGCGATTGGTGTCACCGGGCCACGGCGAGCGGATCGCCAAGGCGGGTGAGCCGATGCTGCGGGTGGCGGGCGAACCGGCCGAGCTGGTGCTGTTCTGTTTCGGCCGCCAGGAGCACGCCCGGGTGACGATCGAGGGTGACGAGGACGCGATCGCCCGGCTGCGCGGCAGCGACCTGGGGGTGTGACCGCCACCGGAAAACACGAGTCACCGGAATAGCCCCTGGTAACGTGCGTTTCCGGTGCCGGCGATCCGGGGGTTCGCCGGAGCCGCCGCTGGGCCCCGTTTTCCCGGACGATACCGTCGCCCCGCGGTTACCCGAGGTTGCCGTCGGCGCGGGGATCAACCGCCGGCCGGCGCCTCGCGGTCCGTCATGAGGAGAGGACCTTTCAGATGCAACCCGGTGACCGTTCGCGGACGTCCCTTGCCGGGTCCGACCCGTCGGGCCAGTCGGCCGAGGAGGTCGTCGACAACCTCTGGGCGGCCCTACAACGGAGCAAAGGACAGGAGTCTCGAGTGCCAGACGTCGACACGAGCGACCGGCCGGGTGACAGCACCCGCAGCACGCCGCCGGTGACGCCGGCTCAGCGCGGTCCCGGAGCGCCGGGCAGCAGTGCGTCCCCGTCGTCCTCCCCCGGCAGCTCGTCGAGCGGATCGTCGACCACGCCGGCCGGCGGCACCAGCACGCCGAGCCCGAACCCGACGTTCGGTTCCGGTTCGCCGGCCACGGGCACCCCGGGCCCGGGGTCGGCCGGGGCCGGCAGCCCCGGAACCGGATCGCCGGCCGGAGCGGGCGGTCCCGGCGCGGGATCGACGTCCGGAGCGGGCGGTCCCGGTGTCGGTGCGCCCGGGGCCGGTGCGCCCGGGGCCGGTACCTCCGGTGCGGGATCGACGTCCGGGGACGGCACCGCGGGCCTGGTGCCCGCCGGTCGTCCCGCCGGCGCCGGCGGAGCCCGCCCGGGCCTCAACGGCGGACGTGACGCCGGTGGCGCAGCCGCCCGCCCGGACGTCCAGCCGCTGCTGGAGGCCGAGTACGCGGCGACCGTGCGCGAACGGTGGTTCGGGGTGCAGTCGGCGTTCGTCGACGACCCGGAGAGCGCGGTGCGTGAGGCCAGCGTCGTGCTGGAGGACTCGATCGGCGAGATCGGGCGCGGCCTGGAGCGGCTGCGCCGATCGGTGACCGACGCCGCCGAGGCGGCCGACGGCACCGAGGACCTCCGCGTCGCCCTCCTCCGCCACCGCGAAGTGATCGGCCGGCTGCTGCAGCTCTGAGCGCACGACGAAGCCCCCGCCGAGGCGGGGGCTTCGTCGTGTCAGCGCACCGGGGTGCCGTCCGCGCGGAGGGCGGCTTTCACCTCGCCGATCGTGAGTTCCCCGAAGTGGAAGACGCTCGCGGCGAGGACGGCGTCGGCCCCGGCGGCGATCGCGGGCGGGAAGTGCTCGAGGGCCCCGGCGCCGCCGGACGCGATCACCGGCACGTCGACGACCGCGCGCACCGCGGTGATCAGCGGCAGGTCGTACCCGTCCTTCGTCCCGTCGCCGTCCATCGAGTTCAGCAGGATCTCGCCGACGCCGTACTCCTGGCCGCGGGCCGCCCACTCGACCGCGTCGATCCCGGTGCCCCGCCGGCCCCCGTGCGTCGTCACCTCGAAGCCGCTCGGCGTGGGCGGGCCGTCGACCACCCGCCGGGCGTCCACCGACAGCACGACGCACTGCGAGCCGAACCGCTCGGCCGCTTCACGCAGGAGTTCCGGCCGGGCGATCGCCGCGGTGTTGATGCCGACCTTGTCGGCGCCGGCCCGCAGGAGCGCGTCGACGTCGTCGGTGGTGCGTACCCCGCCACCGACGGTCAGCGGGATGAAGACCGTCTCGGCCGTGCGCCGCACCACGTCGTAGGTGGTCTCCCGCCCGGACGAGGACGCGGTGATGTCGAGGAACGTCAGCTCGTCGGCCCCGGCCGCGTCGTAGGCCCTGGCCAGCTCGACCGGGTCACCGGCGTCACGCAGCCGGGTGAAGTTGACGCCCTTGACGACCCGGCCCTTGTCGACGTCCAGACACGGGATGACCCGGACCGCGACCGTCATTCCGCGACCGCCGACAGCGCCTCGGGCAGCGTGAACGCCCCGGCGTAGAGCGCCTTGCCGACGATCGCGCCCTCGACGCCGATCGGCACCAGCGTCGCGAGCTCACGCAGGTCGTCCAGCGTGGACACCCCGCCGGACGCGATCACCGGCCGGTCGGTCGCCGCGCACACCGACTTCAGCAGCTCGACGTTCGGGCCGGTCAGCGTCCCGTCGCGGCGCACATCGGTGACGACGTAGCGCGCGCAGCCCTCGGCGTCGAGCCGGGCCAGCACCTCGAACAGCTCACCGCCGTCCTTCGTCCAGCCCCGCGCGGACAGCGTCGTGCCCCGGACGTCGAGGCCGACCGCGATCCGGTCGCCGTGCTCGGCGATGGCCTTGGCGCACCACTCGGGGTCCTCCAGCGCGGCGGTGCCGATGTTGACCCGCCGGCAGCCGGTGGCCAGCGCGGCACGCAGTGAGGCGTCGTCGCGGATGCCGCCGGAGAGCTCGACCTGCACGTCGAGCGCCCGGACGACCTCGGCCAGCTGGGCGGCGTTGGAGCCACGGCCGAACGCCGCGTCGAGGTCGACGAGGTGGATCCACTCGGCACCGTCGCGCTGCCAGGTGAGGGCGGCCTCCAGCGGGTCGCCGTACGACGTCTCGCTGCCGGCCTCCCCCTGCACCAGCCGGACGGCCTGGCCGTCGGCGACGTCGACCGCGGGGAGCAGCTCGAGCCTGGTCATATCTAGCGCACACTCCGGGAGTAATCAGTACGGGTCAGAGCAAGCAGGACCGGGGTCAGCAGTAACGCGAGAACGACCGCGCCGATCCGCAGGGCCCACGAGTCGATCGTGACGAACACGACGAGGATCAGGACGAGCAGGCCCATCGCGATCGCGGCGACCTGCGCGCGATCACGCCGCGAACGCATCTTTCCGGTGCGCCCCCGCCCGAGGAAGCCGCGCCCGGATCGTCCGCGCCCGGATCCGGGGCGACCGGACGCCGTGCGGCCGGGGAGCAGCGCGCGGACCGCACGGTAGGGGGCGGTGAGGATCGCCCGCCGCCGGGCGCGGCGCTCGGCCTCGCGCCGCAACCGCTCGGCCTCGGCCTCGCGTGCGGCCCGCGCCAGCGCGCGCGCCTTGCTGGTCATCGGGGTTCCGCCGTGGTCGTCATGACAACGCTCGTACCCAGTTCGCGAGCACCGCAGCACCGGCGTCGCCGGACTTCTCCGGGTGGAACTGGGTCGCCGCCACCGCGTCGCGTTCGATCGCGGCCAGGAACGGCTCGTCGTGGGTGGCGGTGGTGAGCACCCCGTCGACGCCGGACGCCGGGGCGGCGTAGGAGTGGACGAAGTAGAACCGCTCGTCCTCGACGCCACGGAAGAGCTGCGAGCCCGCGCCGACGTCGATCGTGTTCCAGCCCATGTGCGGGATACGCCGCGCGGTCAGCCGGGTGACACCACCGGCGAAGACACCCAGCCCGTGCGTGCGCACCCCGTGCTCGACGCCGTAGTCGAACAGCACCTGCATGCCGACGCAGATGCCGAGCACCGGCCGGGAATCGGCGACCCGCGCGTGGATGACCTCCTGCGCGCCGAGCTTCTCGATCCCGGCCATGACCGCCGCGAACGCCCCGACGCCGGGCACGACCAGTCCGTCGGCCTCGGCGGCGGCGGCTAGGTCGGGGGTGACCGTGACGTCGGCACCGGCCCGCTCGAGTGCCCGCTCGGCCGAGCGGAGGTTGCCCGACCCGTAGTCCAGTACGACGACCCGCGGGCTCATCCGGACAACCGCCCCTTCGTCGACGGGATGCCGCTCACCCGCGGGTCGAACGCGGTCGCGTCACGCAGCGCCCTGGCGACGGCCTTGAACTGCGACTCCGCGATGTGGTGCGGGTCGCGGCCGGAGCGGACGAGCACGTGCAGCGCGATCGAGGCGTTGTGGGTGAACGCCTCCCAGATGTGCCGGACCAGCGTCGCCGGGAAGGCGGGGCCGATCGTGGCCACCTCCATCACCGCGGGCTCCTCGTGCACCAGGTAGGGACGCCCGGCCAGGTCGACCGCGACCTGCACCAGGGCCTCGTCGAGCGGCACCAGCGCGTCGCCGAACCGGCGGATGCCGGCCTTGTCGCCGAGCGCCTGGTTGAACGCCTGCCCGAGCGCGATCGCGGTGTCTTCCACCGTGTGGTGCGCGTCGATGTGCAGGTCCCCGACGGTCTGCACGGTCAGGTCGAACCCGCCGTGCTTCCCGAGCTGGTTGAGCATGTGGTCGTAGAAGCCGACGCCGGTGGAGATGTCACACGTCCCCGACCCGTCGAGGTCGATCTCCACGAGTACCTTCGACTCGCCGGTCGCCCGCTCGATCCGCCCGGTGCGGCTCATGCTTCGCCTTTCGTGGTGGTGGCGGCGCCTTCGAGTGACTCGGTGAGGGCCGCGAGGAACGCGTCGGTCTCGGCCGGGGTGCCCGCGGTGACCCGCAGGTGGCCGGGCAGGCCGACGTCACGGATGAGGACCCCGTGCTCGAGCACCCGCTGCCAGACCGCTTTCTGGTCGCCGAGGCCACCGAACAGCACGAAGTTCGCGTCGCTGGGGACGACGTCGAGGCCGCGCGCGGTCAGCTCGGCGACGATCCGGTCGCGCTGCTCCTTGATCGCCTCGACCGTGGCGAGCAGCACGTCGGCGTGCGCGAGCGCCGCGCGGGCCGCGGCCTGGGTGATCGACGAGAGGTGGTAGGGCAACCGGACCAGCCGGATCGCGTCGACCACCGCCGGATCGGCGGCCAGATAACCGAGCCGGGCACCGGCCAGCGCGAACGCCTTGCTCATCGTGCGGGTGACGACCAGCCGGTGGCTCGCGCCGAGCAACGACAGCGCGCTCGGCGTGCCCTCGCGGGCGAACTCCGCGTAGGCCTCGTCGACGACGACGACGCCGCGGGCCGCGTCCAGCACGGCTTCGACGACGTCGAGCCCGAGCGCGGTACCGGTCGGGTTGTTCGGCGAGCAGAGGAACACGACGTCGGGGTCGTGGCGGCGCACGTCGGCGGCGGCGCTCTCCGCGTCGACCGAGAAGTCGGCGTTGCGCCGGCCGTCGATCCACGCGGTGCCGGTGCCCAGCGCCAGGATCGGGTGCATCGAGTACGCGGGCGTGAAGCCCAGCGCGGTGCGCCCGGGGCCGCCGAACACCTGCAGCAGCTCCTGCAGCACCTCGTTGGAGCCGTTGGCGGCCCAGAGATTGTGGACGGTGAGCCCGTGCCCGACGTAACGCGCCAGATCCTCGCGGAGCGCGACGGCCTCGCGGTCGGGGTACCGGTTGAGGCCGGCCGCCTCCGCGCGGACCGCGGCCACGATCGCCTCGACGACGACGTCGGGCACCGGATACGAGTTCTCGTTCGTGTTTAGCGCCACCGGGACGTCCAGCTGCGGCGCACCGTACGGCTCGCTGCCCTTGAGTTCGTCGCGGATCGGGAGTTCGGCGAGCGTCACGCTGCGGCCCGCCCACCGCCCGTCGGGGCCGGGAGCGCTCATCGGGCGAACCTGGCCCGGACGGCCGCGCCGTGCGCCGGGAGGTCCTCGGCGTCGGCGAGCGTCGTGACGTGACCGGCCACCTCGCGCAGTGCCTCCTCGGTGTACTCCACGACGTGGACACCACGCAGGAACGTCTGCACCGACAGCCCGGACGAATGCCGCGCGCAGCCGCCGGTGGGCAGCACGTGGTTGGACCCCGCGCAGTAGTCGCCGAGCGACACCGGCGACCAGGGCCCGACGAAGATCGCGCCGGCGTTGCGGACCCGCGCGGCGACCGCAGCGGCGTCGGCGGTCTGGATCTCCAGGTGCTCGGCGGCGTAGGCGTCGACGACACGAAGGCCCTGCTCCAGGTCGTCGACGAGCACGACGCCCGACTGCGGCCCGGAGAGCGCGGCTCGCACCCGCTCGACGTGCTTGGTGACCGCCACCTGCCGGACGACCTCGGCCTCGACCGCGTCGGCCAGTTCGGTGGACGCGGTGACCAGCACCGACGCGGCGGCCGGGTCGTGCTCGGCCTGGCTGATCAGGTCGGCGGCGACGTGCACCGGATCGGCGGTGTCGTCGGCGAGCACGGCGATCTCGGTGGTGCCGGCCTCCGAGTCGATGCCGATGATCCCGCGCAGCAGCCGCTTCGCCGCGGTGACGTAGATGTTGCCGGGGCCGGTGACGACGTCGACCGGCTCGACCGGGCTCGCGCCGTCGCCGGCGTCGGCGAGCCCGTACGCGAACACCGCGATCGCCTGCGCGCCGCCGACCGCGTACACCTCGTCGACGCCGAGCAGCGCGCAGGCCGCCAGGATCGTCGGGTGGGGCAGGCCGCCGAACTCCTTCTGCGGCGGCGACGCGACGGCCAGCGACGGGACCCCGGCCTCCTGGGCCGGCACCACGTTCATCACGACGCTGGACGGGTAGACGGCCAGGCCGCCGGGAACGTAGAGGCCGACGCGGCCGGCCGGCACGAACCGCTCGGTGACGGTGCCGCCGGGCACGACCCGGGTGGTGACGTCGGTGCGCCGCTGATCGGCGTGGACCAGCCGGGCGCGCCGGATCGACTCGCGCAGCGCCGCGCGCACACCGTCGTCGAGGCCCGCTTCGGCCGCCGCGATCGCCTCGGCCGGCACGCGGACGCCGGTGGCCTCCACGCCGTCGAACCGGCGGGTCGCGTCGAGCACGGCGGGCAGGCCGTCGCGATGAATCGCCGACACGACCGGCCGGACCCGTTCGACGGCGGAGTCGACGTCGAAGGCGGCGCGGGGCAGTACTCCCCGCAGGTCGGCGGTGCTGCGATCGGCAGCGGTCCCGCGGAGGTCGATTCGGGTCAGCACGGGTAAGAGTCTACGGAGCGGCCCGACAGGTTTTGCCCGGTGGTGACGCGGCCAACCGACCCGCCTACCCCGAACTGATTGTGGTAACCGACGCAGCGCACGATTTCAGCGCGCACGCTTGCGGCCGCGCTCCTACGCTGGGGACGTGGCCGAGATCATCCCGCTGTTTCCGCTCGGCACCGTCCTGTTCCCGGGAGTGGTGCTCCCGCTGCACATCTTCGAGCCCCGGTACCGGGCGTTGATCCGCGATCTGATGACGGCCGACACCCGGTCCCGTCAGTTCGGGGTGTGTGCGATCCGGCAGGGCTGGGAGGTCGGCGAGGACGCCGTGACCGCTCTGTACGACGTGGGCTGCACGGCGGAGCTCCGGCAGGTCCACCCTTACCGCGACGGGCGGTTCGACGTGGTGAACGTCGGCCGGGACCGGTTCCGGCTGCTGGAGGTACTGCCGTCCGACGGTGACGTGCCCTACCTCCGCGCGCGGATCGAGCGGCTGCCGGAGGTGACGGCCGAGGCCCCCGCGGACGAGGAGGCCGAGGTGCTGGCGGCCGGGGTGCGCGAGGTGTTCGCCCGCTGCCGCACGCTCCTGCACGCGACGCTGCGCGCCGGCGAGGACCGCGCGGCCCGCGACGACGACGGCCACCCCGTGCTGCCTGCCCTCCCGCTGCCCAACGACCCGTCGATGCTGTCGTACCTGGTCGGGTCAGCCGCACCGCTGACGCTCGACGACCAGCAGAGCCTGCTGGCGATCGACGAGCCGGTGAGCCGGCTGCGCCGAGAGCTGCGGTTGCTGAAGCGGGAAGCCACCATGCTCTCGCGGCTGCACGCGGTGCCGGTGCCGCTCGCGGAGCTCCAGGTCGTGCAGTCCCCCAACTGAACCGTCACTGGTCCGGCGGGCGGGCTCCCCAGTGGCGTCCGTGCGCGCGGTTGAGCGTCGGGTCGGCTTTCAGATCGGGGTAACGCGACCAGGCGGCCACCAGCACGTACCCGAGCACCGCGACGAGCGGCTCGAGGAACAGCAGGCCGCGGGCGTCCAACTCCACCGGCATCGTGAACTCGCGGCCCGGCGCGGCGGTCTGCAGCAGCGACTCGTACTCCGACTGCCCGACCCAGACGCCGAACTTCCAGCTGATCCACGCGGCCGCGAGGCCGCCCGCGGCCAGCCCGATCAGCACGATCGGCCCGCGGCGGCGGCGGATCACGTAGGCGATCGGGCCGGCGAGCAGGCCGGCCGCGAGCGCCAGCCCGCCGAAGGTCGCCTGCTGACCGACCGAGGACTCGCCGTAGTACTCGGCGAGGATCGGCCCGTTCGCCGTCATCAGCACCGGCACGTGCGGCCCGATCCAGGACCAGAGGGCCCCGGTGCCGACCCCGGTCGCGGCGACCACCAGGGCCAGGATCACGGCCGCGACCACGTCGCCCCAGGCCACCGAGGCGCGCAGGCCGGCCAGGAGGGCCGCGGGCGAGAGGGCCACCGGGTCGTCGGGCTCGTCGTCGGCACCGTGCCGGCGACGGTTCACCGGCACGAGCTCCGCGCCGGTGTTTCTGCTCGGGTCGGGACTCGTGTACTGGCCGGGGCCGGCGCTCGGGCCGGTGTTCGGGCCGGTGTTCGGGCTGGGGCCGGTGTTCGGGCCGATCAGGTAGCGGCCGGTGTCGGGGGCGCTGCCGGGATTTTCCGGCTGGGCCGGGCCGGGCGGGTGCGCGGGCGGCGGGGTCACGCCGTCCGACGGCCTCGGCGATTCCTGGCGCACACGTCAACCATAGTGCTCAACGTCCCCAACCCTGGACGAGGGCGGCGGACGCATCCAGCCAGGCGCGGCGGGTGACGTCCGCGATCTGGGAGAACGCGATCGTCGACCCGGACTCCAGCGCCGGGTCGTAGGGAATGACGGCGACCGCCCGGGTGCGCTGGGCGAAGTGCTCCACCAACTCCTCGAGCAGCGGAGAACGGATCGGGCTGGGGCAGCTCAGCACCGTGACCGCGTCGGCGACCAGGTCGGCGTGGCCGTCCGCCTCGAGCAGGTCGAGCATCCAGTCGGCGGTGAACGCCGCGTCCTCGCGGGGCAGCGTCGTGACCACCATCCGGTCGCTCTGCTGGATCACGGTCTTCCAGTTCGCGCTCTCGACGTTGTTCCCGGTGTCGACGCACACGATGTCGTACGCGCTGGTCAGCAACTTCATCAGGCGCTCGACGACGTCGGGGTTGAGGTGCCTGGCGACCCGCGGGTCCTCGTCGCCGGCCAGGACGTCGAACGACCCGTCGGACGAGTGGCGCAAGTAGTTCTCCAACACGTCCTGGACGGGTTGCCCCTGCGCGATCGCGGTCTCGACGCCCGGCAGATCACCGATCAGGTGCTTGATCGTCCGGGCGTGCCGTGCGGTGCCCGCGCGCAACCCGAGCGTGCCGCGCAGCTCGTTGTCGTCCCAGGCCAGCACCCCGCCGCCGCGCACGCTGCCGAGCGTCGCGGCGGCCAGCACGGTGGCGGTGGTCTTGTGGACGCCGCCCTTGGGGTTGACGAACGCCACCGCTTTCGACGAACCGACGTCGGCCCGGACCATCTCGAGCGCCTGCGGGATCGGCACCGTGCCCACGAGCGCCGGCGGTAACGGCGGCGCGACCGGCTGGGCCGGAGGCCGGGGTACCTCGCCGACCCGCTGCGCCGGCGGCACCGGCGTCGGCGCGGGAGGCGGCGGGAGCAGCGGAGGCACGAGCGGTGGCGCGGAACCCGCCGGGCGCGGCCGGCTGCGCGACCGGCCGAGTAACGCGCGCCAGCTCCGGACCGCTTCGCCCCGGTCGGCGGGCTCAGTGGGCCCCACCGGCACCTCCCGTTCGGACGCTTCGTGCGGTCAGCTCACCGCAAGACTACGTATCTTCTGCCCCGTTGTGCTCGTCGGTCGCGATCTCCTCGCTCATCCGGCGAGATCCGCGGTGTACGGAAACGTCTTCACGAACGGGTACTCGACCGTGTCGGACAGATCGTGCAGCTCTCGGTGGCCCGGCAGCCGGGTGTACCCGAGCCGGGCGTAGAACCGGTGGGCGTCGGCGAAGCGGGTGTCGGTCCACAGCTCCAGCTGACGCACGCCGCGAGCGAGGGCGTCGTCCTCCACCAGCGAGGTGAGCACCTCACCGAGCCCGTGCCGGCGCGCGGCCGCCCCGACGTAGAGGCTCTTGAGCTCGGCCGTGTCGTCGGGACCGGGCCGGAGGGCGATCGAGCCGACGATCGCGCCGCGCAGCTCCGCCACCCACATCCGCCCGCCGTTGGCGGCGTAGTAGCTACCCGGCGCCCGCAGCCACGGTTCCTCGCCGTCGATGTCGAGGACGCAGCCGGGGTACTCGCCCCAGGTGGTGCCGATCAGCTCGATCAGCCCCGCCGAGTCGGCGTCGGTGACCGGCCGGACAAGCGGGAGATCCTTGCGCATCTCGACGTGCCGGATGCCGGCCTCCTCGAACTCCGGCCCGGCCGTCGTGTAGCCGGCCTTCTCGTAGAACGCGGCGGCGTGCAGCTGCGCGTGGAGCACGATCTCCGGGTTGCCCCGGCGCATCGCGGCCCGCTCGAGGCCGCGGAGCACCGCCGTGCCCACCCCGGCGCGCCGGGCGTCGGCGCGGACGGCCATCCGCCCGACCCGGCCGGGCCCCGGTGGTTCGCCGACCAGCCGGCCGGTGCCGACCAGCCGGGGCTGGGCTCCGGCCGGGGCCGCCGGATCGGCCTCGTAGGCGCCGACGTGCACCGCGGTCTCGTCGAGCTCGTCACGCTCGATGTCGACCGGCACCCCCTGACCGACGACGAAGACTTCGTGACGCAGCGCGAACACGGCAGGCAACTCCGCACGGGCCGCCACCGTCACCCAGAGTGATCCGAGAGGGGTCTTCATGTGCATGCTCGAGAGCCTTCCTGAGTGGGCGGGGTGGGGCGCGGAACGACGTTCGGGTCGGTGCGGCTCAGCCGGCGGCCGTCGGGGACGGCGTCGTGCTCGGGCCGGCTGAATTATCGGACGGCGGACCGACAGTTCCGGATTGCTCCGGCAGCAACGGCACGAACGTCGCCCGATCCAACCGGGTGACCTCGGGCGCCGGATCGATCACCCGGATCCCCGGCCGCTGAGCCAGTGCCCGCAGCCGGTCGGGCGCCGCGCGGACCACGGCCGCGTACACGCACGCGCACAGCTGCCGGTAGGCGGCCGCCTCCCGGCGCTGCACGTCGGCCGCCGCCGTGTAGACCGCGGTCAGGTCGGGCGTCGCGGCGGACTTCGCTGCGGTGGCGGCGTCCGCGGCGGCCCGCTCCTTGTCCGACGCGGTCCGGTTCATCCCGGCCGGCACGTCCACGGCCAGCCGGTCGACGACGAGCGTCACCAGCTGGGTCTGGACGCCCGGGAGAGGGACCCGGGCCACCACCCGGTTCACCGTGTACCCGTCGAGCAGCGCCGGCAGGGCGTCCGGCCGCTGGTAGGCCGCCAGCCCGACCAACGCCCAGACCGGCTTCCCGGCCGGCAGGGCAGCCAGCTCGGCCGACGCCGCCGACCGGTAGGCGTCGACTACCTGGCCGTCGGCCGGCCCGACCCGCGGCACGTTCCCGACCGTGTCGTCGAAGGGCGCCGTCCGGGTTCCCGCCCGGTAGGCGGCGACGACGAGCGCCGCCACCAGCACGAACGTGATCAGCGCGGTCCACGACCGGGACAGCCGGAGAGCCCCGCGGCGGAGCCGGAGCAGTACGGCTCTCACGACTCCGCGCGGACCGTGTCCAGCGCCGCCTGCAGGTCGGCCGGGTACTCGCTGGTGAACTCGACCCACTCGCCGGTGTCGGGGTGGTCGAAGCCGAGCCGCATCGCGTGCAGCCACTGCCGGGTGAGCCCGAGCCGGGCCGACAGCGTGGGGTCGGCGCCGTAGGTCAGGTCCCCGACGCACGGGTGACGCAGGGCCGAGAAGTGCACCCGGATCTGGTGGGTACGACCGGTCTCCAACGTCACCTCGAGCAGCGACGCCGCCCGGAAGGCCTCCAGCGTGTCGTAGTGGGTGACGCTCGGCTTGCCGCCGGCCACCACCGCGAACCGCCAGTCCGACGAGGGGTGCCGGTCGATCGGCGCGTCGATCGTGCCGCGCGACGGGTCGGGATGGCCCTGCACCAGCGCGTGGTAGACCTTGCTGACCTCCCGCTCCTTGAACGCCCGCTTGAGCAGCGTGTACGCGCGCTCGCTGGTGGCCAGCACCATCAAGCCGGTGGTTCCGGCGTCGAGCCGGTGCACGACGCCCTGCCGCTCGGCCGCGCCGGACGTGGCGATGCGGTAGCCCATGGCCGCGACGCCACCGACCACCGTGGGGCCGGTCCAGCCGGGGCTCGGGTGCGCGGCGACCCCGACCGGTTTGTCGACGACGACGATGTGGTCGTCGGAGTACACGACGCGCAGACCGGGAACGGGCTCCGGGTTCGCGGTCGGCGGTGCGGGCGGCGCGGGCAGCGTCACGTCGAGCCAGGCTCCCCCGGAGACCCGGTCGGACTTCGCGGCCGGAGAGCCGTCGAGGTACACGTCACCGGACTCGATCACGCCGGCGGCCACGGTGCGCGACAGGCCGAACAAGCGGGCAAGCGCGGCGTCCAGGCGCATTCCCTCCAGCCCGTCGGGGACCGGAAGGGAACGGTGCTCGCCGGGGACGACTTCAGTCATCCCTCAATTGTGCCCCGGCGGGTCTTCGGCCACCGAAGCCCGCCCGGCCTTCGTCGCTCGCGAACCGTCGATCCGGCGCCCGGTCAGCTCCATCCCCACCAGGATCGCGACGCCGACGCACAGGCACGCGTCGGCGATGTTGAACACCGGCCACGGCGGGTCGAACGGGTCGACGATCGCGAAGAAGTCGACGACCCCACCGCCGGTACGGAACAGCCGATCGACGACGTTCCCGCAGGCCCCACCCAGGATCAGACCGAGGGCGACCGCCCAGCCGGTGGAGGCCAGCCGCCGCGCGCTGCGGATGATGACCAGGATGACGACGAGCGCGATCGCGGTCAGGACGTAGGTGTAGCTCGAGCCGAGCGAGAACGCCGCGCCCGTGTTCCGGGTGTGCACCAGGTAGAGGACGTCGGGTAGAAGCTGGACCGGCGGATGGCCGGTGTCTTCGAGCTCCGCGACGACGAGCAGCTTGCTGCCCAGGTCGAGCGCCAGGGCGACGAGCGCCACGACCGCGAACGTCCACCGTCCACGGGTGGTGGAGGGCGCACTGTTCGCGCGCGTCGCAGTGCCTGTGGGCGTCGCGGTGCCCGTGGGCGCGGTCGTCGCGTCCGGCTCGGCGGATTCCGTGTTCAGCGGCGTTCTTCGATCTGCTTGCAGCTCACGCACAGCGTCACGCTCGGGAAGGCCTCGAGCCGGGCCGTCGGGATCGGGTTGCCGCACCGCTCGCACGAGCCGTACTTGCCCTCGGCCAGCCGCGCCAGCGCGTGCTCCACCTGCTGGACGCGTTCACGCAGCCCGTGGACGAGCGACAGCTCCTGCTCGCGCTCGAACGTCTTGGTGCCCGTGTCGGCCTGGTCGTCGCCCGCCCCGTCGGCCACCCGGCTGCGCTGAAGGTCGGTCAGCGCGACGACCGCCTCGTCGTACTCGGTGGTGAGCTCGTGCAGCCGCGCCTCGAGGACGCTGCGCAGCTCCTCGTGCCGACCGTCGGCGGCCGGACCCGCCGCGGCCTTCCGGCCCGACGCGGGTGCCGCGGACTCGGATTTGGCCCGGGTCCGCGGAGCAGGTGCCTCCGCCGCCGTGCCGCCCGCCGCCGCGGTACGCGTCGTCCGGCGGGTGCCGGTCTTCGCCGCCGCCCGACGTGGGGTCTCCTTCGTGGCCTTCGCCTGCTCGGCCATACGCGGCCACCTCCGCCCAGGTTCGCCGTGCCTAGCCCGGCGGTTGGTCAGAGCGCTCAGGATACGTAGCCGATGCCCGCCCGACAATGCGACGCGCACCAATGCTGACGCCGTACACGCTCGTGTCGGCGAACAGCCTCCGTCAGTTGGCGCCTGTTCGCACTGTGAGTCTTCTCTCACATACCGTGACGAACGGGATTCTCAAACCTGGAGGGCTTCAGTCCGCACGCAGAGCGGCCAGTCTCGACGCCGCATCCGGCGGGGCCGGGGACAGCGCGATCAGCTTGTCCCGGCTGGTCCGACCGGCGAGCAGGGTGGCGCGCGACGGGCGGACCCCGAAGGCCTCGGCCACGGCGTCGAGCACCGCCCGGGTCGCCCGGCCCTCGACCGCACGGGCGGTGACCGCGACGACGAGCGCGGAGCCGTGCGAGCCGCCGACCCGAGGCCGCGAGGCACCGGGCTTCACCCGGACCGGAACAACGAAGTGGTCGGGCTCGCCCTTACGCTGTGTCACCGACGAAGGGTGACGAGGAGTCGAGTCGCCGCGGCGCACCGACTACACGGAGTGAACCCCAGATCGATCGCGGTGCCTGCGGTCAGCTGGGTGGTGGTCCGGTTGTCGAGCTGGGGGCAGGGTTCGAGGTGGTAGCGGGGCCGCCCGTCGACGACGAGGACCGGCTCTTCCGCCCCGGCGAGCTTCTTCTTCTCCGAGGAGAGCAGAAGCTCAGCGGCAGGTTCCGGGTCGGTGTCGTCCCCGGTCGGGCTCGGGAAGGTGCCACCGGGCGAAGATCCCGAAGGTGTCGCAGCGGGCCCAGCGGGCGATCCACTCGCCCCGGAGGGCGAAGCGCTCCGCGCGGAGGGTGAATCGCTCGGCCCGGAGGCCGAAGCGCTCTGGGCGGGGGCCGCGGCGCCAAGTGGCGTGGTCGACCCGGCTCGCGGGGATGACGCGGGGTTCGCAGCGCTGGGATCGCCCCCGGGCGCCGAGTAGCCGGTGTTCGAAGCGGTGGGCGCGCCGCCCGACGGCGGGTACCCGGCACTTGGAGCAGTGGGCGCGCTGCCCGGCGCCGAGTAGCCGGCGCTCGCGGCGGTCGATGAGGTGTTCGGAGCCGCGTACGCGCTGTTCGGCGGGGCGGAGGCGAAGGCGCTCGGTGCTTCCGGCTCGCGCGGGGCGGGCGTTTCGGCGGGCCCGGGCTGGTCGCCACCTCCGAACCAGCGGGATTCGGCCGCTGCGCGGGCCGGGCTCGGTCGGGAGGCAGGATCGGCCGGAGCTTCGGCGCGATTCGTCGCCTCGGTCCGGGCCGACGGGATCGTGAACGGCTCGGTGACGGGTTCGGTCTCCCCCGAAGCCTCCGGCCCCCATTCCGCACGCCGCGCAGCTTCCGCCCGCCGCTCGGACTCGGCCCGACGCGCGGCTTCCGCTCGTCGCTCGGACTCACCTCGGCGTTCCGCTTCGGCCCGCCGCTCGGACTCCGCTCGCCGCTCAGCCTCGATCCGACGCTCCGACTCGATCCGACGCTCCGACTCGGCCCGCCGCTCGGACTCGGCCCAGCGATCATCCTGGACCGACCGCTCGGCCCCGCCCCGGCGATCGGGCTCCGGTCGACGACTACCCTCACCACCACGGCCAGCCGCGCGACCCCGATCCGGCTCGCCACCACGGCCAGCCTCGTGACCCCGATCCGGCTCACCACCGCGACCCGGCTCACCACGACGACCACGATCGGCCTCGCCACTGCGGCCAGCGCCGCGACCGCGATCGATCTCACCATCACGGCCCGGCTCACCACCGCGGCCAACCCCATGGCCCCAATCCGCCGCGCCACCACGGCCCGGCTCACCACCACGGCCCGACTCCGCGCCACGACGGCCTGGCTCACCACCACGGCCCGGCTCACCACCACGGCCCGGCTCCGCACCACGACCAGCCCCATGACCACGCTCGGCCTCGCCACCGCGGGTCGGCTCGCCGCGGTAGCCCGGCTCGCGACCCCGGCCGGCCTCGCCGACACGGCCACCGTCACGGCCACGGGTCCCACCATCACGACCCGACCCACCATCACGACCAGACCCGTTGCGGCTGGGTTCGCCTCGGCGGCCTGGGTCGCCGCCGCGGGTGGGATCGTCGGCGTGCGTGGGGGCGGTGCGGCGGTCGGGCGCGGGACTCTGGGGCGGGGAGTCCGGTTCCACGCGGGTGGAGGACACCAGTAGCACCGGCTGGGCATCCAGGACGACGGTGTCGGTGGGCTCGCCCTCGCCCGTCTGCTCGGCGTCGGGTGGGAAGTTGGAGGTGGGCGTGTCGATGACCTCGGCCACGACGTCCGCGTCGGTGACCACGACCGTTTCGGCGGTCTCGGAGGTCACCCGCTCGGCGGCGGTGGCCCGGGCCTCGTTGATCACGTCCGCGGGCACCGCGTACATGTCCCGGTCGCGCTCGGGCCGGATCGTCCCGCGCTGCTGCCCCGGATACGGCTGCCCCGGTGATTGCCCCGGCCGACCGGCCCGCGACGGTCCGGACGCATGCGGCCCACCCGAAGGAGTCCCCGCCGCATGAGGCCCACCCACATGCGGCCCAGCGGCGCTCGGCCCGGAGGCGTGTGGCCCAGAAGGATGCGGCCCAAAAGAGTGCGAGCCCGGCGATTGCGATCCAGCCGCATGCGGCCCGGAAGAATGTGAGCCCGGCGCCTGCGACCCGGAGGAAGGCGACCCGGAGGAAGGCGGCGGTGCCGAGCGCGCCCGAGGATGGCCCCCGAACTGCTGGTCTTCCGTCGACGGCCGGGTCGGAACCCCGTGGCCGATATCGCCAGGGTTCGGGCGCCCGGACCCGTAGCCCCGGTCGCCGACGTCACCCTCGCGGGGGTGCGGCGGCCGGTGCCCACCCGTGGGCTGGTGCACCGAAGAGGGCGAGACGGGCCGCCCCGGAACCTGCTGTTGCCGGTTGTGCCGCGCGGCCTCCGCCCAGGGGTCGGACGGCCGGGAAGTGTGCCCGGATGCACCCGACGAAGCGTGCGCGGGCCCACCCGAAGTCTGCCCGCCCCCACTCGACCCCGCGTGCGAAGGCCCGCCCGGACCCGCATGCCCGGCCCCACCCGAAGCCGCGTGCGCGGGCCCACCCGAAGTCGAGCGCGCCTGCGCCGCCGCCGGTTGCTGGTCGGCGCGCCGGTACGGCTCGTGGCGATAGTCGGGCCGGTACTCCTCGTGCGACCGCGGCGGTGCCGGCCGGCTCGGCTGCTCCGCCCGCGTCGCGTACTCGGGCCGCCCCTGGTGATCGGGCCGCCCCTGGTGATCGGACCACCCGCCGCGCTCGGCCCGGCCGGAGAGGTCCGGCCGACCCGGAGAGACAGGACGCTCCGACGAAGGAGGCCGGTACTGCTGGTCGTCCGGACGCCGAGCGTCGGGACGGAAAGACGCGTCCGGAGCCGACCGCTGATCGGCCGGCTCCTCCACGGCGATGAGCCGCTCCGCTTTGACCCGTAACAGCGCCGGAGCCGCGCTCGTCTCCGGCTCTCCGGGCGCAGCCGCTGCTGCCACACGGGCGCGTTGCCGGCGGATGCCGAACGCCAGGAACACGCCCGCGAGCAGACAGGTTGCGATGGAGGCCAGAACGAAGCCATCACTCGTCTGCACGACCCCCGCGCCCAATAGCACGGCTGACGCGCAGACGAAGAGAAGGCTGACGATGATCACGGCTTAGCGGAATCCTGGCGGCCCATGGCGGCCCAGGGTCAGCGACCGTGGGTGTCGGCGATGTCCCCGGAGCGCGGCAGGCCACTGTGCGGCCCGCCGAACGCACCGGAAAGGCTGGACGTGCCGACGCCCTCGCGGCTGATCTCGGCCTCGGTGGCCTGACCGCGCGCCTCGAGGTCGCGCAGCTGGCTCTCCAGGTAGGCCTTCAGACGGGTGCGGTACTCGCGCTCGAACGCCTTGAGCTGCTCGATGTGCTTCTGCAGCGCGGTGCGCTTGGCCTCGAGGCCACCCATGGCCTCCTGGTGACGCTGACGCGCGTCGCGCTCGAGGGCCTCGGCCTTCGCCCGGGCATCCCGGGTGAGCTCCTCGGCGTTGGCGCGGGCCTCGGAGAGCAGCTTGTCGGCCTCGCGGCGCGCGTCGGCGACGTGGTCGTCGGCGGTGCGCTGCGCGAGCATCAGCACGCGGAGGGCCTTCTCGCCCTGGTCGTCGCCGCCGCCACCCGGCACGGCGGGCAGGGCACCGCTGGTGACCTGGCTCTGCGCGCTCTGGGCCTGCTGCTGCGCCGCCGCGGCGGCCTGCTTGGCCTGCTGGGTCTCCTGACGGAGACGCTCGACCTGGTTCTTGAGCTCGCCGTTCTCGGCGTGCAGCCGACGGACGTCGGGGTCGCCGCCGGCCGGTGCCACGGGCGCCGCCGCCGGACCACCGGTACGGCCCCGCTCCACCTGAGCCTTGAGGTCGTTGTTCTCCTCGATCAGCCGGGCGAGCTCCCGCTCCACCTCGTCGAGGAAGGCGTCGACATCGTCCTCGTCGTAACCGCGCTTGCCGATCGGCGGTTTCTTGAAGACGACGTTATGAACGTCGGCGGGGGTCAGCGGCATCGAAACTCCTCCGGACACATCTGGGTGGCTGGACGGCGTGCGGTCAGTATGCCGTCTCGGACAGCCGTCGGACCACGCTCATGAGGATGGTGACGATCATGAGCAGCAACAGGAAACCGAGGTCGAGGCTAACGCTTCCGATCCTCAGCGGGGGGATCACCCGACGCAGCGCCTTGAGTGGCGGATCGGTAGTGCTGTAAACGACCTCGAGCGCCGCGGACGCTGCGCGGCCCGGCCGCCAGCGTCGAGCGAAGACAAGCACGTACTCCGCCACAAGTCGCCCAAGCAGTACCAAAAGGAACAAGTAGAGCAGCAGATAGGCAAGCTGCCACACGAGCAACACGGAGTACGTCGTCCTTAGCTCTGGTTGAAGAAGCCGCCCTCGGCGATCCGAGCCTTTTCCTCCGCGGTGACGGTGACGTTGGCCGGCGAGAGCAGGAAGACCCTGTTGGTCACACGCTCGATGCTACCGCGCAGGCCGAAGGTGAGTCCGGCCGCGAAGTCAACCAGTCGCTTGGCATCCGCCTCATCCATTTCGGTGAGGTTCAGGATCACCGGAATGTGATTGCGGAACTGCTCTCCGATCATCCGCGCTTCGTTGTAGTTCGTCGGATGAAGCGTGGTGATCCGATACGACGTCTCTTCGGGCTCGCTCACGTCACTCACCACCGCCCTCTCGCGAAGTGACAACTGCGGCGCGAGTGCGAGGTTGTCGTGGGTCGGCGGCGCCGGCGTAACCGGAACACGGCTGACCGGCCGGGCCGGAGTGCGCTCCAGGCGCGTGGGCCGGGGCGCAGGCTCCTCGAACTCGTCCTCATAGGTATCGAGATCGTCATCCGCATAGCGTCGATCGTCGAAGCGCCGCGACTCATACCGACCGTCCTCGTACGGACCGTCCTCGTAGCGCGGGTCGTCCTCGACGAGGCCGAGCCAGACGCCTGCCTTCCGCCATGCACCCATGGAGCGCCCCCTCCTCCTCGTCGGCGATAGATACGACCGAACTAAATGACACCCGTGTGATTCCGCTTTTTCAAGGCCTCACACTACCGTGTCCGGACACTCGTTTCCCGAGCAAAGCCGATCCGACACGCACATGAGTCGCTCCGTGTCGCACAGCCGACTCCAGATCCCCGCTCATGCCCGCCGAAATCCACGTCGCGTCCTCGTGGTCGTTGCGGAGAGCGACGCTCACGTCGGCCAGCCGGGCGAAGGCCGCGTCGGGATCGGCGCCTAACGGCGCGACGGCCATCAGCCCGACGAGACGGAGCGAGCCCGACGCGGCCACCTCGGACGCCAGCGACGCCACCGCGGACGGCGCGACACCGCCCCGCCCGGCCGACGAGCCCTCGTCCAGGTCCACTTGGAGCAGAACGTCCAGCGGATTCTCCCGGTGACGCGAGGCCGCGCCGGCCAGCGCGGTCACCAGCTCGGGCCGGTCGACGCTGTGCACGACGTCGGCGTAGCGCACCACCGAACGCGCCTTGTTGCGCTGCAGCTGCCCCACGAAGTGCCAGCGCACGTCCAGGGACGCGAGCGACGCGAACTTCGCCCGGGCCTCCTGGTCCTTGTTCTCGGCCACGTCGCGCACACCGAGTGAGGCCAGCGCCGCGACGTCGGACGCCGGCCACGTCTTGGTGACCGCGATCAACGTCACACCGGCCGGGTCGCGCCCCGCGTCCGCACAGGCGGCAGCGATGCGCTCCCTGACGTCGGCCAGACCGGCCGCGAGTTCCGCCCGCCGTTCCGCCGACGCTTCCGGCGGAACGGCTTCCGACGAAGAACTCACGCGCCGTTCTTGAGGAAGTCGGGGACGTCGACGTCGTCGAAGATGACGCGCTTGGGCTGCGGAGCGGGCTCCGGCGCCGGCGGCTGCGGAGCGGGAGCCGGGGCCGGCGCCGCCGAGACGGGCTGGTTGGCCGGCTGCCGCGGCGCGTAGCCGGACTGGTCGGTGTAGCGCTGCTGGTGCTGCTCGGCGTAGCTGACCCGGGTCGTCGCCGCCCGGTACGCCGGTGCGCCGCTGTCGAACCCGGCCGCGATGACCGTCACGCGCACCTCGTCGCCGAGCGCGTCGTCGATGACGGTACCGAAGATGATGTTCGCGTCCTGGTGCGCGGCGTCCGCGACCAGCGATGCGGCTTCGTTGATCTCGAACAGGCCCAGGTCGGACCCACCGGCGATGGAGAGCAGCACGCCGTGCGCACCCTCCATGCTGGCCTCCAGCAGCGGGCTGGAGATGGCGGCCTCGGCGGCCTCGACGGCGCGGTTCTCTCCGCGCGCACTCCCTATTCCCATCAACGCCGACCCGGCCCCGCTCATGACGCTCTTCACGTCGGCGAAGTCCAGGTTGATCAGACCCGGCGTGGTGATCAGGTCGGTGATGCCCTGAACACCCTGCAGCAACACCTGGTCGGCCATCTTGAACGCGTCCATCATGCTGATGTCGCGGTCGCCCAGGGAGAGCAGGCGGTCGTTCGGGATGACGATCAGCGTGTCGCACTCGTTGCGCAGGTCGTCGATACCGGTCTCGGCCTGCACCGCGCGACGGCGGCCCTCGAACGCGAACGGCCGGGTGACCACGCCGATGGTCAGCGCGCCGAGCTTGCGCGCGATGCTGGCCACGACCGGCGCGCCGCCGGTGCCCGTGCCGCCACCCTCGCCGGCGGTGACGAACACCATGTCCGCGCCTTTGAGGACCTCTTCGATCTCGTCCTTGTGATCCTCGGCGGCCTTCCGGCCGACGTCGGGGTTCGCGCCCGCGCCGAGGCCCCGCGTGAGTTCGCGGCCGACGTCGAGCTTGACGTCGGCGTCGCTCATCAGCAGTGCTTGAGCGTCGGTGTTGATCGCGATGAATTCGACCCCTTTGAGGCCCACCTCGATCATCCGGTTGACGGCGTTGACACCGCCGCCGCCGATGCCGACGACCTTGATGACCGCCAGGTAGTTGTGCGGAGGTGTCATCGGTGTGCCTTCCTAGTGAGCATGGTCCCGTGAGCGATGGAGGCCAGCGTCACGTGGCCGAACTCTCACCCTCTAGTAGAGCGTTACTGTTATGTCAAGTGTTGATGTAGTCGGACGGTAGGCGTCTGCGCGGCCGTGATTCAAGCAGCCACGCGGGCGTGTCTCGTGAGGATCGCCGCGCCCGCCCCTATCCGACCATCAATGCCACATTGTTCCCTAGAAGAGATAAATGTCCAAAGTGATCGTTGTTGACCGGTCTCAACCGGTCGGCGAGGTCAAGCCTTACGCAACAGGAGAACGGTCCGCCACCCCGTGCGGTTCCGCCACTCCAGTTATAGCGCGAAACTCAACTAACGAACCGTAACGACATCCGGAGCGCTGACGTCGATCCGCTTCCCCGACTCCTCCAGCAGCGCGGTAGCGATCTTCGCCTTGCGCGGACTGTCGGCCGATGTGCCCCAGAACACCATCCGCCCGTCGGTGAGCCGCACCTCGACCCGCTGCGAGCTCGCCGCGACCACGATCGACGTCAACTCGCGCAGGTCGGGCGTGAGGGCACTCGCGACGGTCAACGCGGCCCGGGTCGAAGGATCGCCGGCCTTCGGATCGGACACCCGGATCAGCGGCAGCCCCGCCGGCCGGCTCGTGACCGTCCGGAACGGAAAGCCCCCCGGGTCGAGCAGGACGAAGTTGCGCCCGCGCCCGGCCACGGCCACCGCCTGACGCTCGGCGATCGTCACCACCACCGTGTTCGGCCACGCCCGCTGCACCTGGACCGACGCGACCGCGGGCAACGCCCCGATCCGGCCGGCCGCCGCGGCGGTGTCCAACCGGGCCAGCGGCGTCCCGACCGGGATCGCGGCGGCGCGGGCGATCTGCTCGGTGGTGACGGTGCGCTCGCCCCGCACGGAGATCGTGCGGACGCCGAGCAGCGCCGAACCCAGCAACGCCCAGACCGCCACCGACGAGACCGCGACCACCGCGGCGACGAGCGCGTACGGCGCCACCGCACGCAGACCGCGACGACTACGCCGCAGCGCCCGCCGGCTCCCGGCCCGCGCCGAAGGGTTGACCGCGTCCCGGCGGAGCCGCCAGCGCCGCGCCGGACGATCGGCTTTGCCGGTCACGCTCGCCTCCTCCGCGACGGGAACGACGAGCGTACCGACGCGGCCCTCACCGGGCGTGCCGACCCACCGGCTGCTCCTCGAGTGCGGCGAGGATCTCGGTGCCCAGCATCGAGATCGGCGGCGCGCCCATCGTCACGACCAGATCGCCGGGACGGGCCCGGCTCACCACCTCGGCGGCCACCGCCGACCACGATGGTTCGAACACGACGTTCTCGGCGGGCAGCGGAACCGCCCGGGCGAGCGGCGCGCCACCCTGGCCGGGTTCGCGCACCTCCCCCGGCCCGAAGACCTCCATCACGACGACGTCGTCGGCCAGCGCCAGCGACTGCGCGATCTCGTCCTGGAAGGCGACCGTTCGGTACATCCGGTAGGGCTGGAACGCGACGATCAGCCTCCCGGTGCCGGCCAGCGTGCGCAGCGTCGTGAGCGCACCGGTCATCGACGTCGGGTGGTAGGCGTACTCGTCGTACACCCGCACGCCGGCCGCCACGCCCTTGAGCTCGAAGCGGCGCCGCACCCCCCGGAACTGGCCGAGCGACTCCACGGCCTTGCCCGGGTCGAGGTCCAGCTTCACCGCCGCCAGCAACGCGGCGGCCGAGTTCAGCGCCAGGTACCCGCCCGGCACCGGCACGCTGACCGCGCCGAGCTTCTCGCCGGCCAGCCGGGCCACGTAGGACGTCCCGGCGACGTCACCGGCCTCCTCGGTCAGCCGCAGGTCGGCTTCCTCGGAGCGTCCGTAGGAGAAGACCTGACGCCCGGTGGACCGGGCGTAGTCACCCAGCCGGACCGCCCCGGCGTCGTCGGCGCAGACGACCACGAAGCCCTTCGGGTGGACGCGGTCGACGAACTCGCGGAACGCGGCCTCCAGGCCGGCCATGTCGCCGTAGGTGTTGAGGTGATCGGCCTCGAGGTTGGTGAGGATCGCGACGAACGGCGAGTAGAGCAGGAACGATCGGTCGCTCTCGTCGGCCTCGACCACGAAGTGCTGCCCGGAACCGTGGTGCGCACCGACCCCGGCGTCGGCGAACTCGCCGCCGATGAAGAACGACGGGTCGACGCCGCAGTGCTGCAGCACGGTGGTGACCATCGACGTCGTCGTGGTCTTGCCGTTCGTCCCGGCGATCGCGATCACCTGGCGGCCGTTCATCGCGGTGACCAGCGCCTCGGCGCGGTGCAGCACCCGCAGGCCCAGCCGCCGGGCCTCGACCAGCTCGACGTTGTCGGCCGGGATCGCGGTGGAGTACACGACCGTGTCGACGCCGTGGACGTTCCCGGCGGTCTGTCCGAGCTGGATCGTCGCGCCGAGCGCACGGAGCGTCTCCAGCGCCGGCCACTCCTTGATGTCACTGCCGCTGACCGGGATGCCACGGGTGAGCAGCAGCCGCGCGACGCCGAGCATGCCGACGCCACCGATGCCGATCACGTGGACCCGTCCCAGGTCCTCCGCCGAGAGCCTCGAGAGGTCTTCGGTCATGCTGACACCTCCCGTTGGTTCTCCCGCACCGCCTGGTACACCAGCGCGAGCAGGGCCTCGTCACCGTCCCGGCGACCGTATCCGGCGGCGGCGCGCCCCATGGCGCTTGTCCGGTCGGGTTCACCCAACAGCGGTATCACGTTCTCCTCCAGCCACGACGCGGACAACTCCGCGTCCTCCACCAGCAGTCCTCCACCGGCCCGCGTCACCGGCAGCGCATTACGTCGTTGTTCGCCGTTGCCCCACGGCAGTGGGACGTAGACCGCGGGTAACCCCACCGCCGCGACCTCCGCGCAGGTCATCGCACCGCCCCGGCACAGCATCAGGTCGGCGGCGGCGTAACCGAGGTCCATCCGGTCGAGGAACGGCATCGTCACGTACTTCGTACCGGTCGCCTCGGGCATGATGTCGAGGGTGTTGCGGGCCCCGATGACGTGCAACACCTGAATGTTCGCCGCGGCCAGTGCGGGTGCGGCGGCGGTGACCGCCAGGTTGAGCGAGCGGGCGCCCTGGGAGCCACCGGAGACGAACAGCACCGGCTTGTCCGGGTCGAGCCCGAAGTGCTCCCGGGCGGCGGCACGCGTGGCGCTCCGGTCCAGCGAAGCGATCGTGGAACGCAGCGGCACCCCCACCACGGTTCCGTTGCGCAGCGTCACGTGCTCACCGCCGAGGCCGACGAACGGCGTCAGCCGGGCGCCGACCTTGTTGGCGATGCCGGCCGGATCGTTGACCTCGTGCACCACGAGCGGCAGCTTCGCCCGGCGCGCGGCCAGGTAGGCCGGGAGCGCGACGTACCCGCCGAACCCGACGACGACCTCCGCGCCGACCCGTTCGAGTACCTCGGTCACAGCCGCGACGCTGCGCCGGACGCGGCCGGGCGTCCGGGCCAGATCGGCGTTCGGGCGGCGGGGCAGCGGATACGCGGGGACGAGTTCGAGATCCCAGCCGCGGGCCGGGATGATCTCGGCTTCCAGCCCTTTGGGCGTGCCGAGACAGGTGATCCGGGCATCGGGGTGGTACCGCCGGACGCATTCGGCCAGTGCGAGCGCGGGCTCGATGTGCCCGCCCGTACCGCCACCGGCGAGGACGACGGAGCGCAACGGCGTCACCGACGACCTCCTGTCCTTGCCCGATAGTGGCCTAATGGGCGCCCGGCCCGGCCCGACCGTAACGCCTGCCGGGCCCGGCCCGGACGCCCGGGCAGCTCCGGGAGCGGAATACCCGACCATCGCACCCACCAGGCCCGGCCGCGGGCGTGCAGCGCCAGCACGGCCTCGGGCTCGTGGCGGGCGAAGCTGGCGAGCATGCCGATCACGAACATCGTCAGCACCAGCGAGCTGCCACCGGCCGACATCAGCGGCAGCGGGACGCCGGTGATCGGCAGCAGCCCCACCACGCCTCCCATGTTCACCAGCGCCTGTCCGGCCAGCCAGACCGTACCGGCGGACGCGACCAGCCGGCGGAACGGGTCGTCCACCCGGGACGCGATCCGGATACCGGCGTAGGTCAGCACCCCGAACAACAGGACGACGACGAGGCAGCCGAGGACGCCGAGCTCCTCGCCGATGATCGCGAAGATGAAGTCGTTGTGGGCCTCGGGCAGCCCGCCCCACTTCTCCCGGCTCTGGCCGAGCCCGAGACCGAGCCAGCCGCCGGTACCCAGCGAGTAGAAGCCGCGCACGACCTGGTACCCGCAGGTGTCCTGGTGGGCGAACGGGTCGGTGAAGCAGGTCAGCCGGGAGATGCGCTCGGGCTTCGTGGCGACCAGCGGCACCAGGCCGACGAACGCGATCGCGCCGAGCGTCGCGAACACCCGGAACCGCACCCCGGCGGTGAACAGCAGCGCGACGAGGATGAACAGCAGCAGCATCATGCCGCCGAAGTCCTCCAGGCCCACCAGGCCGAACAGCACCGCCGACCCGGCCAGCAGCGGCACCGCCAGGTGCCGCCACTCGGTCAGCAGCGGACGCTTGCGCACGAGCACCGCGGAACCCCACAGCGCCAGCGCGAGCTTGGCCACCTCGACCGGCTGGATCTGGATCGGGCCCAGCGCCAGCCACAGCTTCGCGCCGTTCACCTCTTTGCCGAAGAACGGCAACAGCACCAGCAGGATCATCGAGACGACGACGAGCGGCCAGCCGAGCATCGGCCACAGGCGCATCGGCAGGCGCAGCGCCAGCCAGAACGCCGGTATACCGAGCAGCGCGAACGTGAGCTGCTTGGTGAACTGCGTGAACGCGCTCCCGGAGTTGGCGTACGAGTCGATGCTGGAGGCCGAGAGCACCATGATCAAGCCGAGCCCCAGCAGCAGCCCCGCGCTCCCCAGCAGCAGGTAGTACGACGCCATCGGGCGGCGCAGCAGACCGGCCACCACACCGACGGCCCGGCCGGGCGCGACGTGGGCATCCCGGTCCAGGCCCGCCGGCGCCGCCATCGTCAGGAGTCCTGCAGCTTCTCGACCGCGTCGGCGAAGGCGAGCCCGCGGGCGGCGTAGCTGCCGAACATGTCCAGCGACGCCGCGGCCGGGGCGAGCAGCACGGTGTCGCCGGGGTCGGCCAGCGCGACGGCGGCGGCCACGACATCGGTCATGGCCCCATCATCGGTCCTGTCCACCTCACGCACGGGGACGTGCGGGGCGTGTCGGCGCAGCGCGTCCGCCACCTCGGCCCGGTCGACGCCGAGCAGCACCGCGCCGGCGAGCCGGTCGGCGACCGTCTCGACGAGCGGCGCGATGTCGACGCCCTTGAGCTGACCGCCGGCGACCCAGACCACGCGCGGGTAGGCGCGCAACGACGCTTCGGCCGCGTGCGGGTTCGTCGCCTTGCTGTCGTCGACCCAGGTCACGCCGTTCTTCTCGGCGACGAACGCGTTGCGGTGCGGCTCCGGCCGGTACTCCGCCAGCCCCGCGACGACGGCGTCCGGGCCGACGCCGTGCGAGCGGGCCAGCGCGGCGGCGGCCAGCGCGTTCGCGACGTTGTGCGGACCGGGCGGGCGGACGTCGGTGACCGACCCCACTTCGAAGGCCTGCGACGGGTCGGCGGTGAACGCGCGGTCGACGAGCAGCGTCTGCACGACGCCGAACTCGCCGGGCAGCGGCGCCTCGAGCGTGAACCCGACGGCGGTGCCGGGTGCGGTCGCGAGCAACGCCGCCACGCGGGGATCCTGGGCGTTTCCGACGGCGACCGTCGACGGGAACTGCCAGAGCTTCGCCTTCGCGGCCGCGTACCGCGCGAAGTCGCCGTGCCACGAGAGGTGGTCGTCGGCCAGGTTGAGCAGCGCGGCGGCGGCCGGGGCCAGCGTCGAGGACCAGTGCAGCTGGTAGCTGGACAGCTCGACGGCGAGCACGTCGTAGGGCTCGGGGTCCAGGACGGCATCGATCAGGGGCACACCGATGTTGCCCACGGCGGTGGTCCGCAGGCCGGCGCGCTCGAGGATCGTCGCCAGCATGGTCGTGGTCGTGGTTTTGCCGTTGGTGCCGGTGACGGTGAGCCAGGGGACGTCGCCGGGGCGCAGGCGCCAGGCCAGCTCGGGTTCGCTGAACACCTCGATCCCGGCGGCGAGCGGCCCGGCCAGCAGCGGATGGTCCGGCCGGAAGCCCGGCGAGACGATCACCTGGTCGGTGTCGCCGGGCAGCTCGGCCGGGTCGATCAGGATCCCGGCACCGGATTCCTGGATCGCACGCAGGGCCGGCGAGTCGACCCGGTCGAACACCGTCACCCGCGCGCCGACCGACTGCAGCGCACGGGTCACCGCCGCACCGGTCACGCCGGTGCCGCCGACGAGGACGTGGCGACCCGGGTACCAGGAGCGCGCGGTCACTGCTGCAGCACGTTCAGGTAGTCGGCGAAGAAGATGCCGAGCCCGGCCGCGACGAAGAAGCCCGCGATGATCCAGAACCGGACCACGATCGTGGTCTCCTGCCAGCCCGCCAGTTCGAAGTGGTGCTGCAGCGGCGCCATCCGGAACACCCGTTTACCGGTGCTGCGGAACGAGATGATCTGGATGACGACCGACATCGTCACGATGACGAACAGCCCGCCGAGGATCAGCAGCAGCAGCGTGGTGCGGGTGGTGAGCGCCAGGCCGGCGATCAGGCCGCCGATGCCGAGCGCGCCGGTGTCGCCCATGAACAGCCGGGCCGGGGGCGCGTTCCACCACAGGAACCCCGCCAGCGCACCGGCCGCGGCCGCGGCGATCAGCGCGGTGTCGAGCGGGTCGCGCACCGTGTAGCAGTAGCCGTTCGGGCCGGCGACCTCGCCGCAGATGTGCCGGTACTGCCAGAAGCCGATCAGGACGTAGCCCAGCAGCACCATGATCGACGGGCCGGTGGCCAGGCCGTCCAACCCGTCGGTGAGGTTGACGCCGTTGGCCGCCGCGATCACGACGAACGCGAAGAACAGCGCCGCGCCGACCTGGGTGAGGTGCGCCCAGTCGAGGTCCCGGATGAACGAGAGCTTCTCCGACGCGATCGTGTAGCCCTGCTCGTCGGGCAGGTTCAGCGCCAGGAACGCGAACGCGGCCGCGACGACGGCCTGGCCGATCAGCTTGCCCCGCTTGTTCAGGCCGAGGCTGCGCTTCTTGCGGATCTTGATGTAGTCGTCGACGAAACCGACCGCGCCCATGCCGACGAAGAGGCCGAGCAGCGTCACCGCGGTCGGGCTGATCCGGTGGTCACCGATGACGATCTGGGCGACCACGTACGCGATGACCGTGGCGAGGATGAAGACGATGCCGCCCATCGTGGGCGTACCGCGCTTGGACTGGTGGTGCTTGGGGCCCTCCTCGCGGATCTCCTGCCCGAACTTCAGCCGGTGCAGGTATCGGATCGCGACGGGCGTACCGAAGATGGAGACGACGAAGGCCACGAACGCCGCGGCCAGAACACTCCTCACGCCCGGCCACCCCCGGGCGCCGGCGTGGCCACCGGCCCGGCCAGCAGGGCGTCCACGACGCGGTCGAGCCGCGCCGACCGGGACCCCTTCACCAGCACCACGTCGCCCGGTGCGAGCTGGTTGCCCAGCAACTCCACCGCGGCGTCCACGTCCGGCACGTGCACCGACTCCTCTCCCCAGGACCCTTCCAGAACCGCACCGGCGTGGATCGCGCCGGCGTCGGGCCCCACTACGACCAGACGGTCGATGTCCAACCGGACGGCGAGCCGCCCGATCGCGTCGTGCTCTTCCCGGCTGGTCTCGCCCAGCTCGGCCATGTGGCCCAGGACGGCCCAGACCCGCCGCCGCCCGCGCGGCTCCTCGCCCTGGTTCGGGGCCGGCGTGGCCATCGCGCGCAGCGCCTTCAGCGCGGCGCGCACCGAGTCGGGGTTCGCGTTGTAGCTGTCGTCGACGACCGTCACGCCGTCGACCCGCTCGGTGACCTCCATCCGGCGCCGGCTCACCGGGGTGGCCTCGCTCAGCACCGCGGCGACCTCGTCCAGGCCGAGCCCCAGCTCGAGGCCGACCGCGGCCGCCGCCAGCACGTTGCCGACGTGGTGCTCGCCGTGCAGCTTCAACTGGACGTGCGCCCGGGCGTCACCCACGTGGATCGTGAAGCCCGGGCGCCCGATGCCGTCGAGCGTGACGTCGCTCGCCCGCACGTCGGCGTCGGGGGCCAGGCCCACCTGCACGACCCGGGCCTTGGTGCGCGAGGCCATCGCGCGCACGCGGCCGTCGTCGGCGTTGAGCACCGCGAGCCCTTCCGCGGGCAGCGCCTCGACCAGTTCGCCCTTCGCCTGCGCGGTCGCCTCGATCGAACCGAACTCCCCGGCGTGCGCGGCGCCGACGTTGAGCACCACACCGATCCGGGGCGGGGCGACCTCGGTGAGCCACCGGACGTGCCCGACGCCACGCGCGCTCTTCTCCAGCACCAGGTACCGGGTGTCGGCGTCGGCACGCAGCACCGTCCACGGGTGGCCGAGCTCGTTGTTGAACGACCCCGGCGGCGCCACCGTCGCGCCGAGGCGTCCGCACACCGCGGCCAGCAGGTCCTTGGTGGACGTCTTGCCGCTGGACCCGGTGACACCGACGATCGTCAGGTCGGGCAGGCGGTCGACGACCGCGCGCGCCAGCTTGCCCAGGGCGACGAGCGCGTCGTCGACGAGGATCGACGGCACCCCGTCCAGCGGGCGGGTGGCCAGCACCACCGCCACCCCGGCCTCGACCGCGCCGGCCGCGAAGTCGTGGCCGTCGACACGCTCGCCGGTCAACGCGACGAACACCCCGCCCGCGGTCACCCGGCGCGAGTCGTACTCGACCGTCCCGGTCACCACCGTGCCCGGGTCGGCGTTGCGGAGGTCACCGTCGGTCGCGGCCGCGACCTCGGCCAGCGTGAGCGCGATCATGCCCGTGCTCCCCGGGTGCCGACGGCGGCGAGCGCGGCCGCGAGCACCTCCCGGTCGTCGAACGGGTGCACCACTCCTGCGACCTCCTGGCCCTGCTCATGTCCCTTGCCCAGCACGGCGACGCAGTCGCCCGGCCCGGCCTGTTCGACCGCGGCGGCGATCGCTGCCGCCCGGTCACCGACTTCCACGACCTCGGCCCGTTCCGCGGCCGGTACCCGGGCGACGCCGCCCAGCATCGCGGTGCGGATCGTCGCCGGGTCCTCGGAACGCGGGTTGTCGTCGGTCGCGACGAACACGTCCGCTCCCCGAGCCGCGGCTTCGCCCATCAGCGGACGCTTGCCGGCGTCCCGGTCGCCCCCGCAACCCAGCACACAGATCAGTTTTCCGGCCGTGACCGGGCGCAGCGCGGCCAGCGCGGCCGCGACCGAACCCGGGTCGTGCGCGTAGTCCACCACACCGGCCGGACCCGCCGCCGACCCGGTCACCCGCTCCATGCGGCCCGGCAGCTGGCCGGCGTCGGCCACACCCGCCACCGCGGTCGCCAGCGGCACGTCGACCGAGCGCAGCACGGCCAGCGCCAGCACGGCGTTCTCGATGCTGTAGGCGCCGGGCATCGCGACCCGGGCGGCGGTGTGCGCGCCGTCGGGGCCCTCGACGACGAAGTCCTGGACGAACCCGTCCGGCCCGCGCTCGACGACCCGCCAGGTGGCGTCGGGCGCGCCGGCCGCCGAGACCGTGATCACTCCCGGGCGCACGAGACGCCGGCCCGCGGCGTCGTCGACGTTGACCACCACGCGCTCGGAGCGGCCGTCGAACAGCCGGGCCTTGGCTTGGAAGTAGTCCTCGACGTCGGCGTGGAAATCCAGGTGGTCGACGCCGAGGTTGGTGAACGCGCCGACCGCGAACCGCACCGCGGCCACCCGGTCCAGCGCGAGCGCGTGGCTGGAGACCTCCATCACCACCGCGGTGACACCGCGTTCCCGGGCGACCGCGAGCAACGCCTGCAGGTCGGGCGCTTCCGGGGTGGTCCGCGCCGACGCCAGGCGCTCGCCCGCGATGCGGGTCTCCACGGTCCCCAGCAGGGCCGTGACGTGCCCGGCGGCGCGCAGGCCGGCCTCGACCAGGTAGGCGGTGGTGGTCTTGCCGTTCGTGCCGGTGATGCCGACGACGGTCAGCGCGGCGCTGGGGTCGCCGTAGACACGGGCGCTGACGGTGCCGAGCACCGCCCGCGGATCGTCGACGAGGAGCACCGGGACACCGTGGACGGACTCGGCGCCTGCGGGGTCGGTGAGAACGGCCACCGCTCCGGCTTCGACCGCGCGGGCCGCGAACCGGGCCCCGTGCGTGCGTGCGCCCGGGAGCGCCGCGAAGAGATCGCCGGGACGAACGGCTGAGCTGTCATGGGTGACACCGGTGACGACCGCGTCACCGGTGGTACTGCCGCCGACGAGCCCGGCGAGTTCCGTCACCGGAACGGCTGCCGGGGACGCAGGCCGCGGGACGCTGGCGTTGGACACGGCCACAGACCCTACCGCCGACCTACCTGTACAAGGTGATCGGTGGGGCCGGGACGCCGGATGGTGACACCCCGTAGCGCCGGAGCGTGAATCCGGCCAGGTCAGCGAAGGTCGGCCCGGCAATCGCCCCCCCGACCCCGTTACTGGGCGTGTGCACGATCACGCTGATCACGTATCGGGGCGAATCGGCCGGAACGATACCGATGAACGACGTCACGTTGCCGTCCAGATAACGGTTGCCCTCGGCCCGCGAGCCGGTGCCGGTCTTGCCGGAGACGATGTAGCCGGGAACCGCCGCCAGCGGCGCCGTGCCCTCGCCGGTGGCGATGGCGGTCATGTCCCGGACCACGGTGTCCGCGGCCTCCTTGCTCACGACCCGCTTGGGCTTCGCCCGCTCGGTGGGCTTGGCGGTGCCGTCCGCCCCCACGACGCTCTTGACCAGCGTCGGCTGGACCTTCATGCCGCCGTTGGCCAGCGTCGCGTAGAGCGCGGTCATCTGCAGCGGGGTCACCGCCACCCCGAGCCCGATCGGGATCGAGCCCGCCGACGAACCACTCCAGTTCGTCGGCGGCTGGACGATGCCCGCGGACTCGCCGGGCAGCCCGACGCCGGTCTTGCTGCCCAGCCCGAACGCACGCTGGTAGTCGTAGAGGCGCTTGGCCCCGAGCCGGTCGGCGATCTCGATCGTGCCGACATTGCTGGACTGGGCGAGGATGCCCATCAGCGTGTAGTCCGGCTTCGCGTGCTTGTGGGTGTCCCGGTAGGTGTAGCCGCCCTTGGTGACCGTCTCCGGCAGCGTGAGGATCGAGTCCGGCTCGATCACCCCGGCGTCCAGGCCGCCGGCCACCGTCAGGGCCTTGTGGACCGAGCCGGGCTCGACGACCGCCGCGGTGGCCAGGTCGAGCGTCGTGCCCTTCTTCGCGGTCCTCGGATCGGACGCGTCGTAGGTCGGCACGCTCGACATCGCGAGGATCTCACCGGTGTGGGCGTCCATGACGATCGCGGTGCCCATGTAGGCCTTCGTGGCCGCCACGCGCTCGGCCAGCAGCTTCTGGGTCTGGTACTGCAGGTCCCGGTCGATCGTGAGGACGAGATCGGAGCCCGCTTTCGCCGGCGTGGTCTTGTGGTAGCCGTCCGGGATCTCCTGACCGCCGGTTCCCTCGTCGTAGATCCGCTCGCCGTTGACGCCCTCGAGCAGCTCGTTGTAGCTCGACTCGAGGCCGGCCAGGCCGGTGCCGTCGACGCCGGTGTACCCGAGCAGGTTCGCCGCGAACGGACCGCCTGGCACCTCGCGGACCTGGTCCTCCTGGACGATCAGGCCCGGGATCTTCTCCCGGAGCGCGTTGATCCGGTCGCCGACCGCGAGCGGCACCTTCTTCTTCAGGACGACGTAGCGGTTCTTGGTGCCGTCGGGGTGGGTGTCGCGGGAGAGCTTCTCGGCGACGGCCGCGACGGTCATGCCCAGCACCGGGGCCACGGCTGCGGCGACCTCGCCGGGGTTCTTGATGTACCCGGGGTCGGCCGCGATCGTGGCACCCTGCACGTCCTGCGCGAGGACGTTGCCGTCACGGTCGAAGATCGAGCCCCGCGGGGCAAAGATCTCGACGCTGGCGCGGCGGGAGTCGGCGGCGAGCGCGGCGTACTGGGAGCCCTCGGTGGACTGGATCTGCACGAGGCGGCCGCCGACCGCGGCGAAGAGCGCCAGCAGCACGGCGAGGCTGACGCGGAGGCGGACGCCCGGATTGCCGAGGCGGGCGATGCCACGCGAACGGCGGGACGGGGGGTGGAGCTGACGCCGGCGAGGGGGTGGCGGGCCTTCCGCGTGCCGGGTGGTGACGCTGCGGCCGGTGCGCCGCACGGTGCCGCCACGCCGCACGGTCCCGCCACGGGCCGTCGATCCGCGCGCGGTGGATGCACGCGCCGTCGATCCACGCCCGGTGGCGCCACGCCCGGTGGTGCCACGCCCGGTCGTGCCGCGCGCCGAGCCCTCTCGGCCGGAGGCGCTGCTCGAGGACCCGCCACGGCCGGTGCCGCCAGTCCCCGACGCACGGCCGGTACCGCCGCTGGAGGACCCACCACGGCCAGTACCGCCGCTTCCCGCCCCACGGCTGGTGCCGCTGCTTCCCGACCCACGGCCGGTACCGCCGTTGGACGACCCACGGCCGGTGCCGCTGCTTCCCGACCCACGGCCGGTGCCGCCGCTTCCCGACCCACGGCCGGTACCGCCGTTGGACGACCCACGGCCGGTGCCGCCTGCGGACGAGCCGCGGGCGGAGGCACTGGTCGTGGAGGTGGTGCGGGCCGAGGTGGAGCGGGTGGTGCTTCCGGTGCGGGCACCGGTCGAGCGGCCGGTCGAGCCGGAGCGGGCTTCCACCCCTCCGCTCTCGGCGGCCGTCCCGGACGCGGTCGAGCCGCGGGCGCGGCCGGAGCCGGCGGCGGGCTGGCGAGGGGTGCGGGCGGACTCGGCGCTCTCCCGGACCGTGCGGCCCCGTGGGTGGTACTGCTGCGCCTCGGAGAGCCGGCTCCGCCCCTCCCGGGACCGCGACCCACCCGGCTCCCGCGACCCACCCGATTCGCGGGGCCGGAACGGCACGACGTTCTCGTCCGCCGGGTTCTCGTCCGCGGGGTTCCCGCGCGCGGGCCGTCCGGACCCACCGGGCTTCCGACGCCCGTCACGCGGCGGCGGTGGCGCCATCACCGGCCCGCCGACGGCGTCGGGGTGGTCCCGCCGTCACCGTCCGCACCACTGGCGTCCGCGTCGTCCCCGCCCGTCGCGTCCTCGGACGTCGCGTCCCCGGCCGTGGCGTCGGTTCCGGCGCCCGAGGACGGGGACGACGAGGTACGGGGCGAGGCCGCGGACGGAGTGGGCGACGGCGGAGCCTTGGCCGGAACCGGCGTCCCCACGACCTTCCCCTCGGGCAGCACGACGAACCCGGGGTCCCCCGCCGGCACCAGCCCCAGATCCTTGGCCCGGTCGGCCAGCTTCTTCGGCGACTCCTGATCCTGCAGCGCCTGCTGGAGCCGCTGCTCCTCCTTGTCCAGGCGCGACTGCTCGGTGTCCAGGTCGTGCAGCCGGAACGCGTTCTCGTTCACCGCGGTGTTGAGCAGCACCAACCCGATCAACCCACCGGCGGCCAGCACGAGCACGAGCACGATGAACGGAGCCCGTGACCCGGCGGTCACCCGCCGGGTCGGCGTGGACGGCGAGGGCGGCACACTGATCGGCGTCGCCTCCCGGCGTCGCTGGGCCGCTGTCGGCCGGGCCGACCGCGCGGCCTTCGTCGCCGTGTTCTTCGGCAGCGGGCGTCCTTCTCGGACCACACCCGGACGCGACCGCAGGCCGGCACGTGAGCTCGACATCATGTCACCTCGCCCTCGCTGGAAGTTGTTCGGTCTCACGAGCCTGGGAAAGACGTTCGACTGCTCGTAGCCGCACCGATGCGGCTCGGGGGTTCGCGGCGATCTCCGCCGGGCTCGCGACTTCGGCGCCGCGGGTCAGGTTCCGGAAGCTCGGCGCGTACTCCGGGAGCGGCACCGGCAGCTCGGCCGGGGTGCGATCCCGGGTGACCTCGGCGAACGCCTGCTTGACCAGCCGGTCTTCCAACGACTGGTACGACATCACGACGATGCGCCCACCCGGCCGGACGGCGTCCAGCGCGGCCGGCAACGCGTCGCGCAGCGCGTCCAACTCGCCGTTGACCTCGATGCGCAGCGCCTGGAACGTCCGCTTGGCCGGATTGCCCCCGGTGCGGCGGGCCGCCGCCGGGATCGCGTTACGCACGAGTTCGACGAGCCGCGCGCTGGACTGCAGCGGCGTGGTCTCCCGCTCGCGCAGAACTGCCGACGCGATCCGCGGCGCGAACTTCTCCTCGCCGTACGCCCGCAGGATCCGGGCCAGGTCGCCGTGCGAGTACGTGTTGAGCACGTCGGCCGCGGTGATCCCGCGTGACGTGTCCATCCGCATGTCGAGGGGCGCGTCCCGGGCGTACGAGAAGCCGCGGTCGTCCTCGTCGAGCTGCAGGGACGAGACCCCGAGATCGAACAGGAACCCGTCCGCCGACGAGACGCCGGCCTGCTCCAGGGCGTCGGAGATCCGGTCGTACACCGCGTGGACGAAGTGGACGCGGCTCGCGTCGGCACCGAGGCGTTCGGCGGCGCGACGCAACGCGTCGGGATCGCGGTCGATACCGATCACGGTCGCGTCGGGATGGGCCTCGAGCATCGCGGCCGTGTGGCCGCCGAGGCCGAGCGTGCCGTCGACCACCACCGCGCCGGGGCGGCTCAGGACGGGCGCGAGCAGTTCCAGGCAGCGGTCGAGCAAGACCGGGCGGTGTATCTGGGAATGCGGGGAAATGCCGGACTGAGGATGAGTCTCCTCCTCGGCCATGCCGCCCCCTTGGATCCGGTGCCCGGTCGCATCCGGTGTACGAAGGGGCCGGGTCGCTCACCGTGTCGCCAGGTCCCCATCCGCTTCGCGTGGCCTGGCGCCGGGGAAGGTGCGCCAGGAGTATCGCCAAGCGGCTGGAGACCTCACGTCACGGGACTCGGCCGGCCCCGAACGAAACTCGCCGCGGTCAGAAAATCCCGGGCAGCACCTCCTCTTCGACCTCTGCGAACGCTTCCTCGGACTCGGCGAGGTAGTTGTCCCACGCCTGCCGATCCCAAATTTCGACCCTGGTACTCGCCCCGATCACCACGCAGTCCCGGTCGAGACCGGCGTACTCCCGGAGATGGGCGGGGATCGTGATGCGCCCCTGCCGGTCAGGGACTTCGTCGTGTGCGCTGGCGAAAAACACCCGGCTGTAGGCCCGGGCAGCCTTGTGCGTCATCGGAGCCGCGCGAAGCTGCTCGGCGACTCGGCTGAATTCGGTCATCGGGAAGACGAAGAGGCATCGTTCCTGCCCTTTCGTCACCACCAGTCCTCCAGCCAGCTCGTCGCGGAACTTCGCCGGCAGGAAGAGCCGACCCTTGTCATCCAGTCGGGGCGTGTGCGTGCCAAGGAACACGGCACCCGCCTCCCCCTGGATAAGAGCATCCCAGACGCTCCATCACGCCCCACTGTACTCCACTTCCCCCCACCGTCAACGACTCAAACCCGTAGCCGCCAGGTGTCACACGGATGTCTTCGCAGGTCAGCGTGGTGGAGCGTGAGTGGGGCGAGTTGGCACCCCGAGGGAGCTCTCCCCTACCACCCCTCCGGTGTGCATCGGGAAGTGCAGCGAATGGGGTTCCCGGGCGCTAACACACTTCGGGCCGGTGACCCCGACCACTCGGGGGCACCGGCCCGGTGAACTACATCACTCTTACTAGACGACGACCGTCACGATCCGGCCCGGCACGACGATCAGCTTGCGGGGCTCCTTGCCGCCCAGGAAGGCGGCGACCTTGGGCTCGGCCAGCGCGGCGGCGCCCACCGCGGCCTGATCGGCGTCGGCCGGAACCGTGATGCGGCCCCGCACCTTGCCGTTGACCTGCACCGGGTATTCGATCTCGGCCGCGGTCAGCAGAGCCGGGTCGGCGACCGGGAACGAGTGGTAGGTCAGCGTCTCCTCGTGGCCCAGCTTCGCCCACAGCTCCTCGGCCAGGTGCGGGGCGAACGGCGCGACCATCAGCACCATCGGCTCGACGACCTCGCGCGGCGTCGCGGCCTTCCCGGAGTAGACCGACGTCACCTGGTTGGTCAGCTCGATCAGCTTCGAGACCGCGGTGTTGGTGCGCAGCCCTTCCAGGTCGCCCCGGACGCCGTCGATGGTCCGGTGCAGCAGCCGCTTGGTCGCGTCGTCGGCCTCCTCGTCGCCGACCCGCAGCTCACCGGTCTCCTCGTCGACCGCGGTGCGCCACAGCCGCTGCAGGAACCGCATCGAGCCGACGACCGCCCGGGTCTCCCACGGACGCGAGACGTCCAGCGGGCCCATCGACATCTCGTACACCCGGAACGTGTCGGCGCCGTACTCGGCGCACATGTCGTCGGGAGTGACGACGTTCTTCAGGGATTTGCCCATCTTGCCGTACTCGCGGTTCACCGGCTGGCCGTGCCAGGTGTAGGTGCCGTCCTGCTCCGCCACCTCGTCGGCGGGCACGTAGGCGCCCCGCGCGTCGGTGTAGGCGAACGCCTGGATGTAGCCCTGGTTGTACAGGCGGCCGAACGGCTCGGACGAGCGCAGGTGCCCGCGGTCGAACAGCACCTTGTGCCAGAACCGCGCGTACAGCAGGTGCAGCACGGCGTGCTCGACGCCGCCGATGTACAGATCGACGCCGCCGGCGGGCTTCGCCGCCGTCGGGCCCATCCAGTACTGCTCGTTCGCCGGGTCGACGAACTCGGCCTCGTCGGACGGGTCCAGGTAACGCAGCTCGTACCAGCACGAGCCGGCCCACTGCGGCATCGTGTTGGTCTCGCGACGGTACTGCTTCGGGCCGTCGCCCAGGTCCAGCGTGACGTTCACCCACTCGTCGGCCCGCGCCAGCGGCGGCTCCGGGTCGGTGTCGGCGTCATCGGGGTCGAACGTCCGCGGCGCGTAGTCGTCGATCTCCGGCAGGACGATCGGCAGCATCGACTCCGGCACCGCGACCGGCAGCCCGTCCTCGTCGTACAGCACCGGGAACGGCTCGCCCCAGTAGCGCTGCCGGCTGAACAGCCAGTCGCGCAGCTTGTACGTCGTGGTGGCCTCGCCGTGGTTGTTCTCGACCAGCCAGTCGATGATCCGGGCCTTGGCCTCGGCGACACCCAGCCCGTCCAGGAAGCCGGAGTTGATCGCCGGACCGTCACCGGTGAACGCCTTGCCGTCGAAGCCCTCGCTGGGCTGCACGGTGCGGACGATCGGCAGGTCGAAGACCTCGGCGAACTCCCAGTCACGCTCGTCCTGGCCGGGCACCGCCATGATCGCGCCGGTGCCGTAGCCGGTCAGCACGTAGTCGGCGACGAACACCGGGACCTTCGCGCCGTTGACCGGGTTGACCGCGTAGGAGCCGGTGAAGACACCGGTCTTCTTGCGCGCGTCGGCGGACCGCTCGATGTCGGACTTGGCCGCGGCCTGGGCCTGGTAGGCGGCGACGGCGGTGGAGGGGTCGTCAGCGGTCTTCCACGCCGGCGGCACGTCGGCCGGCCATTCGTCCGGGACGATCGCGTCCAGCAGTGGGTGCTCCGGCGCCACGACCAGGTAGGTGGCACCGAACACGGTGTCGGGCCGGGTGGTGAACACCCGGATGGGCGCGTTCGGGGCACTGTGCCGCTTCTTGGGCGCGGCGTCGCTTATCGCGAAGTCGATGTACGCACCGGTCGAGCGTCCGATCCAGTTGCGCTGCATGACCTTTATCGACTCCGGCCAGTCCACCTGGTCCAGGTCGTCGGCCAGCCGGTCGGCGTAGGCGGTGATGCGCATCATCCACTGCCGCAGCCGACGCTTGAAGACCGGGAAGTTGCCACGCTCGGAGCGCCCGTCGGCGGTGACCTCCTCGTTGGCCAGCACGGTGCCCAGGCCGGGACACCAGTTGACCGGCGCCTCGGACAGATAGGCCAGGCGATGCGAGTCGATCAGCCGGCGCTGGCCCGTGCGGTCCAGTTCGTCCCAGGCCTTGCCGGGGGCCGTCCGGGCGCCGGCGGCGAACTCCGCCTCCAGCTCCTCGATCGGACGGGCCTTGCCGGCCTCGGCGTCGTACCAGGAGTTGTAGATCTGCAGGAAGATCCACTGCGTCCAGCGGTAGTAGGTGACGTCGGTGGTGGCCAGCTGGCGGCGGCTGTCGTGGCCGAACCCCAGCCGACGCAGCTGCGCCTTGTACCGGTCGATGTTCTCGTCGGTGGTTTTGCGGGGGTGAGTGCCGGTCTGCACCGCGTACTGCTCGGCGGGCAGGCCGAACGCGTCGAAACCCATCGGGTGCAGGACGTTGTAGCCCAGCATCCGGTGGTAGCGCGCGTAGACGTCGGTGCCGATGTACCCCAGCGGGTGGCCGACGTGCAGCCCGGCGCCGGACGGGTACGGGAACATGTCCATGACGAACATCGGCTTGCCGCCGTCGTTGTGCCAACCCGGCGACGGAGCGGCCAGCGGACCGGAGGGGTTCGGCGAGTGGAACGTGCCGTCGGCCTCCCAGCGGTCCTGCCAGCGCTCCTCGATCGCTGCGGCCAGCGCTGCCGTATAGCGGTGCGCGGGCGCGTCGGTGGAGTTCTGCTCGCTCATCGTGGGATTCCTTGACTGAAGGCTGGATAGTGGCGGGCTCGAGACACGAAAAAACCCCTCGCTATGGAGGGGTCGCCGTGCTGACCGATCGCGTGGTGGCTACTCCGTCCGGCTGCTGTTCAGGCAGCACGACCGACGGATCAGCCGCGCGTCAGCACGGCACGATAAGGAGCCCGGCACCCTTGCGGCAGGGACCGGCCACGGGGGTTGGAACCTCGGCGCTCACCATGGGTGCACTATACCGCTCCGCCGATTCGGCCGCCGACGCGTATAACGCGAGAGACGAAACGGCACACACTGGTACGGATGTGTTGAGCAATGCCGATCGCCTGGCGGTCGGGCCGGATCCTGGAACAATAGTCGCCGGGCCTCGCGCTTCCGCGCCGCCTTTCGCAGGCCTTTCGCACGTGCAGGTAAATATGTGGATCCGCGCTGGGCGGATCGAGGAAGAGGGCAGTCGGTGACGACGCACGGCACGCTGGAGAACTACGGTCCCCCGGTCGACCTTGGGAGCGTTCGACTCGTCACCGACCGCATCGTCGCGAACGTCGAGCGGGTGATCGAGGGCAAGACGTCGACGATCTCGCTGGCGGTCGCCGTTCTCCTCGCCGAAGGCCACCTCTTGATCGAGGACGTGCCCGGCGTCGGAAAGACGAAGCTCGCGAAGGCGCTCGCGCGGTCGATCGACGGATCGGTACGGCGGATCCAGTTCACCCCTGACCTGCTGCCCTCCGACGTCACCGGGGTGAGCATCTACAACCCGGAGAACCGGTCGTTCGAGTTCAAGCCCGGGCCGGTGTTCGCGAACCTGGTCGTCGGGGACGAGATCAACCGGGCCTCGCCGCACGCGCAGTCCGCGCTGCTCGAGTGCATGGAAGAGCGTCAGGTGACGGTCGACGGCATCACCTATCCGCTGCAGAACCCGTTCATGGTGGTCGCCACCCAGAACCCGACGCAGATGGCGGGCACCTACCCGCTGCCCGAGGCGCAGCGCGACCGGTTCACCGCGCGCCTGGCGATGGGGTACCCCGACCGCCGCTCCGAGCTCGCGATGCTCGACGGCCACGGCGAGCAGGACCCGCTCGACGGCCTGCGGCCGGTGTGCGACGGCAACGAGATCCGCCTGCTGATCGAGGCGGTCCGGCGGGTGCACGTGGCCGAGCCGGTCAAGTGGTACGTCATCGACCTGGTGAGCGCCACCCGCAACAACCCCGACCTGCGGCTCGGTGCGAGCCCGCGGGCCAGCCTGCAGCTGCTGCGCACGGCCCGCGCGTTCGCCGCGGTCGAGGGCCGGGACTACGTGCTCCCCGACGACATCCAACGGCTGGCGGCGCCGGTGCTCACCCACCGCCTGATCCCCACCGAAGAGGCCGTGTTCAACCGGCGGACGGCGGACGTGATCCTGGCCGATCTCGTCGCCCGGGTGCCGGTGCCGGACGCCCGGGGTGGGCGTCGGACGCGGTGATCCGAGCCGCCCTACGCGGGCTGACGACGCGGGGCCGGAGTTTCCTGGCCGCCGCGGCGGCCGCGACCGTCTCCGCGTTCGTCCTCGGCGAGCGGGAGTTGCTGCAGGTCGCGGGGCTGCTGGCGGCGCTGCCGATCCTGGCCGTGATCGCGGTCGCGCGCACCCGCTACCGGCTGTCCTGCACGCGCGCGGTCCATCCCGGCCGGATCCAGGCCGGCAACCCCGCCTCGGTCGCGCTCCGGCTGGAGAACCTGTCCCGGGTCCCGACCGGCGTGCTGCTGCTCGAGGAGCAGCTGCCGCCGGCGCTGGGCGAACCGCCCCGGTTCGTGCTCGACCGGCTGGCGAGCCGGCAATGGAGCAGCGTCGAGTACCCGATCCGGGTCGACGTGCGCGGCCGCTACGAGATCGGGCCGCTGACCGTCCGCCTCACCGACCCGTTCGGCCTGTGCGAGCTGACCCGCTCGTTCACCCGCACCGAACGCATCATCGTGACTCCGCAGGTGACGCCGCTGGCGTCGATCCCGCTGGAGGGCGACCAGTCCGGGATGTCGCCGAACCAGCCCCGCTCGACGGTCGCCCGCGGCGAGGACGCGGCCAGCACCCGGGAGTACCGGGTCGGCGACGACCTGCGCCGGGTGCACTGGAAGTCGACCGCGCGCACGGGTGAGCTGATGGTGCGGCGGGAGGAGCAGCCGCGGGAGTCGCGCGGCACCGTGCTCGTCGACACCCGGTTCAGCGCCCACCGCGGCACCGGCCCGGCGTCCAGCTTGGAGTGGGCGATCGGGTCGGCCGCCAGCATCACCTGTCATCTGCTGCGCGCCGGGTTCGACCTGCACCTGGTCACCGACGCCGGTATCGACCAGGAGCTGCGGCCGGAGAGCGGGGAGAACATCGCCCTCGGGATCCTGGCCGAGGCCGAGGCGAGCCGCATCCAGTCGCTGGGGATGGCACTCGACCGGCTGCAGCACGAGCGCGACCAGCTGCTGGTGGCGGTCGTGGGCCTGCTCACACCGGAGGAGTGTTCCCGGCTGGCCGCCGCGCGCACCGGTGGCACGTCGATCGCGGTGCTCGTCGACTCGACCGCGTGGGCGTCGCTGCCGGGCGCGGCGAAGTCCGACGCCGAACGTCGCTATCAGGAGAACGTCGCCCGGCTCGCGGCCGCGGGGTGGAAGGTGCTTCCGGCGAAGCCGGGAGCACGGATCAGCAGCCTGTGGACGCTGGCCGGAACGGCCGGTGGCGGGGCTTCGTTGGTGGGCGGTGGCTCGGATGCCGCCTCGAACGACCGTGGAGCTCCGAACGGGCACGGTGCTCCGAACGGGCACGGGGCCCCGAACGGGCACTGGTCGTCGACCGGATCTGGAGTTCTTCGATGAACCGACGGACCTACGTCTCGGTGGTCGCCGGCGTCGCGACCCTGCTCTGCGCCACCTCGCTGCGTGGCGTGCTGGAAGGCTGGTCGTGGCTGCCGGTGGTGGGCGGCGGGGTCGTCGTCGTGACGCTGGCCGGTATCGGCGCCCGCGCGCTGCGCACCCCGTCCTGGCTGCAGCCGGTGGTCGGTGCCCTCGCCGTGCTGCTCTACACCACGATCGTCTTCGGCCACGACCGCTTCCTCGGCGTCATCCCGACGCCGGCGACGATCGTCGGCCTGCGTGCCGACGTCTCCAACGCGTTCGCCGACATCGCCGAACTGGCGGCTCCGGTGCCGGCGCGGCCCGGGATCCTGCTGCTGACGGTCGGCGGGGTCGGCCTGGTCGCGATCCTGGTCGACGTGCTGGCATCGGTGCTGGGCCGGGCCGCGCTGGCCGGCCTGCCGCTGCTGGGCCTGTACACGGTGCCGGTCGCCGTCGACCGTGACGGCATCGGCTGGCTCCCGTTCGCGCTCGGCGCCGGCGGCTTCTGCTGGCTGCTCGCGGCCGAACACGGCACCACGATCCGCCGCTGGGGGCGTCCGTTCCACGCCGGCACCGCGGGGGCGGAACCCGCGCGCACCGGCGGCGGGTCGCTCGTCGCCGGCCGGCTGGCGATCTTCGGCATCGTGCTGGCCGTGCTGATCCCGGCCGGGGTGCCCGCGCTCTCCGCCGAGGGCCTGCACTCGCTGTTCGAGAACGGCCTGCCGGGCAGCGGCAGCGGCCGCACGGTGACCGCGATCAACCCGGTCACCGAGCTCCGCGGGCAGCTCACCCAGGACGACCCGGTCAACCTGCTGCGCGTACGCACGAGCGATCAGCAACCGTTCTACCTGCGGCTGGCCACGCTCGAGCGGTTCACCGGCAGCGGCTGGACGCTGCGCGACATGACCGCCAAGCAGGAGGCCAGGGTCCGCCGGGGCGTGCCGAACGTGTCGGGCATCAGCGGCGGCACCCCGACGCTGTCGCAGCAGACCTCGATCGAGATCCTCGGGCTGACCCAGTCGCGCTACCTGCCGCTCTACTCGAACCCGTCGTCGATCGACGTGGACGGCGACTGGCGGTTCGACCGCGGGTCCGAGGCGGTGTTCAGCACCGTCGACACCACCGAGGGCCTCCGGTACCGCTTCGAGTCCCGGCGGGTGAACTACAGCCCCGGCCTGCTCCGCGACGCGGCGCAGCCCAACCCGGGTGACAGCACGGTCAAGCGGTACACCGAGCTCAAGGACCCCGACCCCAGCGTCAAGCAGCAGGTCGCCCAGATCGTCGCCGGCAAGTCGACGGAGTACGACAAGGCCGTCGCGATCAACAACTTCTTCTCGAAAGAGAACGGGTTCGAGTACGACCTGCAGACCGCGGCCGGCACCAGCGAGAGCGCGATCGTCTCGTTCCTCGACAACCGGCGCGGCTACTGCGAGCAGTACGCGTCGGCGATGGCGTACATGGCCCGGATCGCCGGGCTGCCCGCCCGGGTGGCGATCGGCTTCGGGTACGGCACCCAGCAGGGCGGATCCTGGCTGGTCACCAGCCACGACGCGCACGCCTGGGTCGAGATCATGTTCCCGGGCATCGGCTGGGTGCCGTTCGACCCGACGCCGCCCAGCGGCGCCGGCAACACCGGCGACCTGTCCTGGGTCGACGGCGGCGTGTCCGACCCGGGTACGTCCACCGAGCAGACCCCGGTCGAGCAGGAGCAGGCCGCCCCCGCGCCCAGCGAGGAAGCGGCGGCTCCGGAGCCGAGCGACCCCGCCGCCATCGCCGCGGCGAAGAAGAAGGACGAGGACAAGGACGAGGCCTGGTACGAGAAGGTCGTCCCCTACCTCGGCTGGGCGGCACTGCCGGTGGGCCTGATCCTGGGCTGCGTGTTCTGGGGCTCGCTGCGCCGTCACGTCCGCGCCCGGCGCTTCGCGGTCATGAACGGCAGCGGCGACGCCACCGCGGCCGCCCACGCGGCCTGGGACGAGGTCGTCGACACCCTGGTCGACCTGAACGGCCAGCCGGTGGAGACGGCAGAAACCCCCCGCGGTCTGTCGACGCGTCTCCGTGCGGACGGACTGGACGAGTCGGCGCAGGGAGCACTGACGTTGATCGCCAGCGCGGAGGAACAGGCCCGGTACGCAGCACGCGTGCATGCGATGCCGGGGTTGGTGGAGGCGGTCGTGACGGTGCGGGCGGCCCTGCATCAGCGGTCCCCCCGAGGGCGCCGGGTGCTGGCGGAGTTGTTGCCGCCTTCGACGCGGGCCAGGGCCCGGTCAGCTTTGCTGTCCCTTCCGGCTAAGGCTCGCCGGTAGGTGGTGGGGGCGGGCCTGCGGGCCTGTTCTCGTGCGCAGGGCGGGACACAGCCGCGAGGGCGTTGGATCGACGGCATTGGGCGAGGCCCGAGGGCGTGGCCCAGACGCGAGAGCGACGCCGTAGCGCGAGGGCGACGCCGTAGCGCGAGGGCGACGCCGTAGCGCGAGGGCGACGCCGTAGCGCGAGGGCGACGCCGTAGCGCGAGGGCGACGCCGTAGCGCGAGGGCGAGGGTGTGCCGAAGTGGTGGCGCATGCACGCGGTGCCTGAATGGCGAGGCCAGTCCGGCGGTGCCTGAATGGCGGCGTTGGATTGGCGGCGGTGACCGGGCGACCGCGCGGCCCGATGCCGGGCAGCAGTGCTAGGCAGCAGTGCGGCGCAGGCGAGTGCGAGGCGGCTTGGGGCTGGCCCGGCGGCGCCCGCACGGCGTTCTGCGCGCATTACAACGGGTGGCCCGAACTGAGTGCGCTGGGATGGCGACCTACGCCCGCTCAGCGCACGCCGGAACCGGAGCCCCAGCATCAGGCCTGGATCGGAGCAGCACGAACGCGGATCGTGGCCGATCCAGCAGTGCGGCATGAGGCAGGTCCGACACGACCTCGCGGCACATCATCTCAGCCGCGAGAACGAGGACGGCGCATACCGGGCGCGCCATGAGCGCGGCCTGGTCCGGGTGTGCCACGAGTACGGCCCGGACTCCTTTCAGCGCAGCGAACACATGTATACCGTGACCGCAGCGCAGGCTAGGTACGCCGTGATCGCAGCGTGGTCAGGCACAGAACGAGCGCGCCACCGGCGGAAGGAGTGAGAGAGGTGCGGGCGCCGCGTATACCGGGTGCACCAGAAGGACGGCTCGGTCCGAGTACCCGCGAGCACAGCGAAGACCAAGTACACCCTGGGCACCATGAGCGGGCTGCGGTCACAAGTGCAGCAAGGTGGCGTGACCCAAGAGGGGCACTGGCTGACCCAAGGGCATCGGATGACCCAGGGCATCGGATGACCCAGGGCATCGGATGACCCAGGGCACTGGCTGACCCAAGGACACCGGCTGACCCAGAGCACCGACTGGCACAGGGGCACCGGCTGACCCAAAGAGCACCGGCTGACGCAGGGGCACCGTTTGGCACAGCGCTCCGGCGCGACGCAGAGGCCGACTACGGCCTGCAAGCGTGGCGAAAGCGCTGGGGCAGGTGCGTGCTGTGTGGCTTCACGGTGCGGTGGGGCACGGGTGCGGCGCCGGCTCAGCGTGAGGGCGGCACGGGCCGGCGCGCGACCCGGATGACGGCGCGCCACGGCGAAACCTCGACCAAGCCGTAGGCGGAACCACCAAGAGCACCGCACTACCCGGTCGCGCCCCAGCCAGAGCCGCACCATCCGGCGCGACGGCACAACACGGCCCGAACCCAGCACGACCCAGCACGACCCAGCCCGAACCCAGCCCGAACCCAGCCCGAACCCAGCCCGAACCCAGCCCGAACCCAGCCCGAACCCAGCACGACCCAGCGCGAACCCAGCCCGACATGGCCCGAACCCAGCACGACACGGCCCAGGCCCACGGCACCGCACGAACTCAGCGCCACACAGCGCGAGCCCAGCACCACCCAGGCGCGATACAGCCGGAACGCGGCACGACCAGAAGCGCGGCACGAAGGCAGGCGCACATGCGGCACAGGCCCGGAGCTAAGCACGAACGCGAACGCGATCCGGTCCCAGGCACGATCACGAGCGGGCGCGACGCACGCTGAGCCCGCCCACACCCCACCCCGAACCACCCCCCACAGACACCGCCCCAAGGTGATGGAAAACACCCCGGCCACTGCCTGGTAGGCAGCGGCCGGAGTGACGGCAGCGTCAGGAGAGACGCGTGCGCTGACCGGGGGAACCGGTCAGCGCGAGTACTACCCCGGGGGAGAGCCGAACCTCCGCGCTCCCCCGTTCGCTTCGATCAACGATCCTCGTCGGCCCTACGACGCCACCGTTCCTCGAGCCGATCGAGAAGCGACGACCGATGTCCCCGGCTGCGGTTGCGAGCTTTGGGCTCACTCCCGACGGCGTGCAGTGGCTTCTGCTCGCCGCGACCGGTGTACAGGTAGGACTGGACTCCCAGTACCGCGGCACCGAACATCACCACGAAACCGAGAATCCCCAGCAGCGGCACTCCCCCGGGAGCGATCTTGCTGACCAGGCCGAACACCATGATCGCAACACCAACGAGGAACAGAGCGACCGCGAGCGCACCGCGTCGGACCGCGCGATGCCGAGGGTCGGTCGAGCGCACCTTGTCCGCGAACTTAGGGTCGTCCGCGAGCAAACCGCGCTCGATCTGCTCGAGCAGCCTTTGCTCGTTCTCAGAGAGCGGCACGGCACTCCTCCCCGCTCTTCAGGGCCGCTCCAACCGATCCGGAAGCCCGGACATGGGCGACCGCCGTGGAACGGCCGTTGCGGCTTTCCGACCATGAGTTTACGAGCGGTGCGCGATGTCGGAAAGACAGACGGCCACGCTCGTAGTCGGGGACCGGACAGCCGTCGGTCACAGGCTCGTTTTCACTGCTCCGATACCCGATCACGGCTCCCGTTTTCCTCCTTTTGGACCCGGTTAGGGCCCTTCTGACCAGTTCTTTCCCCGCGATCCGTCGGACGCACCAGCGCCGCCGGACGAACCGCTCCGCTTCCGAACCGGCGGATCGCGGCGTCCACCGCCCGATCCGCCTCGGTCCAGCCGCGGTCCGGCTCGCCGAGGGTCGGCTGCCGAGCGACGGACGACGACGCACCGAGCCCTTCGACACGCACACCGACCAGTCGGATCGGCATGGCAGCCGACAAACCAACATACAATCGCCGCGCTGTGTCGTAGATCTCTTGGGTGCCATCGGTGGGAGACTGGAGCGTCCGCGACCGGTTGACGGTGGAGAAGTCGGCATATCGCACTTTGATCACGACCGTCCTCCCCACTTGCCCGGACGAGCGCAAGCGCGCCGCGGTCTTCTCCGACAGCCGGAGTAGTTCCCGGTTGATGGTGTCCTTATCCGTCTGGTCGACGTCGAACGTCTCCTCTGCCCCGATCGACTTGTCCGCCGTGTCGGGCACGACCGAACGCGGGTCACGCGCCCAGGCGAGCGCATGGAGATGCGCGGCTTGCGCCTCTCCTACTGAACGACGCAGAACACCCGGGGAAAGTTGCGCGAGATCGCCCACTGTCTTGAGACCGAGCCGGTCGAGCTGCTCGGCCGTGCGGTCCCCGACGCCCCAGAGCGCGCCGACCGGCAGCGGATGCAGGAACTCCAGCGCGCCGTCGGCCGGCACGACCAGCAGGCCGTCGGGCTTGCAGCGGGTGGAGGCCAGCTTCGCGATGAACTTGGTGCTGGCCACCCCGACCGAACAGGTGATCTGTTGCTCGTCGTGCACCCGCTCGCGGATCAACTGCCCGATGCGCGCCGGCGAACCGAGCAACCGCCGGGCCCCCGCGACGTCGAGGAACGCCTCGTCCAGGCTGAGCGGCTCGACCAGCGGCGTGACGTCGCGGAAGATGCTCATCACCGCGGCTGAGACCTCGCCGTAGCGGCCGTGCTCGGGCTGGATGTAGACGGCCTGCGGGCACAGCCGGCGCGCCCGGGCCGTCGGCATCGCGCTGCGGACGCCGAACACGCGGGCCTCGTAGCTCGCCGACGACACGACCCCGCGCGGCCCGGTGCCGCCGACCACGACCGGCCGCCCACGCAGCGACGGATCCCGCTGGACCTCGACCGACACGAAGAACGCGTCCATGTCGACGTGCAGGATCGTGCACCCGGTGTCGTCAGCGTCACCGCCCCCGGGACCGACCCGGGGCAGCGACTGGCTCCTACCCACGTCCCGGAGCCTAACGACCGGTTACGACAGAACCGGCTCGCGCCAGCAGGAGTGGCACTTCCAGGTCGGCGGGAGCGATCGAGCCGTGCAGCCCGACCAGGCGGGACTCACGGGGTTCGCGCTCGGTCGCGATCAGCGCGGTGTCGGGTCCGGCGGCGACGATCACGTCGCCGAGCCGCGCGAGCAGCTCCGGCCGCACGGTCGGGCCGAACCACCCCGCGTCGACCGCGGCCTCCCGGGAAAGGACCCACGCCGCGTCCCCGAGGATCGACGTCCAGGCCGCCAGCACGTCGTCGGACGCCCCCGGCACCGTGTAGACGTGCCGCGCCCTGGCCTCGCCGCCGAGCAGCGCCACGCCCTCGGACAGCGCCGGGTCGGCGTCCAGATCGATCCGGACCGACGGGTCCACCATCCCGTGGTCGCCGACGACGATCAGCAGGGCGTCCGGCGGCAGCGCGCCGGCCAGCCGCTCGACCATCCGGTCGGCGACCGCGAGCTCGTGCCGCCAGGCTGCCGACCGCGAGCCGTGGACGTGTCCCGCGTGGTCGACGCTGGAGTAATAGGCGACGGTCAGCGAGCGGGGCTCCTGGGCCACCGCAGCGGCGGTCTCCGCGATCAGCACACCCGGGCTGTCGGCCGGACGGTACTCCGCTCCCCGCCAGACCGCCCGGGTGAGCGGCGACTGCGCGAACGCGGCCGGGCCCACGTGGAACCCGGGGAGCCCGAGCGCGGCCGCCCGCTCGAACACTGTCGGCCGGGGCTGCCACTCCTCCGGCACCGTGACCCGGTCCCAGCGCAGCAGGTTCAGCAGGACGTTCCGCGACGGATCCCGGACCTGGTAGCCGAACATCCCGTGCTCCCCCGGTGGGAGCCCGGTGCCGTAGCCGGCCATGCTCGTCGCGGTCGTGGACGGGAAGCCCACGGTCAGCGGAGGCGCCCCGTCCAGCGACGCGAGGAACGGCGCGTCGGCGGTGTGCGTCCGCAGCAGCGCCGAGCCCAGCCCGTCGACGATCAGGACGCACACCCGGTCGGCGGCGGGCAGGCGCAGCCCCTCGTCGGCTCCGGGGAAGCCGAGTGAACGCACCGCGGCCGGCAGCAGGTCCGCCGCGGACCGCTGACCGTACGCGGGCGCGGCCGGTCTCACCGGCGGGCCAGCACGTGCAGCTGGGTCGCGATGTCGCGGTAGGGCGGCCGCTCGGCGAGCGCGAGCTCCAGGGCCACCAGCGCCTCCTCCGCGTCCGGTTCGACGTCGACGACCGCCCCGGGCACCAGGTCGGCGAGCACGCGCACGCCGTGCCAGCGCTCCGGTACCAGCCCGGCCTTCGTGACCAGCGTCGAGAGAGCGTCCAGGTCGTAGCGGCGCGGTTCGAGGTCGCCGGAGAGCGCCTCCTGGGCCGACGCGAAGTGCCCGGACAGCGCCCTGGCCACCACGGCGGCGACCCGGTTGGCGACCAGCACGCTCGCGCAGCCCCCGGTGCGTAGCACGCCGGCCACCGCGGCCAGGGTGCGCGCCGGGTCGTCGACGACCTCCAGCACGCTGTGGCACAGCACCACGTCCGCGGTGCCGGGCTCGATGAAGCCCGGCAGGTCGTCGGCGTCGCCCTGGTGGGCGGTGATGCGGTCGGCGACGCCCCGCTCGGCGGCCCGGCGCGCCAGCGCGGCGAGCGCGTCGGGGCTCGGGTCGACGACCGTGACCCGGTGGCCGGCCTGGGCCAGCGGCACGGCGAACCCTCCGGTGCCACCACCGGCGTCGACGACGTGCGCGGGACCGCGGCGGTCGAGCTCCGCGTTCAGCACCGCCCACACCACGGCGTAACGCGGACCGGCGTGCGTGCGGGAACGCGGCACAGGGACACCTCCGAGATAGACCTCAGAAAGACCCTAATGCTCAGCGGAAATCCCGGGACGAAGTAGCCACCCGCAGCGGCAGCGGCTCCATCGTCTCGGCGGTCACCCCCACCACTTTCTCGACGTTCTGCAGCCGCCCGCGCACCAGCACCGCGGCCGAACCCCGGGCGATCCGGCGGTACCGCGTCCAAAAGCCCTGCGTGCAGACGACGTTGAGCATGCCGGTCTCGTCCTCGAGGTTGACGAACGTGACCCCGCCCGCGGTGGCCGGCCGCTGCCGATGCGTGATCACACCCCCGACGAGCACCCGCGCCCCGTCCGGCCGGTCCTTCAACGCCGCGATCGGCACGACACCCCGGGCGTCCAGCTGCTCCCGGACGAACTCGGTCGGGTAGCTGTCCGGCGACACCCCGGTCGCCCACACGTCCGCGACCGCTTCCTCCACGTCCGACATCCCGGGCAGCATCGGTGCCTCCACCCCGACCACGATCCCGGCCAGCCGGTCGGGCCGGCCCTGCGCCACCGCACCGGCGGCCCAGAGCGCGGCCCGCCGCGAGAGCCCGAAGCCCTCGAACGCCCCGGCGGTGGCCAGCGCCTCCACCTGCGCGGTGGTGAGCGCGACCCGCTGGGTCAGGTTCGTCATGTCGGTGTACGGGCCGTGTGCCTCGCGCTCGGCGACCAGCCGCGCGGCCAGATCCTCGCCGATCGTGCGCACCGCGGCCAGCCCCAGCCGCACGGCGTGGTCCAGCCGGGGAGCGGCTCCGGGTGAGGGCCAGCCAGAAAAGATGGGATTTATACCTTCTAGGGTCGCTTGTTCAAGGCTCAGGTTCAGGTCCGGCCCCCGCACCGTGACCCCGTGCCGCCGCGCGTCGGCGACCAGGGACTGCGGTGAGTAGAACCCCATCGGCTGGGACGCGAGCAGCGCGGCGCAGAACGCGGCCGGGTAGTACCGCTTGAACCAGGAGCTGTAGAGCACCAGCGCGGCGAAGCTCATCGAGTGGCTCTCCGGGAAGCCGAAGTTCGCGAACGCGGCGAGCTGACCGAAGATCTGATCGGCCAGCTCACCGGTGATGCCGTTCGTGGCCATCCCGGCGTAGAACCGGTCCTTCAGCGCGTCCATCCGCTCCGGTGACCGCTTCGAGCCGATCGCCCGGCGCAGCTGGTCGGCCTCGGCCGCGCTGAACCCCGCCACGTCGACCGCCATCTGCATCAGCTGTTCCTGGAACAGCGGGACGCCGAGCGTCTTGCTCAGCGAGTTCTCCAGCAGCGGATGGGCGTACCGGGCCTTCTCCAGCCCGTTCCGGCGCCGGATGTACGGGTGGACCGAGCCGCCCTGGATCGGGCCGGGCCGGATCAGCGCGACCTCGACGACCAGGTCGTAGAACTTGCGCGGCTTCAGCCGGGGCAGCGTCGCCATCTGCGCGCGACTCTCCACCTGGAACACCCCGACCGAGTCGGCCTCGCAGAGCATCTCGTAGACCGCTTTGTCGTCGAGCGGAATCCGGAACAGGTCGACGTCGACGCCGTGGAAGTCGCGCACGAAGTCGCGGCAGTAGTGCAGCGCGGTGAGCATGCCCAGCCCGAGCAGGTCGAACTTGACCAGGCCGGCGCTGGCGCAGTCGTCCTTGTCCCACTGCAGCACCGTGCGGTTCTCCATCCGGGCCCACTCCACCGGGCAGACCTCGGTGACCGGCCGGTCGCAGAGCACCATGCCACCGGAGTGGATGCCCAGGTGGCGGGGGAAGTGCAGCAGCTGTTCGGCCATCTCGGTGACCGGCGTCGGAATCTCGGCGTCGCCGATCTTCCCCCAGTGCTCCAGCTGCTTGCTCCACGCGTCCTGCTGCCCCGGGGAAAAGCCAAAGGCTTTGGCGACGTCACGAATAGCCGATTTCGGGCGGTAGCTGATCACGTTCGCGACCTGAGCGGCCCGGCGGCGCCCGTACTTCTCGTAGACGTGCTGGATGACCTCCTCCCGGCGACCGGACTCGATGTCGAGGTCGATGTCGGGTGGCCCGTCGCGCTCCGGCGCGAGGAACCGCTCGAACAGCAGCCCGTACTGCACCGCGTCGACGTTCGTGATGCCCAGCGCGTAACAGACCGCGGAGTTCGCGGCCGAGCCCCGGCCCTGGCAGAAGACGTCGTTCTGTTTGCACCAGCTGGTGATCGACTCGACGATCAGGAAGTAGCCGGGGAAGCCGAGCCGCTCGATGACGTCCAACTCGTGCTCGATCTGGTCGTAGGCGTGCGGGAACTCCGCGCGGGAGCCGTACCGGGTCTTTGCGCCTTCGAACGTCAGGTGGCGCAGCCAGCTCATCTCGGTGTGGCCGGGGCCCACCTCGCATGCGGGCAGCTTCGGAGCGATCAGCTGCAGGTCGAACGCGCACTCGGCCGCGATGACGGCGGCGTTCGCGACCGCGCCCGGGTAGCGCGCGAACAGGTGCGCCATCTCCGCGCCGGACCGCAGGTGCGCGGTGGCGGCGGCCGGCAGCCAGCCCTCCATCTCGTCCAGGCTGCGCCGGGCCCGCACCGCGGCCAGTGCGGTGGCGAGCTTGCGCCGCGCCGGGGCGGCGTAGTGGACGTTGTTCGTCGCGACGCACCGCAGGCGGTGCTCGGCCGCGAGCCCGAACAGCACGTCGTTGTGTTCGGAGTCCAGCGGGTTGCCGTGGTCGGTGAGCTCGACGACGACGTTGTCCCGCCCGAAGCGGTCGACGAGTCGCGCCAGCGCCGCTCCCGGGTCCCGGGCACTGCGCACCGCGCCCTTGCGGCAGCCGGTGAGGATCAGCCAGTGACCGTCGGCGGCGTCGGCCAGCTCGTCGAGCCGGTAGACCGGCTTTCCCTTCTCCTTCCCGCGCAGGTGCGCCTCGCTCATCACCGAACAGAGCGCGTGGTAGCCGGCCGGGTCGCGCGCGAGCACCAGCAGATGTTCACCCTCCGGGTCGGCGACGCCGTTCTGCGGCCCCGACAGCCCCAGGCTCAGCTCGGCACCGAACACCGTGGCCAGGCCGTGCGCGGCGGCCGCCTCGGCGAACCGGACGACCCCGTACATCCCGTCGTGGTCGGTGAGCGCGAGGCCGGTCAGGCCCAGCCGGACGGCCTCCTCCACCAGCTCCTCCGGGTGGCTCGCGCCGTCGAGGAAGCTGAAGTTGGAGTGGCAGTGCAGCTCGGCGTACGGGATGGTCCTGCGGGGCTTCGGTGCCGCCGGAGCTTCGTACGCCGCACGCTTGCGTGACCAGCCGGGCGCATCGCCGCCGTCGGGGATCTCGCCGGAGAGCGCCCGCTCCAGCTCCTTCCACGGCAGTACCGGGTTGTCGAATCCCATGTCAGTCGTACACCCCCGCCAGCAGCCAGGAGCCGCTCTCCAGCGCCAGCAGGAACGCCGACGGTTCCTCCCCGTCGAGCACCACCTGCATCCAGGCCCGCCGCCGGGCCTGCACCGGGCTCCACCAGCGCTCGTCGGCCGGCCAGGGACCGGCCCAGGCCAGCACGCTGCGCCCCGGGCCGTTGCCCAGGCTCACCCGGGCCGGGAGGCCGGTGAGCGCGTGACGGCCGGTGACGCCGACCGCCTCGCCGTCAGGCCCGACGACGCTGACCGGCGGCGACGAAGAAGGCACCGTGGCCGGAGCAGGCGGGGGGAGTTGCCCCGGCCACGGTGGTTCGAGGGGCAGCGACGGCTCCCGCGCGTCGCGCCAGGCGACGTACCGGACCCGGCTCTCCGGGTCGCGGCCGCCGCCGAGGACCGGCGTCACCACGGCTTCCGGGCCGAGCAGGCCCTGCACACGGGTCAGCGCCCGGTGCGCACGCTCGTCGTCGGCGCCGGTGTCGCCCCAGAGGCCCAGCTGGGCGCCGCCGTGCTCGACGACGTCCTCCGGGGCCAGCCGCACCAGGGTGACGCCCGCGGTCGGACGGTCCTCGCGGGCCCGGCCGGTCAGCCACCCGTCGAGCTGCCAGCGGACCCGGTCGGCGATGTCACCGACGCCCAGGACACCGTCGTGCCGCCAGGTGCGGCTCAGCTCCTCGCCGTTGGCGGTGACCGCTTCGATCACCAGCCGGGTGCAGGCCAGCCCGTGCGTGGCGAGCCTTTCGGCGAACTCCTCGGCGAGCGTCCGGGCGACGAACGCGACCGTGTCGACCCGCTCGGCCGGCGGATCGATCTCCCGGCGGGCCGAGAGGTCGACCGGCGGGAGGCGGGCCACCAGAGGACGGGGTTCGAGGCCACGGGCCAGCCGGTGGGCGGCGGCACCGTCGGGCCCGAAGCGGGCCAGCACGTCCTGGGCCGGAAGGGCGGCGAACGCGCCGACGGTGCGGATGCCGAGGCGTCGCATCAGGCTGACGAGGTCGAGGTGGTCTCCGGTCGTGAGGCCGGATGAGGCGAGGACCGCGAGGTCGAGCGGGGCGAGGAACGCCGGCGTGTCGCCCGGCGGCACGATACCGCCGTGGCGGGCGGCCAGCGCGGCCGCGAAGACCCCCTCGGCGATGCCGACCGCGGTTTCCACCCCGGTCTGCGCGGCGACCGTGTCGACGACCCGCTCGGCGACGGCCGGCTCGGACCCGAAGTAGCGAGCCGGCCCCCGCACCCGAAAAGCACACAGGCCCGGACGCACGATCTCGACGCCCGGCGACAACTCCTCGATCGCCGCGACCACCGGCTCGAAGGCCCGCGCGTCCCGATCGGGATCGTCGTCGAGCAGCACGAGCTCAGGACAGAGCGCCTGCGCATCACGGCGACGCTGACCGCGGCGAACACCGTCCGCGCGGGCCACCTCGGAGCAGGCCACCACCCGGTTCGCGGCCAGCACCGCGATCGGCAGATGCAACGGAACATCAGCGCTCACCGCCGCCGCGACCACCGGCCAGTCCGGCGCCCAGACCGCCGCCACCCGAGCCGGCCCCCGCTTACTCCGAGCCCGCTCCCCCGCCGCCGACCTCTCCGCCGCCGACCTCTCTGCCGCCGACCTCTCTGCCGCCGAGTTTTCTGCCGTCGGTCTACCTACCGCCGGGCTACCTACCGCCGAGTTTTCTGCCGCGGAGTTTTCTGCCGCTGGGCTGCCAGCCGCTGCACTCTCTGCCGTAGCGCTCCCCACCGCCGGACTTCCCGCCGCCGGACTCCCTGCGGCAACGCTCTCCGCCGCGATGGCCAACACATTGGTCGCCACAGTGCACTTCGCCGTAGCGGCATCCGCCGCAGTGGTCTCCGCCGCTGGACTCCCGGCCGCTGGGCTCTCCGTTGCTGCGCCTCGCGCCGCCGGGCTTTTCGCTGCGGTGGCCACCGCGATGGTTTCCGCCGCAGTGGTCTCCGCCGCCGGGCTCCCTACCGAAGAGCTCCCCGCCGCGGTGCTCTCTGCCCCGCTGTCCGCCGGAGTGCTCTCTGCCGCACCAGCCATCGCCGCGATGCTCGCCACTGGGTTCACCACCGCTAGGCTCCCCGCCCCGGTGGCCACCACGATGGTTTCCGCCGCGCCGGGCGCCGCAGAGGTCTTCGCCGCGTCGGGCGCCGCAGAGGTCTTCGCCGCGTCGGGCGCCGCAGAGGTCTTCGCCGCGCCGGGCGCCGCAGAGGTCTTCGCCGCGCCGGGCGCCGCAGAGGTCTTCGCCGCGTCGGGCGCCGCAGAGGTCTTCGCCGCGTCGGGCGCTGCGGTGGTCTTCGCTGGGCTGGACGCTGTGGTTGTCGCCTCGGGGTCGGGGCCTGATGGGCTGGTCATCTCGCCTCCGGGGCTGCTCGGAGGGCCGACCTGGGCTTCCGCGCCGAGGGCTGGGGCAACGCGGAGGCGGGCATCAGGCCGGGCAGGTCAGGCAGCACCGCCCGGATTCGCACTGCCGGGGCCCGACGCTCCGCACCCGATCGCTCGGCCGCGGCACCTGAGCGCCGTTCGACGGCAGCACTCGACCGGCGCTCAACGGCAGCACCCGGCCGCCGCTCAACGGCAACACCTGGCCGCCGCTCAGCCGCAGCACCCGATCGCCGGTCGGCCGCAACGCCCGGCTGATGCTCGGCGGCGGCACCCGATCGGCGCTCAACGGCAGCACCCGGCTGCCGAGTGGCAGCAGCTGATTGTTGGGCGGCAGGGCCTAGGGCGACTGGCCCCAATGCGCCCGGCTCCAGCACGACGGACCCCAGGGCGGCCGGCTCCAGGACAGCCCGCTCCTGAACAGCTGGCCCTGGTGCGGCGGGATTCAAGGCCACAGGCTCCAGGGCCACCAGCCCTGAGACGGTGGGATTCAAAGCGGCGGATTCCAGCGCGACAGGCTCCAGCGCGACAGGCTCCAGCGCCACCGGCTCCAGCGCCACCGGCTCCAGGGCGGCTTGGTCTGGGGCGGCGGGTCGCAAGGGGGTGGGTGCGGGGAGGTGGGGATGGGTGAGCGGTGTCCGGTTCGGTTGAGGGGCATCCAGCGGGACCGGGTGGAGGGGGCGAACTGGAGTAGTGGGGTGGAAGGGGGCTATCCGGCCTTCGGGGGTGGGGAGCAGGACCACTACGTGGCGGGGGCGGGATGCGCTGCCTCGGCCCTCGGCGATGACGGTTACCCGGCGTTGGCGCAGGCGTCCGTCGCCGCGGCCGGCGCCTTGCCAGAGTGCGTCGGTGAGGGAGAGCCGCAGGTCGGCGCTCGGCCAGGATCCGATTCCGACCAGCACCGCGCCGCGCTGTCGTGCCCTTGCCGTGAGGCGGCGTACCTCGGCCAGCCCGAGGCCGCGGGGGTCGCCGACGACGACCAGGTCGAATCCGTCGAGCAGTGCGCCGACCACTCCGGCCGGGTCGGGGCCGGGGTCGCGCACCAGCGCCAGCCGGTCGACGGTGACGCCCGCCTCGGCCGCTGCCACCACGCCGAAGGCCGGTAGGCCCACCACCGCGCACCATGATCCGGCGCTCGAGACCGCGGCCAGGAGTGCGACCAGCAGGCTGCTCGAACGACCGACCGCAAGGGTGGAGCCTCGCGCCAGGCCTCCGGCCGGGAACAGGGTCAGTAGCGGCTCCGGTGCCGGTAGCAGGTCGGTGACCTGGTGCTTCTCGGTCAGCGTCGAGGCTGAGCGGACCGTCTCGACCAACGCGGCTCGCGCCGCTGCTTTCCCGCTCACCGCGCCTCACCTGCCGCCGGCAGGCTGCCTTCACCCGCCGTGGACGGGCGACCGCCGACCACCGCAGCCGACCCGTCGCCAGCTGCTGCGACCGGCCCGTCGCCGACTGCTATGACCGGCTCGCGGCCGGTCGCCGCGGATGACTCGATGCCCTCCGCCGTGGCCGGCTCGCTGCCGACCGTTCGGCTTGGCCGTGCTCTCCCCCGTCGCGCATCCATCGCGCCACGCCCCCTGATTTTCGCCCGCACTGCCACCCGGAACCGGCGACGCCGGTAGATCACACACGCCCGGCCGGCGAACCGGCCACGCTTCACCTCACGCCGAGCACCTGACCGGCCGAAACGGCCGGAACAACCACACCGACCGGAACAACCACCGGCCTGCCTCACGCCGAGCCCCGACCCACCAGGCCGCCACCGCCACCGCCACCGCCAGCAAAGCCCGCCCAGCCGCCAGACCAACCGATCCGATCCGATCCGGCCAACCGATCCGGCCCGGCCCGGCCGATCCGGCCCAACCGATCCCGGCCCGGGCCAGCCCGGCCAACCCACTCGATCAACCCGCGCGGGGAGTTTCGGCGGGTAGCTGGGCCGGGAGGCCGAGCATGGTTTCGACGAGCGTGCAGAAGCGCTCGGCGTCGCGGAGCAGATCGTCGGCCTCCCGGGCGGTGGCCGCCCGGGGCAGACCGGCCTCCGCCGCCGCTCTCTTCACCGCCGCGGTGGCGAAGAACGCCGCCCACTCGCCCATCTCGGGGGCCACCTGGGTGAGCAGCACCCACACGCTCGTCGGCCGCGAGCGCGGGCGGCGCACGCCGGGGGGCAGCGGCCGGGCCCGGACCGCGAGCACCGCCGCGGCGGCACGCAGCGCGGCCAGATGCGCGGTGGCGTAGCGGGGGCCCGGCGACCGGGTGACCGCGGCCTCGCCCAGCCCGTGGCGGGCCAGCGCGAGCAGTTCACGCGGCGTGCGGTGCGGTAGCGCGGAGGCCGGCACCGAGACCGGCATGCCGCCGGACGCGTCGCCGACGGACGTCGAAGGCCGGATCGTGACGGGCACCGGGTAAGTCATTGTTCCTCCTCGAGGATGTCGATCCTGGTGACGGTCCAGCGACCGACCGCCCAGTCGAAGCTCAGGTCGAAAACACCAGCGAGCACAGGCGCCGGCCGGGACGAACTCTTGTCGGCCTCGGATGTCCCCGCGGGCGGGACACCGCCCGCGAAGGAAGGACTGGCGCTCACCCGCCAGACCTCCTCGTCGGGAGGGCTGGTGGCAGCGGGTTCGGAGAGCTCCGCGGCGCGAGAAGCGCGCCGGGCCTCCAGCTCGTCCACCACGGGAGGGGAAGGAGGGAGATCGGGGCGCGTGGAGGAGCCGGGCCGGGGCGAGTGGCGAATGCGGTGATGCGTGAGCACCACCCGCACCCGATGGATCTGACCGTTCCAGTGGAACTCCACCGGAGCGTCCGCGCCGGCACCACGCCGGACCTCGGTCTCCTCGGCCACCGTTTCCCCTCCACGCCGTACCGCCGGGTGCCCGGACGGACACCCGGCGCCGCTCGAGGGGAAGGTGAGCGGCGCCACCGGCTCGGGCAAGGCGCTTCCCCTCGCCTTACCCGAGCCGGCAGCAGCCTTCACCGCCGGTAGAAAGGGTCGATCCACCGGCGGTGAAGGTTTCCGGAGGCGGGTCGCGACACCCGCTCCGGAGTGTTCGAACGAGTGTTCGAACCAGCCCAACAGTAACCCCGCCCCGGGCCCGGCGCAACGCCGACGCACGGCTCGGCCACCACGAGGCAAGATGTTCGGGTGAACACCGTTGATCGCCGCCGTCTCGCCGACCTGACCAGCCGCGAAAGAGCCCGGTTCGCCGAAGCGAACCCGCGCTCGGCGTCGGCCTACGCAAACGGAAAGCACCTGTTCGGCCGCACCCCGATGACCTGGATGGCCAAGCAGGCGGGTGGGTTTCCGCTCTATCTCGCGACCGCCCGCGGGGCACGCGTCACCGACCTGGACGGGCACACGTACATCGACCTCTGCCTGGGCGACACCGGCGCGATGGCCGGGCACTCCCCCGCCCCGGTCGTCGAGGCCATCCGACGTCGTACGGCCGACGAGGGCGGTCTCACCGCCATGCTGCCCACCGAGGACGCCGAGTGGGTCGGCGCGGAGCTGACCCGGCGCTTCGGGCTCCCGCAGTGGAGCCTGTCGCTGACCGCCACCGACGCCAACCGGTGGGCGATCCGGCTCGCCCGCGCCATCACCGGCAAGCCGAAGATCCTGGTCAACAGCTACTGCTACCACGGCAGCGTCGACGAGTCGCTGATCGTGGTCGGGGCGGACAAAGAGCCCCAGGTCCGCGACGGCAACGTCGGTGCCCCGGTCGACACCCGGGTCACCAGCCGGGTCGCCGAGTACAACGACCTCGAGGGCCTGGAAACCGAACTCGCCCACGGCGACGTCGCCGCGGTGCTGATGGAGCCCGCGCTCACCAACATCGGCATCGTGCTGCCCGAGCCCGGCTATCTGCACGGAGTCCGCGAGATGACCCGCAGGTACGGCGTGCTCCTGATCAACGACGAGACCCACACGTTCTCGGCCGGCCCCGGCGGCTGCACGAAAGAATGGAACCTCGAGCCCGACGTCCTGACGATCGGCAAAGCGATCGGCGGCGGCGTGCCGGTCGGCGCCTACGGCCTCTCGGAAGAGGTCAGCGCACGCATCGAGGCCCGCACGGACCTCGACCTCATCGACATGGGCGGCGTCGGCGGCACGCTGGCCGGCAACGCGCTCTCGGTCGCGGCCACCAGGGCCACCCTCGAGCACGTCCTCACCGACGAAGCGTTCGAGACGATGACCGAACTCGGCACCCACCTGGCCGAGGGCACCCGGAAAGCCATCGAGGGCATGCCCTGGTCGGTCACCCAGCTCGGCGCCCGCGCCGAGTACCGCTTCGCCGACCCCGCCCCGCGCACCGGCGGCGAATCACACGCGGCCGGCGACGCCGAACTCGACGACTACCTGCACGTCTACGCGGCCAACCGAGGCATCCTGCTCACGCCGTTCCACAACATGGCCCTGGTCTGCCCGGACACCACCCGAGCCGATGTCGACGCCCACCTCGAGGTGCTGCACCAAGCGGTCACGGAGCTAGAACAGAACGGTTGAGAACGTTCCCACCTGGGTGAAGCCGCAGCGCTGATAAACGGTGCGGGCGGCGTGGTTGAAGTCGTTCACGTAGAGGCTGACGATCGGCGCGACGGTGCGGAGCGTGTCGGCGACCACGGCGGCCATCGCCGCCGTGGCCACGCCCGTCCCGCGCCGCTCCGGGTGCACCCAGACGCCCTGTACCTGCGCGACCCGGTTGCTGACCGCGCCGAGCTCGGCCTTGAACACGACCTGGCCGTTCTCCATCCGCAGATACGAACGCCCGGCTCGCACCAGCTCGGCGACCCGGGCGCGGTAGGCGACCCCGCCGTCCCACTCGACCGGCGAGACGCCGATCTCCTCGGTGTACATCGCGATGCACGCCGGCAGCAGCGCGTCGAAGTCACGCATGTCCGCGCGCCGCACCCACGGGTCCGGCGCGACCGGAGGCAGCGCCGACGTGGCCAGCAGCGGCTGGGAGGCACGCACCTCGCGGGGCTGGCCCCAATCGCCCACCAGGTCGTCCCAGAGCGGCAGAACCGCTTTGTCGGGCCCGACGATCGACGAGCAGACCCGCCCCTGCTCCCGGGCGACGTCGGCGAACGCCCGTACCGCGTCGGGTTCGGTGGTCAGCGGCACCAGGTTCGCGCCGGAGTAGCACAGGCCCTCGACGGCACCGTCGAGCGTGTAGCCCCAGAGCTGGGCTCCGAGCCTCCAGCGCGAGATCCCGTGCGTGCCGATCCGGGCCGCGACGAACACGCTCGCGACCGGATCAGCGTCCAACAGCTCTTCGACCTCGGTGCGGTCGGCGTCCCGCAGGACCCGGACCGGCCTGGTCGTCAGCACGAGGCACTCACGCTTCCCAGCCTGCCACGGACTACCCGGCAGGCCAAAGCTCTCAGTGCACCTCGACCGTAGGTGCGAGTCCGCGCAGTTCCTCGGGCAACTCGGCGCCCATCTCTTCGGCCAGCCGGAGCGCCTCTTCGATGAGCGTCTCGACGATCTGCGACTCCGGCACGGTCTTGATGACCTGGCCCTTGACGAAGATCTGGCCCTTGCCGTTGCCGGACGCGACGCCCAGGTCGGCCTCGCGGGCCTCGCCGGGGCCGTTGACGACGCAGCCCATGACCGCGACGCGCAGCGGCACCGGCAGCCCTTCCAGACCGGCCGTGACTTCCTCGGCCAGCGTGTAGACGTCGACCTGAGCGCGGCCGCAGGACGGGCAGGAGACGATCTCCAGCCCGCGCTCGCGCAGGCCGAGCGACTCCAGGATCTGGTTGCCGACCTTCACCTCTTCGACCGGCGGGGCCGACAGCGACACCCGGATCGTGTCGCCGATGCCCTCGGCCAGCAGGGCGCCGAACGCGACCGACGACTTGATCGTGCCCTGGAACGCCGGGCCGGCCTCGGTGACGCCCAGGTGCAGCGGGTAGTCGCAGGCGCGGGCCAGCTGGCGGTAGGCGTTGATCATCACGACCGGGTCGTTGTGCTTGACCGAGATCTTGATGTCGCGGAAGCCGTGCTCCTCGAACAGCGAGCACTCCCACAGCGCGCTCTCGACGAGCGCCTCGGGCGTCGGCCGGCCGTACTTCTGCAGCAGCCGCTTGTCGAGCGAGCCGGCGTTGACCCCGATCCGGATCGGCACCCCGGCGTCGGAGGCCGCCCGCGCGATCTCCTTGACCTTGTCGTCGAACTGCTTGATGTTGCCCGGGTTGACGCGCACCGCGGCGCAGCCGGCGTCGATCGCCGCGAAGACGTACTTCGGCTGGAAGTGGATGTCGGCGATGACCGGGATCGGGCTCTTCTTCGCGATGGCCGGCAGCGCCTCGGCGTCGTCCTGGCTGGGGACGGCCACCCGGACGATCTGGCAGCCGGACGCGGTCAGCTCCGCGATCTGCTGCAGCGTCCGGTTGATGTCCGAGGTCGGCGTGGTGGTCATCGACTGGACGCTGACCGGGGCGTCACCGCCGACCGGCACGCTGCCGACCATGATCTGCCGGGACACGCGTCGTTCGGTGAGCTTGAGAGCGGGGGGACGGGGCAAGCCGAGCGAGACGGCGGTCACAGCGAAGTTCCTTTATCGGGTGGTGAGCGTGATCGGGTTGATGATGTCGGTCGCGACCGTCAGCAGCGTGATGCCACCGAAGATCAACACGACGGCATACGTGATCGGCAGCAGCTTGGTGTAGTCGACCCGGCCCGGGTCGGGCTTACCGCGCTTGGCCGCCACCCACGACCGGACCTTCTCGAACCAGGCGATCGCGATGTGCCCGCCGTCCAGCGGCAGCAGCGGGAACAGGTTGAACACACCGATGAAGAAGTTCAGGTTGGCCAGCAGCAGGAAGAAGATCGGCCAGATGCCGCGCTCGACGACCTCGCCGCCGATCCGGCTGGCCCCGACCACGCTGACCGGGGTCTCCGGGTCGCGCTCCTGGCCGAGCAGGGCATCCCAGAGCTTCGGGATCTTCTCCGGGAAGTTCGCGATCGCCTTGAACGTGCCGGCGAAGATCTGGCCGGTGTAGTCGGCCGCCTGCCCGACGCCGTCGATCGGACCGTAGGTGACGGTCAGCGGAGCGTCGGAACCCTTCGGCGAGACCCCGAGGAAGCCGACTTCCTGCACGTTCGGCTTGTCGGTCGTGCTGATGTCGAGGTTGCGGCGGATGACCGTGATCGTCGTGTTCTCGGTCTGGCCGTCGCGGACGTAGGTCAGCGGCACCGCGCCGGCCGGCGACTTGCGGACCATCGCGACGAGCTCGCCGTACGTCGGCGTGCTGGTGTTGTTGAACGACGTGATGCGGTCGCCGGGCTCGAGGCCGGCGGCCGAGGCCGGCGACCGGGGGTCACCCTTGGCGACGTCGCACGTGAACGAGTCGGGGGTGGCCGGGACGCAGTCGTTCACCGCGCCGAGGACGGCCGGTTCCTTGTTCGCGTCGTAGGCGGCGCGCTCGGGGTTCGGCAGGCCGATGAACACGGCGGTGACCCAGAGCAGCACCACCCCGAGGATGAAGTGCGTGATCGATCCGGCCGACAGTACGATCGTCCGCTTCCAGACCGGCCGCTTCCAGAAGACCTTGTCCTCGTCGGCCGGGTCGACCTCGTCCAGCGGGGTCATCCCCACGATCGAGACGAACGCGCCGGCCGGGATGGCCTTGAGGCCGTACTCGGTCTCTTTGCGGCGGAACGCGAACAACGTCGGACCGAAGCCGATGAAGAACCTCGTGACCTTCATTCCGAACGCCCGGGCACTCCACATGTGGCCGGCCTCGTGGAGGGCCACCGAGATCAAAATGCCGAGGGCGAACAGAATAATTCCACCCGTGTACGCCATCGGCGCTTACCTCGACCCTTCTACAGCGGAAACCGCCGTCACAGCTTCCGACCGCGCCCAACGCTCGGCCGAGAGAACGTCCTCGACGCTACCTGGCTCGTCCAAGAGTTGACCTCCGGCCTTTTCGGCCGATTCAACTACAGAACGTACAGTGTCAACGATTCCCGTGAACGGGAGCACACCCGCGATGAACGCAGCGACACATTCTTCGTTGGCAGCGTTGTAGATCGCCGGCAGGCACCCGCCCGCGGCCCCCACCTCGCGGGCCAGCCGCACGGCCGGGAACGCGTCGTCGTCCAGGGGTTCGAACGTCCAGCTCGCGGCCTTGGTCCAGTCGACCGCGGCCGCCGCCTCGGGGACCCGGTCGGGCCAGGCCAGGCCGAGCGCGATCGGGAGCCGCATGTCGGGCGGGCTGACCTGGGCCAGCGTCGACCCGTCGACGAACTCCACCATCGAGTGGACGAGCGACTGCGGGTGGACGACGACGTCGAGCTTCTCGTAGGGCAGGCCGAACAGCTCGTGGGCCTCGATCACCTCGAGGGCCTTGTTCACCATCGTCGCCGAGTTGATCGTGACGACCGGGCCCATCGACCAGGTGGGGTGGGCCAGCGCGTCGTCGACCGTGACGCCGCTCAGCTCGGCGCGGCTGCGCCCCCGGAACGGACCACCACTCGCGGTGAGGATCAGCTTGCGCACCTCGGAGGCCGCGCCACCGCGCAGGCACTGGGCCAGCGCCGAGTGCTCGCTGTCGACCGGCACGATCTGCCCCGGTTTGGCCAGGGCACGCACCAGCGGCCCCCCGGCAACCAGCGACTCCTTGTTGGCCAGCGCGAGCGTCCGACCGGCGGTCAACGCGGCGAGCGTCGGCGCGAGGCCGATCGAGCCGGTGATGCCGTTGAGCACCAGACCGTTCTCTCCCAGCGGCCAGGCCGCCAGATCGGCCGCGGCGTCCGGACCGGCGAGGATCTTCGGCAGCGCGAACTTGCCCTCGCTCCAACCGCGACGCTGGGCTTCGGCGTAGAACGCCAGCTGCAGATCCTGGGCGGTGCTCGCTCTGGCGACCGCGACGGCGTCGACCCCGAACTCCAGTGCCTGGGCGGCCAGCAGTCCGACCTGGGCGCCCCCGCCGGCCAGACCGACCACGCGGAACCGGTCACGGTTCCGGCGGATCACGTCGAGGGCCTGGGTTCCGATCGAGCCGGTGCTGCCGAGGAGGACTACCTCGCGCGAACTCATGCGGCCATTCTCGCGCACCGGGGACAGGACTGCTGAACGGGCACTTCGTCCACATCCGAGCGCGTCGTGTCGGTCACAACGACGACACACCGGACGAGGCACGACAAATCAACCGAATGGCCAGTGTGAACTCGGTCGATGACACGAACGATGAACAGTTCGCACTCGGGCGGTTACCAGAAGCCGTCGGGCTCGTTGTGTGGTGTGGCAGGGCGGTCACGCCGGCCGACGGGCACCGGGCGGTCCGTCGGCACGAACGCGGAGACCGCCGCAGCGGAAGTTCGCGAGGGGGTCTTGGAGTCGTGACTGTGATGGTGAACCGTCGGGAGCGCGTCCGGGCGGCGACGGTCCAGGAAATCAAGGACGTGGCGCGGAGGCAGCTGGTCGGCGACGGGCCATCAGCGGTCTCGCTGCGGGCCATCGCCCGCGAGATGGGGATGACTGCACCGGCGCTGTACCGGTACTTCCCGAGTTTTGACCACTTGGTGCAGTCGCTGGTGACCGATCTGTCGACCGAGTTGTGCGCGGCCGTCGAGCACGCTCGTGACCTGGCGTCTCCGGACGACGCCGGTGCACGGCTGCTGGCCGTGTGCCGGGCCTTCCGGGCCTGGTCGGTGGGTCATCCGGCGGAGTTCGGGCTGATCTTCGGCGCACCCACGCCGGGGTACGGGACGCCGGCGTACAACGCCGGTCCCAGTGGGTTGACGCCCACCCAGACCAGCCGGGCCGCGGCCAGCGACTCCGCGGGGTCGGACAACGAGCCGGGCGCCGAGCGTCTGGACAACGGAGGGGCCCGGTTCGGGCGGCTGTTCCTGTCCGCGTTCGCGGACGTGTGGCGCGAGCGTCGATTCCCGACGCCGGACGCCGAGTCGCTGCCGCCGCGGCTCACCGAGCAGCTCGCCGCGTACCGCCAGCGCCTGGGCAGCACCCTGCCGCTCGGTGCGCTCGCGGTCGTGTTCGGCTGCTGGATGCGCCTCTACGGCCTGGTCAGCCTCGAGGTGTTCAACCACATGAGCTTCGCCCTGCCCGACCCCGAGCCGTTCTTCGAGGGCGAGCTGGCGGAGATCGCCGCCCGGCTGGACATCACCGAGGTCGAGCCGGCGCTGCACTGACGTCCTCCGGTGCGATCCGGGCCGCACCGCTGGAGTGGCAGTTCCTCAGATCCCGTCCCGGAGGGGAGAGCACGGCGGTGACCCAGGTAGCCACTCCGGCCCCCCGGCGCCGGAGTGGCCGGAAGCCGGGACCGGCCGACGTGCGCCGGTTGCTGACCGACAGCACCGGGCCCCAGGTCCATGCGCAACCCATCCTCGACCTGGTGTCGGGAACGCTGAGCGGCTACGAGGCGCTCGCGCGTTTCCGGCAGTTCCCGGCGGCCACCCCGGACGACTGGTTCGCCGCCGCTCACCGGGCCGGCGTCGGCGCCCAGCTGGAGGCCTGCGCCGTCGCCAACGCCCTCGATCTGGGGGCGACGCGTCCACCGGGCACCGTGCTCTCGGTGAACGTGAGCCCGAACGTCATCGACTCCCCCGAACTGCGGGCCGTGCTTCCGGAGGACCTGACCGGTCTGCAGTTCGAGGTCACCGAACACGAGCTCGCCGACGACGGGGCCGCACTGATCGCCGCCCTCGACCGGCTGCGGCAGCGCGGTGCCCGGATCGCGGTGGACGACGTGGGAGCGGGGTACGCCGGCTTCCAGCGCCTGGTCGCGCTCGCGCCGGACGTCCTCAAGCTCGACCGCACGCTGGTGACCGGCATCAGCCGGGAGCCGCGCAAGGGTGCGATGGTCGAGGCGATCGTGCACTTCGGGGCCCGCACCGGGGCCCGGGTGTGCGCGGAGGGGCTGGAGACCGTCGAGGACCTGGCCGCCGTGACCGACCTGTCGGTCTCACTCGGTCAGGGCTGGGTCATCGGCCGTCCGGCCGCGGAGTTCTCCGCGGTCGACCCGGTCGCTCGTCAGGCCTGGCGGGAATCCCGGGGTCCCCGGCAGTTGCATGACCTCGCCGAGGTGCTGGAGAGCCTCGCCGAGGTGCAGGACCTCGACGCGGCGGCCGCCGTGCTCGCCGGTTCGGCCACGCTGCTGGGCTGCCAGGCGATCGGCCTGGCCGTGCTGGAACGTCCACGTCGGGCGTCGGCTCCGGCCGAACTCCGCCTGGTGACGCCGGAGGGGGCGTCGTCGGACGGACGGTCGGAGCGGCCCGGCGGGGCCGGCTGGCCGTGGCCGCTGCACCGGGCGCCCACCGCCCGCCAGGTGGTGGACGAACGGGCGGTGTGCCAGGTGCTGCTGACCGATGTGGACCCGGACACCGCGGAGCGCGCGTGGCTGGCCGCGACCGGAACCCGCTCGATGGTGCTGTTCCCGCTGGTGTCGGCGGGTGCGGCAGTGGGGGTTCTGGTGTGCGGACGCCGCCACGAACACCGCTGGGGCCGGGCCGAGCTCCGTCCGGCCCGGACGGTGGCGGCCGCGGCCGGTGCCGTCATCGCGGCCGTTCGTCCCTAAGCCATGTGGTCACGCAGTCCCCAGGGTGAGCCGTAGGCCGTCAGCAGGTCGAGGAACGGAACGGCGTCGAACGCCTCCGGGCCGAGGACGCCGGTTCCCGACCAGGCGCCGCTCGCGAGCAGCTCGAGCGCCACCACCGGGTTGATCGCGGTCTGCCAGACCACGGCCTGCGACCCGTACTCCGCCATCGTCTCCGCGTTGTCGACGACGTGGTACAGGTAGACCTCGCGCGGCTCGCCGTCGGTTCCGGTGCCCTTCACCCAGGTGCCCGCGCACGTCTTGCCGCTCATCCGGTCGCCGAGCGTCGCCGGGTCCGGCAGGCACGCGGCGACGACGTCACGCGGTGAGACCTCGACGCCCTTGACCCGCACCGGCGTGGTCCGGTCGAGCCCGAGCTGGTGGAGGGTCTTGAGCACGCCGATGAACTCGGCACCCAGGCCGTACTTGAACGTGACCCGCTTCGCCGGCACCCAGCGCGGGATCAGCAGCACCTCCTCGTGCTCGACGTTGACGCACTCGACCGGGCCGATGCCGTCGGGGAACTCGAAGACCTCCGGCTCGCTGAACGGCGCGGTGGTGAACCAGCCCCGGTCGCGCTCGTAGATCACCGGCGGGTTCAGGCACTCCTCGATCGTCGTCCAGATCGAGAAGCTCGGGGCGAAGATCGGTTCGCCGTCGTCACCGGTGACGACGAGGTTCGCACCGTCCCGGATGCCGATCTCGTCGATCTCCGAGAACAGGTGGTCGGCGGCGTAGCGGGCGAACACGTCGGAGAGGCCCGGTTCGACGCCCATGCCGACGAGCGCGAGCCGGCCGGCGTCGCGCCAGGCGGGGTCGGCGGCGAACTGCTCGGCGCCGAGCGCGGTACCGACCTGCTCGTACGGGAGGCTGGGGTGCGGCGCGGAGAGCGACATCGCCATGTCGAGGTAGTCGACGCCTGCGCTCTGCGCGGCACCGAAGATCGGTAAGACGAAGCGCGGGTCGACGGCGTTGAGCACGTGGGTGACACGGTGCTCGGCGATGAGCGCCTTGATCGCCTCGGAGTCGGAGGCGTCCACCGCGGCGGCGGCGAACCGTGCGTCCCCGTCGGGCACCGCCTTCGCGGCGCGGGCCACGTCGTAGTCCGCGATCACCATCGTCTCGAAGAACTCACGGCGGGCAGCGATCGCGGCGACCGCGCTGCCCACTCCCCCGGCTCCGACCACCAGTACGCGCATGTGAGCCACGATAACCACGGAATCAGTTGAAAACTAGCTCATGGCCTTCGGGTATCGCACCGACAAGCGTGCGGAACGCACTGAATTCGGATTGTTCTTCCGCCGACTCGGCGTAGGGCGAGATCCGGCTCAGCTCGGTGACCGTCATTCGGATCTCGAGCGGCCCGAAGACCAGCTCCCCGTCGGTGGAGAGCAGATCGAGGGTCCGCGTCCAGCCTTCGGGCACCCGGGCGAGCACCGCGAAGAAGGGAGCCCCGAGGATCAGGGGCTCCCCGATCGGAGCCGCCGCCTTGCGTCGGAAGAAGCCCGTGCGGACGGGCCGGACGGAGACGCTACGCACCCGCGGGGGTGGACCTGATGGGGTGACCCACCGACGTGAGGCACTTGCCGTCCTGGAGGCGCCACTTCCAGCCGTGCATCTGGCAGGTCAGGACGCCGTCCTCGACCTTCCCGAACTTCGTGAGGTCGGCCTTGAGGTGCGGGCATCGCCGCTGCACCTCCCAGCCTTCGAGCTCGATGTTCTCGTCGTCGGTGTTCTGCTCGGCGAACCAGCCCTCGGCGTAGTTCAGCCGCTCCTCACCGAGGCACTTGAAGAACGCGTACACGAACTCGTTGTACGGCCCGACCCGGTGCGCGGTGAACCGGCACGACAGGAACAGGCTGTTCACCCAGTCGATCTCGTGGATGGCCACCAGGTGTTCGAGCAGCTCGCGCGGCGCGGTGAACCGGTAGCGCACCCGCTCGCCGTCGTAGGCCCTCACCTCGCGGCCGACAAAATCGAACAGCACGTCGACGTCACCCCGCTCGGGCGAGAGCGCGGTGAACCGCACCGGCCCGTTGATGCCGGCGGCGATCGTGTCGGCCTGCTTGATCAGCGGCTCGATCCACTCCTTGAGCGCGGGCAGCAGCTCGATCTCCGGGTGCGCCCAGCTCGCCTTCTCCGCCTCCAGCGCGGCCTTCTTGCGCTCCTGGTAGGTCCGCAGGTAAGGCTCCTTGTTCGCGCCGAACACCGTGGCCGGGTCGTACGGATGCTCGACCGGCGCGCCCTCGACGTCGAAATCGCAGACCGAACCCGGCAGCAGCAGCACACCGTTGCCGCGGCCCTTCTCGGCCATGTGGTCGAGGAAGACCTGCTGGTCGGGGAAGATGTTGCCCGGATCGGTGCCGAAGTCGTTGAACTGCCAGAGCTCCTCGTCGAGGAAGCAGGGCGGACCGGCGATCGGCACGACCCAGGTGGCCTCGAGGTCGTCGATGTAGCGCAGCGTCCGGTCGAACTGGCGGGCCCGCTTCTGCTCGCCGAAGACCTGCTTCGCGTGGTCGGTGAGCTCGTAGACCATCGGGTACCAGATCGCGCCGGAGTACTGGAGCAGGTGGATGTCCACGTGGCCCAGCTCGGCGAACGCCGACAGCTCGGTGGGGCGGGCGTCGTTCTGGTTCAGCAGCTTCGTGGTGCCGTCGTCGAGCCAGAGCGACGAGTCACCGATCGGCCCGTCGGTGGGCGAGATCAGCGCCTGGATCATCACCTTCAACCCGCCGAGGTCGTGCACCTCGCCGTTCTTCGTGCGGAAGATCTTCGTGAAGCCGGCGTCGCGCAGGGCGTCGTGCAGCTCGTCGGTGGGGAACTCCGGCAGCAGAACGGTCGCGGACTTGGAGATCCGCTTCAGGTTCTCGGTGTCGTAGTGGTCGCGGTGCAGGTGCGAGACGTAGAGGTAGTCGACCTGGCCGATCGCGTCCCAGTCGAGCTCGGAGTTGTCGGGGAACGGGAACCACGACCCGAAGTAGGCCGGGTTCACCCAGGGATCGCAGAGCACGCTGCCGTGCGCGGTCTCGATCAGGGCACTCGCGTGGCCCAGGCCCGTCACTCGCACAGCGTTCCGACCCTCCCGCGGCGCGCGGCGCCGCCGTTCATGACTCGTGGATTCCTACCGTAGCGGGCGGGCCGAAACGGCCCGGTCCTGCCCGACGGTTGCACCGCACACCGATGGGCATACCGCAGGACGTGACCGAGACCCCCACCTCGTCCGTCGAGCGCACGCCGGGCAAACTCCCCACCGACGACAGCGAGTCCGGCGGTGAGAGCACGCTCACCGTCGTCGTCGCCGGAGTGGCGAACCTGGCGATCGCGATCGCCAAGGCCGTCGGCGGCCTGCTCGCCGGCTCGTCGGCGATGCTCTCGGAGGCCGCGCACTCGCTCGCCGACACGATCACCGAGGTGCTGCTGCTCACCGCGGTGAAGCGCAGCGGGCGCCCGGCCGACGAGCACCACCAGTTCGGGTACGGCCAGGCCCACTACTTCTGGGCGTTCGTCGCCGCGCTCGCCACGTTCACGGCCGGGTCGGTGTTCTCGGTCTTCCAGGGCGTGCACACGATCCTCGAGGGTGAGGAGCCCGGCGACTTCCTGGTCTCCTACGTCGTGCTGGCGGTCGCGTTCGTCGTCGAGGGCATCTCGCTGACCCAGGCCGTCCGGCAGATCCGCGGCGGCGCCCGCCGGTGGCGCGTCCGTCCCGCGCGCTACCTGCGCCGGACGCCGGACACCGCGCTGAAAGCGGTCGCGTTCGAGGACTCGGCCGCGCTGATCGGCCTGCTGCTGGCCGCGGGCGGACTGGCCGGGACCGAGGTCACCGGGAACGCCGTCTGGGACGGGGCCGCGTCGATCCTGATCGGCGTGCTGCTCGCGGTCGTCGCCGTGACGCTCGGACGCGAGAACGCGTCGTATCTCGTCGGCCGGGCCGCGGCACCGCGGGTGCAGGAGACGATCCGGCGGACGCTCGAGGAGACGCCGGGCGTCGACCGGGTGGTGACGCTCTACACCCAGCACCTCGGCCCGCGTGAGCTGCTGATCGCCGCGAAGGTCGACTTCTCCGACGGCGACGCCGACGCGGTGGAGCGCAGCGCCGAGGACGCCGAACGCCGGATCCACGAGAACGTGCCGAACGTGCGTGAGCTGTTCCTCGATCCGACCTCCCGGCGGGACGCCCACTAAGCTGGACGCACTGTGAGTGAGCACTATTTCTCGTCGAGTCCGTCGGCGGCGCGGGCCCCGAGGACCGTGCGGCTGGCGCTGCGTGACGTCCAGGTCGGGCTGGCCACCGACACCGGCGTGTTCTCGCCGGCCGCGATCGACGCCGGCACGCTCGTCCTGCTCGAGACCGTGCCGTCGCCCCCCGCGGCCGGCGACCTGCTCGACCTCGGCTGCGGCTACGGGCCGATCACGGTGGCGCTGGCCCACCGCGCGCCCGGGGCCACGGTCTGGGGTGTCGACGTCAACGAACGCGCGCGTGAGCTGGCCCGGGCCAACACGGCGAGCCTCCCGAACGTCCGGATCGAGGGCCCCGACGGCGTGCCGGCCGACACCGGGTTCGCGGCGATCTGGTCGAACCCTCCGATCAAGGTCGGCAAGGGCGTGCTGCACGAGATGATGCGTCGCTGGCTGCCCCGGCTCGCGCCCGGCGGCGTCGCGTACCTGGTGGTGCAGCGTCACCTGGGAGCCGACTCGCTGCACCGGTGGCTCGAGGCCGAGGGCTTCCCCACCGAGCGGCTAGCCTCGCGCAAGGGGTACCGAATTCTGGCCGTGAGAGGGAACGAGTGATCCATCAGCTCCGGGGCACCGAGCTCAAGCGCCTCCACCGCACCTGGCGCCGGCGTAGCGACAGTCGGCTCGCCCTGCTGCTGGACGACGTCGGTAACCCGTACAACGTCGGGTCGATCACCCGGTCGGCGGCCGCGTTCGGCGTCGACCACCTGTATCTCGCCGGGTCGTCGGTGTCGCCGCGGGCGCCGAAAGCGGCGAAGACCGCGCTCGGCACCGACCGGTATCTGCAGTGGTCGGAGCACCCGACCGTCACCGAGGCGATCGGCGCCGCGAAGAAGGACGGCTACCGCGTCGTCGGGGTCGAGCTCGCCGACCCGGCGTCGCCGCTCGCCGACCTCGACCTCTCCGTCGACGTGTGCCTCGTGCTGGGCCACGAGGAGCGCGGGATCTCGACGACCGGGCTCGCCGAGTGCGACGCGGTGGGGTACGTGCCGCTGATCGGCCGGGTCGGTTCGCTGAACGTGGCCACTGCGGCCGCGATCGCCTGCTACGAGGTCCGCCGCCAGGGCTGGTCCGAGGGTGACTGGTCCGACGCCGAATCCGCGGAACTCGCCGAGACGTGACCACACACGCGGTGCGGGTCAATCAGCTCGGCTATCCCGCCGGGTGGCCGCTGGGCGCCACCGTGGTCTCCGATTCGCCGACGCCGCTGCGCTGGCAGCTCCGCGACCCGTCCGGAACCACCGCGGCGGCCGGCGAGACGAGCGTCCACGGCCCCGACCCCGCCGCCGGCGAGACCGTCCACACGGTCACCACCACCGCACCGGCGAGCACGGACCCCACGGACTGGGTGCTCGTGGTGGACGGGGTGCAGAGCGCGCCGTTCGCGCTGGGGGCGCGGGCCGCCGACCGCTACCGCGACCTGGCCCGCGACGCCGCGCGCTTCCTCTACCTCCAGCGCAGCGGCACCCCGATCGCCGACCCGCGGTTCGGCCGCCCGGCCGGTCACGTCGGCACCGCCCCGAACCGCGGCGACGGCTCGGTGGCGTGCCACCGAGCCGACTGCCCGCGTCGCCGCCTGCTGTTCGGCTGCCGCGGCCACGACCTCCGCGGCGGCTGGTACGACGCCGGCGACCACGGCAAGTACGCGGTCACCACGGCGGTGACGGTCTGGCTGCTGCAGCACGCGGTCGAGCGCTCCGGCGACCCGAACCTTCTCGACGAGGCCCGCTGGGGCCTCGAGTTCCTGCTCTCCGCCCAGCTGCCGACCGGCGACCCCGACGCCGGCATGGTGTTCGCCGCCGTGCACGACGCCCGCTGGACCGGCCTGCCGCTGCGCCCCGACGCGGACCCGCAGCCCCGCACGGTGCGGATACCGACCACCGCGGCGACGTACGGGCTGGCCGCGGTGGCCGCGCAGGCCGCGCGGGTCTGGGAGGTCCACGACCCGGTGTTCGCCGCGCGCTGCCGCACGGCGGCCGACCGGGCCTGGAACGCGGCCACGCACAACCCGGTCGTGTACGCCACGGTCGCGGAGGCCGCCGACACCGGCGGCGGACCCTACGACGACAGCGACGTCCGGGACGAGCGGTACTGGGCCGCCGCCGAGCTCGCGGCGCTGACCGGCGCCGAGGAGTACCGGTACGCGATGCTGCACTCCGGGCTCGACCCGGTGGCCGCGGTGCACGAGGGCTTCGACTGGCGCTCGGTGTTGCCGCTGGCGCAGCTGACGCTCGCGCTCGGTCCGGGATGGACGGCCGCGTCGGCGGCGACCGGCGCGCGGGCGGTGCTCGCCACGGCGTCCGAGATGCTGTTGACGACGATCGCCGCCGAAGGCCACGCCACGCCGTACGCGCCGCCCGACGGGCGGTACTGCTGGGGTTCGAACTCGCGTGTGCTGGCCCACGCGCTGACGCTCGCGGCCGCCGCCGACCACACCGGCGACGCGCGCTTCTTCGCCGGTGAGCTCGCCTGCCTCGACTACCTGCTCGGGCGGAACGCAACCGGCTTCAGCCAGGTCACCGGGTACGGCGCCCGGGCCGTGGCCCGCCCCCACCACCGGTTCTTCGCCCAGGCGATCGACCCGGCCTACCCGCCGGCGCCGCCCGGTGTGGTCGTGGGCGGCCCGAACAGCGGCCTCGACGACCCGGTGGCCGCCATGGCACGCAGCGGAGCGCCACCCCAGAAGTGCTGGATCGACGACCCGGGGTCCTGGGCCACCAACGAGGTGACGATCGGCTGGAACGCCGCGCTCGCCCTGGTCGCGAACCACGTGGCCACCCACCTGGCGCCGCCGCGCTCGTTAGGCACGCCCCGCGCGGCCTGACCCGAGCTAAGGGCCGGCCGGGCTCTCTGCGGCGAGTAGTCCGTCGAGTTCTCCCGCGCCCACCGGCTTGGAGTACAGGAAGCCCTGCGCGCGGTCGCACCGCAGCTCGCGCAGCGTGTCCGCGCGTTCGCTGGTCTCCACCCCCTCGGCCACCGTCGACAACCCGAGCGAGTGCGAGAGCTGCAGGATCGCCTTGGTCAGCGCGGTGTCCTCGCTGTCGGCCCCGTCCGGGCCGTCCATGCTGAACGCCCGGTCGATCTTCAGGATGTCGACCGGCAGGCGACGCAGGTACGACAGCGACGAGTACCCGGTGCCGAAGTCGTCGATCGCGATCCGGATACCGCGCGCACGCAGCTGCTCGAGCCGCTTCACGACCGCGTCGGTCTCGGCGGCGGTCGCGGCGATCATCGTCGACTCGGTGATCTCCAGGACGAGCGCCTGCGGCGGCAGCCCGCTGAAGCGGAGCGCGCCGATCACGGTCGAGACGAACTCGGGGTCGCGCAGCTGGGCGGTGGCCACGTTCACCGCGACCGAGATGCCGAACCGGGCGTACCAGTCGGCCGCGTCGACGCACGCCTGGCTCAGCACCCAGGCGCCGATCGGCACGATCAGCCCGCTCTCCTCGGCGACCGGCACGAACTCCGTCGGCGACATCCGGCCCTGCCCCGGCATGTCCCAGCGCAGCAGCGCCTCCACCGAGCTGATCCGCTCGGTGACCAGGTCGACGACCGGCTGGTACTCCAGCACGAACTCGCCGCCGGCCACCGCGCGGCGCAGCCCGGCGAGCAGCTCGACCTTGTCCAGGTGCGCGGTGCGCAGCTCCTGGCGGTAGGGCACGACCTGGTCCTTGCCGGCCCCCTTGGCCGCGTAGAGCGCGAGGTCCGCGTTACGCAGCACGTCGCTCGGCGTCGCCGTGCCGCTGCCGACGTAGAGCCCGACGCTCGTCGTCATGTAGAGGTCGTGCGCGGCGACGTGGAAAGGAGTGCGGAGCGCGTCGGTGAGGCGCTGTCCGACCCCCAGCGCCGCCGTCTCGTCGGTGTCGCCGAGCAGGACGGCGAACTCGTCGCCGCCGAGCCGGGCGAGCAGGGCGCCGTCGGGCAGCGCTTCGCTGAACCGGCCCGCCGCCTGGACCAGCAGTTCGTCGCCGACCGGGTGCCCGTGGGTGTCGTTGACGTCCTTGAACCCGTCGAGGTCGATCAGCAGCAGCGCGTACGACCGGTCGCCGTCCGTCTCCGGCTGGGCGTCGGCCAGTACCCGGTCGAGGGCCTCGGTGAGCTTGGCCCGGTTGGCCAGCCCGGTCAGCGGGTCGTGCAGCGCCCGGTAGGTCAGCTGGCTCTGCAGGGCCTGCTGCTCGGCCAGGGCCGACCCGAGCGCGGCCGCCTGCGCGGCCTGCTCCTGCTCGCGCCGGAACGACTCGCGGGCCTGACCGGCGCTCCGGATCGCCAGATAGAAACAGAACAGCGTGGTGACGGTCACCGGGTAGCCGACGTCGATGAGCGGGTCGAGCTCCCACTCGTTCACCGAGGCCAGCACGGTGTAGACCGGGTAGACGAAGACCGTGAGGCCGAGCAGCGTCAGCTTCGCCCGCCCGGTCGGGCGCTGTCCGTCCAGCGGTGGCCGCCGATCGGTGACCGAGGGATGCCAGGCCGCGACGGCCATCAGCAAGTACCCGCTGAGCACGATGGCGCCGGGAGCGCCGGTCGCCACGACCCCGGTCGGCTGCCCACCGGTGACGCTCCGGAGCAGGTCACCGACCAGGAAGAACAACGACGCCAGGCCGACGAGCAGCTGAGTGGTGTTCCGGATCGACACCGTGAACACCATCACGGCCATCACGAGCAGCAGCAGGTCGCCCAGCACGAACGCGAACGCGCTCAACCGGGCGTCGTCGGGCTCCCCGCGCAGGTAGGGCACCGCGAACAGCAGGTAGAGCACCAGGCTCACGCTGTAGCTGACCGCCAGGCCGTCGACGACCCGGTGGGTGCGGTAGCCGCCGCCCCGGGCGATGATGCCGACCAGCCCGGCCACCAGCAGCGGGAACGACAGGATCCGGAACGCCTGCGTGGCCGTCATCGGCACGCCCGGCAGGGCCGCCGCGTTCGGCACCGCCTGGTAGATGACCAGGCCGGTCAGCCGGGTGGCGAGCCCGGCACCGAGCAGGAGCCAGGGCCAGACCGGAGCCGGCCGGTGGACGGCGATCCCCACCCAGAGGGCGAGCACCGCGCACAGCGCGGTCGCGACGTAGGAGCGCGGCGACTGCGGCCCGGGGGCGGCGAGCAACAGCCAGGGCACGACGAGCGCGGCCACCGAACCGGCGAGCCAATGCGTCCGCCGACGAGCGACGGCCTGCTCCGCGGCGTGCGCGACGCCGTCCAGCGGCGTGGACACGCCGGCACGGGTGCGCACGACCAGACCTTCGGTCGGCGCAGTCTGGGTCTGCACGATTGTCTGTACGGACGCACAGCACCCGACCTGACGGTTTACTCCGACCTTTGACTCAACAGCTCCGGCGTGTCGCGCGCCGCGCGGCGGCCGGGACGGCCGGCCAGGAACGTCTCGACGGCCGACGCGGGCAGCGGCGGGGTGAAGTAGTCGCCCTGCATGAGGCGGCAACCCAACTCGCGCAGCCACTCGACCCGGTCGGCGCTCTCGACCCGTTCGGCCACCGCACGCAACCCGAGCGTCCGGCAGATCTCCAGGACCGCGCGGGTCAGCGCGGCGTCGACCAGCGGGTCGGACGGGGCGTCCAGCTCCCCGGCCCGGCCGAGCGCGGGATCGAGTTTCAGCACGTCGACCGGTATCTGACGCAGCAAAGCGAGCGACGACTGCCCGGTACCGAAGTCATCGACGGCGATCCGCACCCCGGTCCCACGCAGCTCGGTGACGCGTGCCGCGAGCGCGGCGGTGTCCCCGCTCACCGCCGACTCGGTCAGCTCCAGCACCAGCGCGTGCGCCGGCAGGCCGGTCTCGGTCAGCACCGAGTGGACCAGGTCGGGAAGCCCCGGGTCGAGCATGAGCCGCGCCGAGACGTTCACCGCGACGCCGACGCCGTACCGCTCGTACCACGGCCGCGCCTCGGCACACGCGGTCCGCAGCGCCCAGGTGCCGATCGGCACGCTCAGGCCGGCGGTCTCGGCCACCGGGAGGAATTCGCGGGACGGCACGGGCTCCCGGCCGGGCGGGGCCCAGCGGATCAGCGCCTCCACGACCGTCGGGCGGCCGGTGAACACGTCGATCGACGGCTGGTAGTGCAGGACGAACTCGTCGCGGGTGACGGCCTCGTGCAGCCCGGCGGCCAGCGCCGCCCGCTCGGCGTGCGCCGCGCTCAGCGTCGCGGAGAACACCGACACCTGGTTCTTGCCGTTCTGCTTCGCGGCGTAGAGCGCGAGGTCGGCGTCGCGCAGCAGGACGCCGGACAGCCCGACGCGCATGTCCTCGCCGATCACCCGGGCCCCGATGCTCGCGGTCACGCACAGCTCCCGGCCCTCGACCGGGTAGGGCTCCGCCACGACCTCGACGATCCGCCGGCCGAGCGCCACCGTTCCGGCCCGGTCGGCCCGGCCCAGCAGGATCGCGAACTCATCACCGCCGAGCCGGGCGACCACCGTGTCGGTGGCCGCCGCCGTGGCGTCGGCCCGGACCGCGGCGGATAGGCGATCGGCGGCGAGCCGGAGCAGGGCGTCACCGGCCGGATGGCCGAAGCCGTCGTTGACGGCCTTGAAGCCGTCCAGGTCGAGCAGGAGCAACGCGGGCCGGCTCCCCGACGGGAGCGCCGCCAGCGCATCGGTGAGCGCACCCCGGTTCGCCAGCCCGGTCAGCGCGTCACGCAGCGCACGCACCCGGGCGTCGGTGGCCTGCAGGTGCACCCGCAGCAGCAGCGCGATCGAGAGCACCGCCATGCCGGCCACCGGGACGACCACGTTGCGCCACGGGTCCAGCGGCGAGATCGTCAGCGCCGAGATCGTCAGCGCGATCGGTGGGGCCACGACCGCGACCAGGAACAGCGGGATCCGGGCGTTCGAACCACCCGCCGGCGGCGCGGGCACGCCGGCGGCGTGCAGCACCCACCAGCGCGACGCGGTCGCCGTGATGACGGCGGCGGCCAGCGTGACGGTCAGGGCCCACCCCGGGTCCTCGCGTTCGAACAGCGGACCCCACCAGAACAGGCTCGAGACCAGCACCAGCCCGATCGCGGCGACCAGCAGCCCGGTCTCGGCCCGCCCGTCCGCCACCAGCACGAGCCGGAGCACCGCCACCCACCCGGCCAGCGAGATCACCGTGAGCAGCACGACGGTGGCCAGCGCGCTCGGGCCGGAGGGCAGCACGACCACCCGCGAACCGACGAGCGTCGCCACGCTGGTGCCGATGCCGAAGCCGACCACGGTCAGGTCGACCAGCCCACCCCGGGCCGGCGTCAGGTTGGTCGCCCGGTGCAGCCGGACCAGGCCGACGACCACGGTCGTGAGCCCGCCGAGGTGGAGCAGGAACGCCAGCAGCGGATCGGGCTCTCCACCGGCCGAGAGGCGGACGGCGAGCGCCCCGTCGCCCAGCACGATGACCGTGATCCCGATCAGCGTCATCGGCGCGCCCGGGGCCGAGTAGCCGATCTCGGCGACCTGGTCCTGCAACGTGGTGAAGATCAGCCAGAGAACGACCGACGCGTAGAGCGAGACCGCCAGCTGGACCGGTACGAAAGGCAGCACACAGAGCGGTAGGGCGCCCACGAGTGGACGCCCCAAGCCGCGCAAAGGACCCGGGAGCCCCAGTGGTCGCGCTTTCGGCACGCCTTTAGCTATACAGGGCTCACGCTGAGTTAGATAGCACGAAGGGCCCCTCGCGGGGCCCTTCGTGTTGTTCAGGCGGCCCGGGCAGCCTCGCCCGCGGCCGGCTCGAGTGCGAGCGCGACCACGTCCGCCACGTCCTCCATCAGGTGGATCGTGAGCGCCTCACGCACGCTGGCCGGGACGTCGTCCAGGTCGGCGGCGTTGCGCGCCGGTAGCAGCACCTCGGTCAGCCCGGCCCGGTGCGCGGCGAGCAGCTTCTGCTTGACGCCACCGATCGGCAGCACCCGCCCGGTCAGCGAGACCTCACCGGTCATGCCGACCTCGGCCCGCACCATCCGGCCGGTGAGCAGCGACGCGAGCGCGGTGACCATGGTGACACCCGCGGACGGGCCGTCCTTCGGCACCGCACCGGCCGGCACGTGCACGTGCAACCGGCGCCCACGCAGGTCCTCGGGGTCGGCGCCGAAGCGGTCGCCCTGGCTGCGCAGGTAGGAGAGCGCGATGTGCGCCGACTCCTTCATGACGTCGCCCAGCTGGCCGGTGAGCACCAGCTCGGGCTCGCCGCTCTTGTCGCCCCCGGGAGCCGCGTTCGCCTCGATGAAGAGGACGTCGCCACCGGCACCGGTGACGGCCAGGCCGGTCGCCACGCCGGGAACCGCGGTGCGCTGGGCCGACTCCGGCGTGAACCGGGGGCGCCCCAGGTAGTCGGTGAGCGTGTCCTCGGTGATGTCCACCGGGGTGGTCGGCGGGTTGTCGCCGGCCAGCTTCGTCGCGACCTTCCGGAGCACCCGGGCGAGGGAACGCTCGAGCTGCCGGACGCCGGCCTCGTGGGTGTAGTCGCCCGCGATCAGCTTGAGCGCGCCCTCGTCGATCGTGACGTCGGTGCTGTCGAGGCCCGCCCGCTCCAGCTGGCGCTTCCACAGGTGGTCCCGCGCGATCGCGACCTTCTCGACCTCGGTGTAGCCGTCCAGGCGGACGACCTCCATCCGGTCGATCAGCGCCTCCGGGATCGCCTCGGCGACGTTCGCGGTGGCCAGGAACAGCACGTCGGACAGGTCGAGTTCGACCTCGAGGTAGTGGTCGCGGAACGTGTGGTTCTGCGCCGGGTCGAGCACCTCGAGCAGCGCCGCCGCGGGGTCACCGCGGTAGTCGGCCCCGATCTTGTCGACCTCGTCGAGCAGGACGACCGGGTTCATCGCGCCGGCCTCCTTGATCGCCCGCACGATGCGGCCCGCCTGCGCGCCGACGTAGGTGCGCCGGTGCCCGCGGATCTCCGCCTCGTCGCGGACGCCGCCGAGCGCCACCCGGACGAACTTGCGCCCGAGCGACCGGGCGACCGACTCGCCGAGCGAGGTCTTGCCGACGCCGGGAGGGCCGACGAGCGCGAGCACCGCGCCGCTCCCCCGCCCGCCGACGATCTCCAGACCGCGCGCGGCCCGCCGGTTGCGCACCGCCAGGTACTCCACGATCCGGTCCTTGACGTCGTCCAGACCGGCGTGGTCCTCGTCGAGCACCGCGCGGGCCTGGGTGACGTCGGTGGTGTCGTCGGTACGGTCGTTCCACGGGAGTTCGAGGACCGTGTCGAGCCAGGTGCGGATCCAGGACGCCTCCGGCGACTGGTCACCGGTGCGCTCCAGCTTGTCGACCTCGCGCAGCGCGGCCTTCTTCACCTTCTCCGGCAGGTCGGCGGCCTCGACGCGGGCCCGCGGGTCCGCCTCGGGGTTGTCGTCGTCGCCGGAGAGCTCGCCCAGCTCCTTGCGGATCGCGGTCAGCTGCTGGCGCAGCAGGAACTCGCGCTGGGTCTTCTCCATCGACTCGCGGACGTCGTCGCGGATGGTGGCCGCGACCTGCAGCTCGGCGAGCTGCTTCTTGCCCCAGGTGAGGACGTTGTCGAGTCGCTCGACGACCTCCGGGGTGTCGAGCAGCCGCAGCTTCTGCTCGGTCTCCAGGTACGGAGCCCAGCCGGCCACGTCGGCCAGCTCGCCCGGCTCGGTGATCCGGCGGATCATCTCGACGACCTGCCAGCCCGCTCCCTGGGTGGCCTCGTCGCGGTGACCCAGGATCTCCTGGACGACCTCGCGGTACTCGGCCGCGAGCCGGTCGACCTTCTCCTGGTCGGTCGCGGCGATCTTGTCGGGCATCGTGGTGGCCTCGACCCAGAGCGCGGCGCCGGGGCCGTTGACCCCCTGGCCGACCTTGGCGCGGGTCTGCGCGCGCAGCACCGCGGCCGGGCGGCCGTTGGGAAGGCGGCCGACCTGGTCGATCGTGGCCAGGACGCCGATCTCGTGGTACTTGCCGTCGATGCGCGGGACGATCAGCAGCTGGGCGTCGTCCTCGTTCGTGACCTTGGCCTTCGCCGAGTCGATCGCGGCGCGCTCTTCGCTGTCGAGCTCGACCGGGATGACCATTCCGGGAAGCACGACTGCGTCGGCCAGCGGGAGCACCGGCAGGGTGAGAGTGGTGACGGGCCCGCGCGGCCCGCCGGGGGATCGATCCATCGCCGTACCTCATAGCAGTCGGAAGTTGAGTGCACCCGACTCAATGCTTACAGCGTTGCGGTCATTCCCGCGGGGGTGGATGTTCGCTGTGAGCGGATGTTCCAGGCGGAATCGCCCGGGCGGATCGGACCACCCCGCGGACCGCGAGGCGCGAGAGCTACCGAAGTTCCGTTGCGGCTCAGCTGCTTCTGAAGCCCTGTCCGCGCGCTCGGGAGGAAGTCGAAGGCGCTGAGCCGTGCGGTGGCCGGGGTAGTGAAATGCCGCCGCCGAGCTACGCAGCCGATCAGCGGCCGGGTGGAGACCATGGTCCGGGCGTCGTGGCGATGCCGCCATCACTACGGTCGCGCGGCATCTCTGGCGCGCGATCACGGCCGAGCCGCGACGGTCGGCTTCCGGATCCGGCTGCTCGCACGCTGTTGCCCCTGATCATCAACGACGGACGCCGCAATGCGCCTGTCTGAGCCGACCCGCACCCATTCGCCCAATGGATCGCGCACGAAGGCGGGTCAGACGGCTATCGCCGAGCGCACGGAGGGATCCTCGGGGCCGGTTGTCGGCTCGCCGGCCCGGTTGAGGACCTCGATGGCCCAGCGCCAGCGTTTGCAGGGCCACGGTGGCGCCGACGGGCCCACCGCGCAGGTCAGGTACGGGCATTCACCTCGGTGGTCGGGTCGGTGCAGCTCGCGGAAGAGCTGCGCGGTCTCGATCTGTTCGGCGTCCGGGTTCTCTGGCAGGACGAAGCCTCCGCTTTCCATGCCGACGATCATACGACAGGTCGTACCTACGTGTCGACGAGATGTCGTAGAAACGACTCCCTATAGCGTCCGCCGCATGATCGATCCGCACGGGGACCGGGCCGTCTACCGTCAGCTGGCCGACCAGCTGCGCGCGAACATCAACAGCGGCGAGTACGGGCCGGGGAGCGGCGATCCCCTCCGAGGCCACGTTGATGCAGCGCTACGGCGTCGCCCGTAACACCGTGCGGCTGGCGATGGTGATGCTCCGCGAGGAGGGTCTGGTGGTCACCCACCACGGCCGCGGCACGTTCGTCCGCGAGTCGCTCCCGATCCGCACGATCTCGTCGGAGCGGTACCGGGCGGCGCTGACGTCTCCGGAGCCGGGCGAGTACCGCTCCGAGGTCACCCACCAGGAGATCCCGGCCACCGCCCAGGTCGCCGGCCTGCTCGACGTCCCCGTCGGCACGCCGGTGCTGGAGCGGCGGATCCTCTTCCTCGACGGCAGCCTGCCGCAGCAGCTGAGCACGTCCTACATCCCGGCGGAGCTGGTCGCGGGTACGCCGGTGGCCGATCCGCAGCGCGAACCGTGGGCCGGCGGCACGATCGCCGCCCTGGCCGGCATCGACGTGCGGGTCACGTCGGTGCGCGAGCTGGTCCGCGCCCGGATGCCGCTGCCCGACGAGACCCGTTCGCTCGCGGTCGCGGTCGGCACGCCGATGCTCACGGTCACCCGCACGATGTTCGCGGGCGACCGGCCGGTCGAGGCCGCGGTGGACATCGTCGTGCCTGGTGACCGGGGCGAGTTGGAGTACCGGATCGACCTCGACGATTGAATTTCCGGTGAGCGGGCAGTGTCGCTGACATGACCGCCGATTCGCTCACCGACCGGGCTCTGGGTGACCCTCCGCGCGAAGAGTCCGAGGCCCAGCGGCTCGACCGCAACTTGAACGAACTGCTGCAGGAACTGCGTGTCGCGCAGACCGGCGTGCAGATCCTGTTCGCGTTCTTACTCACGCTGGTGTTCCAGCAGCGTTTCTCCGAGGTGGACGCGTTCGGCCGCTCCGTCTACATCGGTGCGCTCGGCTGCGCGTTACTCTCGAGCGGCTTCCTCATCGCTCCGGTCGGCTATCACCGTCTGGTGTTCCGGCGCGCGATGAAAGGTGAGGTCGTCCGCACCGCGAACGTGTTCGCGCTGATCGGCTTGGCGTTCCTGTCGGTCGCGCTCGGCGGTGCGCTGACCGTCATCCTCGACGTGATGTTCAGCAAGGAGACGGCGATGGTCGGCGGCGCCGTCGCGCTGGTGTTCCTGGCCGTGCTGTGGTTCGCGATCCCCTGGGTGCGGGTGCGCGCCAAGCGCGGCGACTCCGGCGCCGAGGGCCACTAGTCTTCCGGCGGCGTCTCGATCTCGCCGCGCTCGTCGGCGGCCAGGACGGCCACGGCCCAGCGGTGGCGGGCGCACGGCCACAGCGCGGGTGTGTAGTGGGTCGCGCTGGCGCAGTAGGACCGATCGTGGGCGTCGGGCGCAGAAGGCTGGTGCATCGTCAGCAGCCGGTGTGCAGTTTCGACGTCTTCCTGCACGAGTGGCCGGTGGTAATGCACTACCCCTCCCCTTCGCGCTCCGATCACGCGGACCATGACACATTTCCCCATTCATTGAGAACGCATTCGCCGCCGCCGTCCACCCTTTGGGGCCGGAATCTGACGGATCGGTTGGCCGCGTTAAGTCCGCTGCGTCCCAAGCGTCTCTCCCCTCTCCTCAGCGAACGCCGGTCACCTCCCGAAGGGAACGAGGCGACCGGCGTTCGGCGAAGGGTCAGGACCGGCGCAGCTTGATCCGCGTGCGGTACTGCGCGGCCAGCACCAGGAACAGCGCCAGGAAGAACATGATCGAGCCGATCACGTTGATCTGCGGCGGCACCCCGCGCTGGTTGGCTCCGAAGACGAACATCGGGAACGTCACGAGGTTGCCCGAGTTGAAGTTCGTGACGATGAAGTCGTCGAAGCTGAGCGAGAACGACAGCAGCGCCGCCGCGACGATGCCCGGCAGCACCAGCGGCAACGTCACCCGCCGGAACACCTGGTACGGCGTGGCGTAGAGGTCGGCCGCGGCCTGTTCCAGCCGCGGATCCATGCCCTGCAACCGCGCTTTCACGGTGACGACGACGAAGCTCATGCAGAAGAGCACGTGCGAGATGAACAGCGTGGTGAACCCGCGGTCGAGACCGCCCTGCACGAACAGCGCGAGCAGCGAGGAGCCCATGACCACCTCGGGCGTGGCCATCGGGAGGAACACCAGCAGGTTCGTCGGCTGACGTCCGCGGAAGCGGTGACGCACCAGCGCGAACGCCAGCAGGGTGCCGAGCACGGTGGCGCCCAGCGTCGCCAGGAGACCCAGCCGGATCGACAGCCAGAGGCTGTCGCACATGCCGCCGATGCCGCAGACGTCGGTCCACGCGTCCAGCGAGAACTCGTGCCAGGCGAAGTTGAAGCGCCCGACCGGCTTGTTGAACGAGAAGATGAACACGACCACGACGGGGAGCAGGAGGTAGCCCAGCGCGGCGAGCCCGGCGAACGTCACCAGGTGCTCGCGCACCCAGGTCAGCGCGGCCGAGAGCGGGGAGCGCGGCGGTGCGGCGCGGTGGCCGCCCCGGTTCTGCGTGAGGGTCGCCATCAGACCAGTTCCTCCGTCCCGGCCCGGCGCACGTAGACGAGCACCATCGAGATGATCACGACCATCAGGATCACCGAGAGCGCGGCCGCGCCCGGATAGTCCAGCGAGACCAGGAACTTGCTCTGGACGACGTTGCCGATCATCGACGTCTGCGGAGTGCCGAGGAACTCCACGTTGACGTAGTCGCCGGCCGCCGGGATGAACGTCAGCAGCGTCCCCCCGACCACGCCCGGGAGCGACAGCGGGAACGTCACCTTGCGGAACGTCGTGAACGCGTTCGCGTACAGGTCACCGGCCGCTTCGAGCAACCGGCCGTCGAGGCGCTCCAGGCTCGTGTAGAGCGGCAGCGTCATGAACGGCAGGAAGTTGTAGGTGAGACCGCAGACGACGGCGATCGGCGTCGCCAGCAGACGGTCGTCGGTGAACGACAGCAGGCCGACCGCGCGCAGCACGTCGGCGACCCAGCCCTCGTCGGCCAGGATGATCTTCCAGGCCAGCGTCCGCACCAGGAAGCTGGTGAAGAACGGCGCGACGACGAGGATCAGCAGCACGTTGCGCCAGCGCCCGGCCTTGAACGCGATCGTGTACGCCAGCGGGTACGCGATGATCAGCGCGGCGACCGTCGCCAGCCCGGCGTAGACGAGCGAGCGCAGGAACTGGGGCGCGTAGTCGCTGATGACCTGGCCGTAGATGCCGAAGTTCCAGGTCAGCGAGTAGCCGAGCTCGAGCGAGCCCTCCTGGAGCGATTGGCTGATCAGCGTGATCGTCGGGATGACGAAGAACACGGCCAGCCAGAGCAGCCCCGGCAGCACCAGCAGGTACGCCGTCGACTTCCGTGCGTTCATGACACCGACCCGGCGGGCACGCCGCCCAGCTCGGGGTCGATGATCTGGCCGGCGTGGATGTCCTGGCTGCCGTCCAGGCCGAACGCGGACGCCGGATCCCAGTGGATCTGCACCTCGTGGCCCGGCCGGGGGCCGAGGTCGGAGGTGAGGTTCTGCGCGAAGACCGAGAGCGTCTGCCCCCAGCGGGTGCGCACCTGGTACTGGGTGCTGACGCCGATGAAGCTGGAGTCGACGACCTGGACGTCGATGCGGTTGTGCCGGTCGGGCACCGGAGCGCCGTTGGGGCTCAGGTGCAGCTTCTCCGGGCGGACGCCGACGTAGAGCCGGTTCGCGTTGGACGCCGACCGGTTCGCCGGCAGCGCCACCCGGTATCCGGAGACGTCGAGCAGCAGGTCCCCGCCCGACCGGCCGGTGACGTTCCCGGCGAGCAGGTTGGACTGGCCGAGGAAGTTGGCGACGAAGACCGTGGCCGGGGTCTCGTAGAGCTCGACCGGGCCGCCGAGCTGCTCGACCCGGCCCTGGTTCATGACCGCGATCGTGTCGGCCATCGACATGGCCTCTTCCTGGTCGTGCGTGACGTGCACGAACGTCGACCGGACGCCGGTCTGGATCTGCTTGAGCTCGAGCTGCATCTGGCGACGCAATTTGAGGTCGAGCGCTCCGAGCGGCTCGTCGAGCAGCAGCACCTGCGGGCGGTTGACGAGCGCGCGGGCCAGCGCGACGCGCTGCTGCTGGCCACCGGAGAGCTGGGTCGGCTTGCGCTGGGCCAGGTCGCCCAGCTCCACCATCGCCAGCGCCTCGCTGACCTTGTTCCGGACGTCGGACTGGCGTCGCCGGCGCAGGCCGAACGCGACGTTCTCGAAGATCGTCAGGTGCGGGAAGAGCGCGTAGCTCTGGAACACCGTGTTGACCGGCCGCTGGTACGGCTTCTTCGTCGTGATGTCGTCCTGGCCCAGCAGGATCCGGCCCTCGGTGGGCTCCTCGAGCCCGCCGATCATCCGCAGCGTGGTCGTCTTCCCGCAGCCCGACGGGCCGAGCAGCGCGAAGAACGACCCCTCCGGGATCGTCAGCGACAGGTTGTCGACGGCCGTCATCGGCCCGAAGCGCTTCGAGACCTCGAGCAGCCGGAGGTCCCGCCCCGTCCCCGGCGCGGTCACGCGCCGATGACCTTCGCGAACTTGTCCGCGAACGAACGCTCGGTGGCGTCGTCCAACGCCTTGAACGTGTGCAGCTTGGACAGGGTGGCTTCGGTCGGGAAGATCAGCTCGTTCTTCGCCAGCTGGGGATCGGTCTTGGCGACGATCTCCTTCGCGCCGACGACCGGGCAGATGTAGTTGACGTACGCCGTGAGCTCGGCCGCGACCTTGGGGTCGTAGTAGTAGTTCATCAGCAGCTCGGCGTTCTTCTTGTGAGCCGCCTTGTTCGGGATCATCATGTTGTCGTTCGCGCGGGTCGCGCCGGCTTCCGGCGTCACGAACTGGATCTTCGGGTTGTCGTTCTGGAGCTGGACGATGTCCCCGGACCACGCGATGCAGGCCGCGACGTTCCCGGCCGCCAGGTCCTGGGTGTAGTCGTTGCCGGTGAAGCGGCGGATCTGGCCGCTCTTCACGGCCGCCTCCAGCGTCGCCAGCGCCTCGTCGAACTGCGCCTCGGTGACCGACGCCGGGTCGGCCCCGTTCTCCAGCAGGATCAGCCCCATCGTGTCGCGCATCTCGGTCAGCGCGGTGACCTTGCCCTTGAGGTCCGACCGGGTGAGCAGGTCGGTCACGTTGTCGACCTTGCCGGTGACGTCGCTGTTGTAGGCGATACCGGCCATGACGCCGGCCCAGGGCAGCGAGTACTCGCGCGCGGAGTCGAACTCCACCTCGGTGAGCGAGGGCTGGATGTTCTTCTTGTTCGGGACGTTCGCCGCGTCCATCTTCTGGACCCACTTGAGCCGGATGAGCCGGGCGGCCATCCAGTCGGTGAGCACCATGACGTCGCGCTTGATGTCGTTGCCGGCCGCGAGGTCGGCGCGGACCTTCCCGAAGAACTGGTCGTTGTCGTTGATGTCCTCGACGTAGTTGACCTTGATGCCGGTCTGCTGGGTGAACCCGTCGAGGGTCGGGTGGACCTTCTCGTCGTTCTCCGCCACGTCGATGTACAGCGGCCAGTTGGAGAAGTTGACGATCTTGTCCTTGTCGGACAGGTCGGAGGCGGCGGCCTGGTCGGCCTCGGTCTTCTGGGCACCCTTCGTGCCGCACGCCGCGAGCAGCGGTCCGCTTGCAGCCAGTAAGCCGGCCGCACCGGCGCTACGGAGCACCGACCGACGCGACAGCAGCTGGCGCAGCGACCGCATTACGTCCGGGTCGACATCCGTCATCGGAGCTGCTCCTTCAGATACTTCGGCGGACCGCCGGTAGCGGACCGTGATTAGTTGAGTGTGCCGGGTTAATGCTGCCGCTAACGAGGCGGCTGTGGCCAGCGGGTCGGAAAATTACGCATCCCGGAACACTGTCCGGTGCCACGGTTTGGCGGCCTTCGCCGTCAGGTCGTACATGACGTGCTTGACGGCGGTGTATTCCTCGAACGAGTACGTCGACATGTCCTTACCGAAGCCCGAGGCTTTGACGCCGCCGTGTGGCATTTCGCTGATGATCGGGATGTGGTCGTTGACCCAGACGCAGCCGGAGCGGATCGTGCGGGTCGCATGCAGGGCACGGTGCACGTCCCGGGTCCAGACCGAAGCGGCCAGACCGTAGGGCGTGTCGTTGGCCAGCGCGATCGCCTCGTCCAGGTCGGAGTCGTCTCCACCCTGGTGGGCCGAACCACCCCCGAACGGCACGGCGACCAGAACCGGACCGAAAATCTCCTTCTGAACTATCTCCGAGTCTTGCCCGACATCGACGATCAGCGTCGGCGCATAGTACGAACCTCTGATCAGTTCGTCGGTCTTCGGGATCTCGCCGCCGACGACCACGCGCGCGCCGTAACCGCGGGCCCGGTCGACGAAGCCCGCCACCCGCTCCTGCTGGGCGCGGTGGATGAGCGGGCCCTGGTCGGTCGCCGGGTCGAGCGGCGCGCCCAGCCGGACCCCGGCCATCAGCTCGGCGACCCGGTCGACGAACTCGGCGAAGCGGGAGCGGTGGACGTACGCGCGGGTGGCCGCGGTGCAGTCCTGGCCGGTGTTGATCAGGGCGCCGGCCACGGCACCGTGCGCGGCGGCCTCGAGGTCGGCGTCGTCGAGTACGACGAACGGAGCCTTGCCGCCGAGCTCGAGGTGGATGCGCTTGGGGCCCTGGCTCGCCAGCTCCATGACCCGGCGGCCGACCGCCGAGGAACCGGTGAACGACACCATGCTCACGTCCGTGTGGGAGATGAGCGCCTCGCCCGCTTCCCGTCCGACCCCCGTGATCACGTTGACGACCCCCGCCGGTGCACCCGCCTCGGTGGCCAGTTCCGCGAGGCGCAGCGACGTCAGCGGCGTGTTCTCGGCCGGCTTGAGGACGATCGTGTTGCCGGCGGCGATGGCGGGCAGGATCTTCCAGGCCGCCATCTGCAGCGGGTAGTTCCACGGTGCGATCGAGCCGACGACGCCGATCGGCTCCCGGCGCACCATCGACGTGTGGTCGGGCGAGTACTCGGCGGCGGCCTTCCCGGCCAGTTCACGGGCGGCGCCGGCGAAGAACGCGGTGTTGTCGACCGTGCCCGGCACGTCGAACTCGGTCGAGAGCCGGATCGGCTTGCCGGTCTGCCTGCTCTCGAGCTCGGCGAGGTCGGCGGCCTCGGCGTCGAGCAGCGCGGCCAGCTTCGTGAGCACGGCCGAGCGCTCGCCGGGCGTGGCCCGCGACCACTCCTCGAACGCCGCCCCGGCCGCCGCGACGGCCCGATCGACGTCGTCGGAGTTCGCGAGCTCCACCGACTCGACGGCCTCCCCCGTGGCGGGGTCGATCACGTCGTAGGGGGTTCCGCTCGAACCGCGTGCCCGTTGCCCGGCGATGTACTGGTGCACCCGTAGACCGTCCTCTTCTCGCGCCGCGAGATTACAACCGATCCAGGCCCTGGAATCGGTCGGATGGGCCTGAGAATGACAGGCACGGCCGTAATCGGGCAAGGAATCCGTGAAACAATACGGTCTCAGATGATGAATCCGTTGTGGAACCTCGGAAACGTCTTGGTAACCGGGGTTCTCGTAGGTCCGTTTTAGGGGTATCCGCATGGCCGAATCAGCTCTCAGCCTCTGGCTCGACGGGCGGACGCCCGGGCCGGCGGACCGCCGGGCCGGGTTGTCGGGCGACCTGGCCGTCGACGTCGCGATCGTCGGGGCCGGCTTCACCGGCCTGTGGACCGCCTACTATCTCGCCGCCGCCGATCCCTCGCTGCGCATCGCGGTGCTCGAGGCCGAGTTCGCCGGATTCGGTGCCTCCGGGCGCAACGGCGGCTGGTGCTCGGCGCTCTTCCCGGCCTCCACCGCCCGGGTCGCCGGGGACCACGGCCGGGACGCGGCGATCGCGCTGCGCCGCGCGTTGTTCGACACCGTCGACGAGGTGGGCCGGGTCGCGGTGGCCGAGAACCTGGACATCGACTGGGCCAAGGGCGGCACGCTGACGCTCGCGGCCGGAGCGGCCCAGGAGGCGCGGCTGCGCGCGGAACTCGAGGACGAGCGGCAGTGGGGCTTCGGGGACGCCGACTACCGCTGGCTGAACGCCGACGAGGCGCGGGCCCGGGTCGGGGTCGCGACCGACGTCCGCGGCGCGCTCTACACGCCGCACTGCGCGGCGATCCACCCGGCGAAGCTGGCCCGGGGGCTGGCCGAGCTGGTCACGGCGCGCGGCGTCGAGCTGTTCGAGGGAACCCGGGTGACCCGCCTGGAGCCCGGGCGCGCGGTGACGGACGCCGGAACCGTCACGGCCGACGTCGTGATCCGGGCGACCGAGGGGTACACCCCGTCGCTGCCGGGCCACCGGCGGGCGGTGGCGCCGCTGTACTCGCTGATGATCGCCACCGAGCCGCTGCCGGCCTGGTTCTTCGAGAGCGTCGGCTGGCGGTCGCGGGAGACGCTCACCGACGGCCGGCACCTGATCATCTACGCGCAGCGCACCGCCGACGACCGGATCGCGCTGGGCGGGAGGGGTGCGCCGTACCCGTACGGGTCGAAGCTGCGTGACGAGGCCGAACGCGACCAGGCGGTGTTCGCCGCCCTGCACCGGACGCTGCTGGAGATGTTCCCGGGCGCCTCCGGGGCCGCGATCACGCACACCTGGGGCGGGCCGCTGGGCGTGCCGCGCGACTGGCACGCGTCGGTGGGGCTCGATCGCTCCACCGGCGTGGGGTGGGCCGGCGGGTACGTCGGTGACGGCGTCGCGACGACGAACCTCGCCGGGCGGACGCTCACCGACCTGGTGCTGAAGCGGGACACCGAGCTGACCCGCCTGCCCTGGGTAGGCCACCGCTCCCCGCAGTGGGAACCGGAGCCGCTCCGCTGGCTAGGCATGAGCGGCGGCCTCTGGGCCATGACCACCGCCGACAAGGTCGAAGCCCGCACCGGCACACCGGCTCGCCGAGCGTCGTTCATGCAGGGCTTGTTAGGCGGTTGAGGCGGCAAAGCCGCCGTTGTGTACTGACCTGGAGCCCGCCCAGGGCAACGCTGCCAGTCGAGCGCGAATCCGCCGCGTATAGCTGATACTCAAGGGTTCGTGCTCGCCTGGCGGCGTTGTTCTGGGCGGGCCGCCCACTACCCCTCGATGTTCGACATTACGTGCTTGACGCGGGTGTAGTCCTCGAGGCCGTACATGCTCAGGTCCTTGCCGTAGCCGGAGTGCTTGAAGCCTCCGTGCGGCATCTCGGCGACGAGCGGGATGTGGGTGTTGATCCACACGCACCCGAAGTCGAGCTTCTTGGCCATCCGCATCGCCCGGCCGTGGTCCTTCGTCCACACCGACGACGCCAGCCCGTACTTGACCCCGTTGGCCCAGCGCAGCGCCTCGGCCTCGTCGGAGAACTTCTGCACGGTGATGACCGGCCCGAACACCTCGTTCTGGACGATCTCGTCGTTCTGGTTCAGGCCCGAAACGACCGTGGGGGCGTAGAAGAAGCCCCGGTCGCCGACGCGCGCGCCACCGGCGTCGAGGGAAGCGTGGTCGGGCAGCCGGTCGATGAACCCAGTGACCTTCTCCAGCTGAGCGGCGGAGTTCACCGGCCCGTAGAGCGCGTCGGCGTTGTCCGGAGCCCCCGTGACCGTGCCGCGCGCCTGCTCGGCCAGCGCCGCCACGAAGTCGTTGTGCAGGTGCGGGGCCACCAGCACCCGGGTCGCCGCGGTGCAGTCCTGCCCGGCGTTGAAGTACCCGGCGACCGCGATCGCCTCCGCCGCGGCCTCGATGTCCGCGTCGTCGAACACGATCACCGGCGCCTTGCCGCCGAGCTCGAGGTGCACGCGCTTGAGATCCTTCGCGGCACTCCCCGCGACCTCCATGCCGGCGCGGACCGAGCCGGTGATCGAGACCATGTCGACGTCCTCGTGCTCGACCAGCGCGCGACCGGTGTCGCGGTCGCCGGTGATCACGTTGAACACGCCCTCGGGCAGGAACTCGGCCGCGATCTCGGCCAGCAGCAGCGTCGACGCCGGCGTGGTGTCCGACGGCTTGAGCACCACGGTGTTGCCCGCCGCGATCGCCGGCGCGAACTTCCACACCGCCATCATCATCGGGTAGTTCCACGGCGCCACCTGCCCGCAGACCCCGACCGGCTCGCGCCGGATGAACGAGGTGTGCCCGGCCATGTACTCGCCGGCCGACTTGCCCTCCAGCACCCGGGCCGCCCCGGCGAAGAAGCGGATCTGGTCGACCATCGGCGGAATTTCTTCCTCGGTCGTCAGCTGGAGCGGCTTGCCGGTGTTCTCCGACTCGACCTTCACCAGTTCGTCGGCGCGCGCCTCGATCGCGTCGGCGATCTTCAGCAGTGCCTTCTGCCGTTCGCTGGGCGTCGAGTCGCGCCACGACTCGAACGCGACCCGGGCGGTCTTGACGGCGGTGTCCACATCCGCGGCACCGGAGAGCGGGGCGCTCGTGTACACCTCGCCCGTGCTCGGGTCCACCACGTCCGTCGTCCGTCCGTCGCCGGCAGCCGTCTGCTTGCCACCGACGAAGTTGTGCAGCGTCATCGTCTCTCCGTAATGTCACCTTGAGCTGACTTGTCCGCGAAGCACCTCCTATCTCATTGCATCCGTAACGGAATCCGCAAGAAGAAGGCGGAAACTCAACGGAATCACTTGCCCCAGGTGGTAGGTCTCAGCAACCATGGGCAGGTGCAGCCCACCTCCTCCAGCCGCTCCGCCGGCCCGCCCGTCGTCCTGGACGACATCGCGAAGCGGATCATCGAGCAGCTCCAGAGGGACGGCCGACGTTCCTACGCGGCGATCGCGAAGGACGTCGGGCTATCCGAAGCCGCCGTTCGCCAGCGGATCCAGCGCCTCCTCGAGGCCGGGGTCATGCAGATCGTCGCGGTCACCGACCCGTTGATGCTGGGGTTCCGGCGTCAGGCGATGGTCGGGGTACGCGCCGAGGGCGACCTGCGCGAGGTGGCCGAGCGTCTCGGCAAGTTGGACGAGATCGATTACGTCGTACTGACCGCCGGTTCGTACGACGTCCTGCTCGAGGTGGTCGCCGAGGACGACGACCACTTGCTGCGCGTCGTCAATGAGCTGATCCGGCAGGTACCGGGTGTGCGGAGCACCGAGATCTTCATGTACCTGCGCCTGGTGAAGCAGACCTATTCCTGGGGGACCAGATGACCACCACCCCGATCGAGACCGCCGGGGCAGGCGGGAACGACAAACTCTCCCGAACCGCGTACGACCACCTGTGGATGCACTTCACGCGGATGTCGACGTACCGGGACGAGCCCGTCCCGACGATCGCCCGCGGCGACGGCATGTACATCTACGACACCAACGGCAAGAAGTACCTCGACGGGCTCGCGGGTCTGTTCGTCGTGCAGGCCGGCCACGGCCGCGTCGAACTGGCCGAGGCGGCCTACAAGCAGGCGCAGGAGCTCGCGTTCTTCCCGCTCTGGGGGCACGCGCACCCGGCCGCCATCGAGCTGGCCGAGCGGCTGGCGCACTACGCCCCGGGCGACCTGAACCGGGTGTTCTTCACGACCGGAGGCGGCGAGGCCGTCGAGACCGCGTGGAAGGCCGCGAAGCAGTACTTCAAGCTGACCGGCAAGCCGTTAAAGCACAAGGTCATCAGCCGTTCGATCGCCTACCACGGCACCCCGCAGGGCGCGCTGTCGATCACCGGCATCCCCGACGCCAAGAAGTACTTCGAGCCGCTGGTGCCCGGGGCGTTCAAGGCTCCGAACACGAACTTCTACCGCGCCCCCGAGCACGGGGACGACCTCGAGGCGTTCGGGCGCTGGGCCGCCGACCAGATCGAGCAGGCGATCGTGATGGAGGGCCCCGACACCGTCGCCGCGGTGTTCGTCGAGCCCGTGCAGAACTCCGGCGGGTGCTTCCCGCCGCCGCCCGGTTACTTCCAGCGGCTGCGCGAGATCTGCGACCGGCACGACGTGCTGCTCGTCTCCGACGAGGTGATCTGCGCGTTCGGCCGGCTCGGCACGATGTTCGCCTGCGACAAGTTCGACTACGTGCCGGACATCATCACCTGCGCGAAGGGCATGACGTCCGGCTACTCGCCGATCGGCGCGGCGATCTTCTCCGACCGCCTGATGGAGCCTTTCCTGGAGGGCGCCAACTACTTCCCGCACGGCTACACGTTCGGCGGGCACCCGGTGTCGGCGCGCGTCGGCCTGGCCAACCTCGACCTGTTCGAGCGTGAGGGCCTCAACAACCACGTGCTCGCGAACGAGGACGCGTTCCGGGCGACCCTGGAGAAGCTGTACGACCTGCCGATCGTCGGTGACGTGCGCGGGAACGGCTTCTTCTACGGCATCGAGATGGTCAAGGACAAGGCCACCAAGGAGACGTTCGACACCGACGAGAGCGAGCGCCTGCTGCGTGGTTTCCTCTCCAAGGCGCTGTTCGACGCCGGCCTGTACTGCCGGGCCGACGACCGGGGTGACCCGGTGATCCAGCTGTCGCCGCCGCTGATCGCCGACCAGTCGCACTTCGACGAGATGGAGCAGATCCTGCGCTCGGTTCTCACCGAGGCGTGGTCGCGGATCTAAGTTCTACAGCGTGTGGAAGAATGCGGCTCAACGAGGCCGGACGAGGAGGAAACCGTGGCCGAGGACGAGCCGGTAGTCGCACCTGACCAGCTCAGGGAGGGTCACCCGAAGCTCTGGCGTGGGCTGGCCGTCGTGTCGGCCCTCTCGCTGGTGGTGATGGCCGTCGGCAATCACGAGGGTCACGTCGAGGACCTGTTCCTGTTCGTCGGCGCCGCGATCATCCTGGTGATGCTCGGCTGGGACGCCGTTCAGCGTCGCTACGGCGTCAAGCGCTGAGTTTTCGCACGAAGAAGGCCCCGGGGGAAAATCCCCCGGGGCCTTCTTCGTGTTCTGGGCTCAGCCGACGCGGCGGCCGTAGAGACCGCGGACCTGGCGCAGCGCCTCGTCGACGTCGTCCTCGAAGTACCCACCCTGGACCAGGCCGAACTGGCCGGGCATCAGGTCGCTGTCGGAGACCTGGCCGCCGCTGCGGCCCTCCATCATCGCCTGGATGGCGTCGAACAGCCGCTCGACCTGACCGGGGTCGTACCCGGAGCCGAAGCGACGCGGCCGGAAGCTCGACCGGAGCTCCGCGACGACGGCCTTGTCCTCGTTGGTGAACGGGGAGACGAGACCCGGAACGGCGCCCATCTCCATCGTCATCTCCTTGCCGTACCGGCCCGCGTACTCCGGCTCGGCGCCGCCCCGACCGGCCGGGAGCTCCCGGAAGCCGGACTCCTGGCCGAACTGGCGACCGCCCCGGGGCGGCGGGACCGACCCGGAGACCGGCACACCGGACACGACCGGGTGCGGACCGGTGCCCTCGGGCTCCGGGTAGCCGCCGCGGCCGGCGGTGCGGTACTCGCCCGTGTTGCCGCCGCGGTAGCCCCCGGCGAACTCGCGGGCCGGCACGTCACCGTAGGACGGCTGCTCCTGGTACGGCTCCGGGTACCCGCCGCCGTTGCGCGGCCGCGGGCCACCGCCCCCGTAGGGGCCGCCGGAGTAGGGCTGGCTCTCGGAGTAGGACGGACCCTCGCGGTACTGCGCGCCCTCGGCGTACGAGGGACCTTCGCGGTACCCGCCGGCCGACCCGTACGGCGGGATCTCGGCGTAGGCCGTCTGGTCCAGGTACTGCGACTGGTCGGCGTAGGGAGCCTGCTCCGCGTACGACGGGCCCTCCTGGAACCGGCCGTTGTTGCGGTCGGCGTAGGCGGCCTGGTCGGCGTATTGCGCGCCCTCCGCGTACGACGGCTGCTCGACGTAGGGCGGCGCGTTGTCGTAGCGGTCGTTGCCGCCGCGGTAGCCACCGCCGTACGAGGGCTCCTCGCGGTACCGCTCGCCGCCGGGGGCGCCGCCGTAGGGCGTCTGCTCCGGGTACGCGGCGTTGTCGCGGTACCGGTCGTCGCGGTACGGGTCGTTCGGTTCGTTCCAGCCGCCGCCGCTGACCGGCGCGCCCCGGTACTCGTTGGGCTCGCGCATCTGCGCGGCCTCACGCATCGGGCCGGGCTGGTGGATCGTCGGGGCCTCACCGGGGCCGCGGTAGCCACCGCCGTACGACGGCTCCTCGCGGTAACCGCCACCGCCGCCGTAGACGCCCGGCTGCTCGCGGTAGTCGGGCTCGTCCCGGTAGGGGGCCTGGCCGCCGTAGGACGGCTCCTCCCGGCCGTATACGCCGGGTTCCTCACGGAAGCCCGGACGCCCGTAGGTGCCCGACGGCTCGTTGCGGAAACCGCCGCCGTAGGTGGCCGGCTCGGGCTGCACGCCCGGCGACCCCATCGCGCCGTAGGACGGCACCTCTTCGCGGTCCTGGTAGGCCGAGGGACCGGCCTCCAGCGCGCGGAAGCCGTTGGAGCCACGCGGCGGCAGGCCCGAGGCCAGCTCGTCGAGCTCCTTCTCGAGCCGGTCGAGGTGCAGGTCGACCTGCCACTCGTCGTAGCCGCCGAAGCGGGTGCGGAACACGACGTCGCGGATGTCCGCTGCGGTGAGCGGATCACCAATGGGTCGCCGCGCCAGCGTCGCCTCGGCCCGGTCGAGGAACTCGTCGACCTCGTCGACCTTGTAGCCCCGCTTCAGTGCCTTCCGGCGAAACCTGTCGCCCTGAGCCATTGTCCTCATACCTCCGCTGCCGCGAGCTGGCCGCATGCGCCGTCGATCTCTCGACCGCGTGTGTCCCGGACCGTCGTCGGGACGCCAGCGGCCCGCAACCGGTGCACGAACTCCCGCTCCACTGCCTTCGGGCTGGCGTCCCAATCACTGCCCGGAGTGGGGTTGAGCGGTATCAGGTTCACGTGCGCAAGCCTTTTGGCCAGCAGCCGACCCAACAGGTCTGCTCGCCACGGCTGGTCGTTCACGTCCTTGATCATGGCGTACTCGATGGAAACGCGTCGCCCGGTTCGCTCGGCGTATTCCCATGCGGCCCCGAGCACCTCAGCGACCTTCCATCGGGAGTTCACCGGCACCAACGTGTCTCGTAGTTCGTCGTCAGGCGCGTGCAGGGACACCGCGAGAGTGGCGTTAATGCCCTCGGCTGTCAACCGGTTGATCGCAGGTACGAGACCAACGGTGGAAATGGTGACCGAACGTTGGGAGAGACCCAGTCCGTCCGGTGCAGCATCGGTGATCCGGCGGAACGCCGAGAGCACTCGCTTGTAATTAGCGAGCGGCTCACCCATGCCCATGAAGACGACGTTGGACAACCGGTCCTGCGTCTTCGCCATCTCTCGTGCCGCAACCATCACCTGCTCGACGATCTCGGCGGTCGAGAGGTTCCGCTTGAGGCCACCTTGACCGGTGGCGCAGAACGGGCACGCCATTCCGCAGCCGGCCTGACTGGAGATGCAGACCGTCGCCCGATCGGGGTAGCGCATCAACACGCTCTCGACCAGAGAGCCGTCGAACGTGCGCCAGAGCCATTTCCGGGTCTCGCCGTCGTCCGTGGTGACCGAGCGGACCGAGGTCAGCAGGGTCGGCAGGAACGCTTCGGCGAGCGCATCGCGGTCGGCGGCCGGCAGGTCGGTCATCGCGCCGGGATCCGTCGTCAGCCGCCCGAAATAGTGGGTCGAGAGCTGCTTGGCCCGGAAGGCGGGACGACCGAGGGCGGACACGGCTTCGCGACGCTCCGCTGGATCGAGATCCGCCAGATGGCGGGGCGGGGCGGTCCGGCGGGGCGCGTCAAGCACCAGAGGGAGTGTCGTCGTCATCGCTTGCTCATTGTCACACGCCGCAGCGGGCCTGCGGCCGGTCTCGGACAGAGGCGTCCGCCACGAAGACGTCTCTCACAGTGATATTCCACCGATCTACTGCACTGAGTGATCGGACGAACACCCGAGGTGATTTGTTCGCACCATTTCTCGACGTCATGCCGGTGGTGCGAACGCCGTCAACAGCAGGTACGCGACCGGTGCCGCGAACAGCAGCGAGTCGAGCCGATCCATCAGTCCGCCGTGCCCGGGCAGCAGCGAACTCATGTCCTTGACCCCGAGGTCACGTTTGATCATCGATTCGGTGAGGTCGCCGAGCGTCGCCGCGATCGCGATCGCGAGGCCGTAGATCACGCCCTCCCACCACGCTCCGTTGTCGAAGCCCAGCTCCAGGAACGCGGCGCCGCCGATCGCGCACGCGAGGAGCGAACCGGCCATACCCTCCCAGGACTTCTTCGGGCTCACCGTCGGGGCCATCGGGTGCCGGCCGGCCAGCACCCCGGCCGCGTAGCCGCCGATGTCGCTGCAGGCCACGGTCGCGATGAACGCGATGATCCGCATCACGCCGTCGTCGGCGACCTCGAGCAGCACCGCGAAGCCGCCCAGGAACGGCACGTAGGTGGCCACCAGCACCGCGGCGGTGACGTCACGCTGGAAGCCGACCGGCCCGTCGGGGATACGCCAGATCACCACCGCGACGACCGTCAGCAACAACCCGAGCAGGAGCGCTTCCGGGCCGCTGACGTACGTGATGACGATCGTGCCGACGCCGCCGACGACCAGCGGGATCATCGGCGGGCGCGCCTCGACCGGGCGGATCGCCCGCACCAGCTCCCAGATGCCGACGCCCATCGCGGCCGCGATCACGGCGGCGAACGCGATCTTCGACGTGAACAGCGTCACGAGAACGAGCGCGGCGAGCCCCACCCCGACGCCGATCGCCGCCGGCAGGTTGCGCCCGGCGCGGCTCGCCCGGGCGGCCGTCGACACTGCTGCCCCCAGGGGTGGCCCGACCGGCACCGCGTTCCCGTCGTCGTTCTTCGGGACGGCGGGGCCGGGAGAACCGCTGGGTGCCGCCGGCGCATCCACGGAAGGGACCTCACTCATGCCTGTCAGGCCCTCCCGGCGGCGCCGGGAGGGCTATTCGGACCGTCAGACCTCGAGGAGCTCGGCTTCCTTGTGCTTCATCAGCTCGTCGACCTGGTGGACGTACTTGCCGGTGGTGTCGTCGAGCTCCTTCTCGGCGCGACGCACGTCGTCCTCGCCGGCCTCGCCGTCCTTGCCGATCTTGTCCAGCGCTTCCTTGGCCCGCCGCCGGATGTTGCGGATCGAGACCTTGGCGTCCTCACCCTTGGAGCGGGCCACCTTCACCAGGTCGCGCCGACGCTCCTCGGTGAGCTGGGGGAAGATGACGCGGATGATCGAGCCGTCGTTGCTCGGGTTGACGCCGAGGTCGGAGTCGCGGATCGCGCGCTCGAGCGTACCCAGCTGGGAGCCGTCGTACGGCTTGATGACCGCCATCCGCGCCTCCGGGATCGTGATGGAGGCCAGCTGGGGCAGCGGCGTCATCGCGCCGTAGTAGTCGACGAAGATCTTGCCGAACATCGCCGGAGCCGCCCGGCCGGTACGCACCGAGCCGAAGTCCTCCTTGGCGACCTCGACGGCTTTCTCCATCTTCTCCTCGGCTTCGAAGAGAGTTTCGTCGATCACGGGTGTCGCCTCCTGGGCTCGGTCTCTTGCCGGCGTGAAGATTATTTCAGTCCGCGGAAGTCGTGGTGACCGGCTCCGTGGTCACCAACGTTCCAATCCGGTCACCGCGCACCGCGCGCGTGATGTTGCCGGGGACGAGCAGGTCGAAGACGACCAGCGGCAGGTCGTTCTCCATGCACAGACTAATCGCGGCGGCGTCGGCGACCCCGAGGCCGCGGGTGAGCACCTCGGTGTAGCTGATCCGGTCGAATCGGACGGCCGCCGGGTTCTTCTTCGGGTCGTCGTCGTAGACGCCGTCGACCTGAGTGGCCTTGAGCAGCACGTCCGCGCCGATCTCCAGCGCGCGCTGGGCGGCGACGGTGTCGGTGGTGAAGTACGGCATGCCCGCGCCGGCGCCGAAAATGACGACGCGGCCCTTCTCCAGGTGACGCATCGCGCGCCGCGGGATGTAGGGCTCGGCGACCTGGGCCATGTTGATGGCGGTCTGGACGCGGGTGTCGATGCCCTGCTTCTCCAGGAAGTCCTGGAGCGCGAGGCAGTTCATCACGGTGCCCAGCATGCCCATGTAGTCCGAGCGCGCCCGGTCCATGCCGCGCTGCTGCAACTCAGCGCCGCGGAAGTAGTTGCCGCCGCCGACGACGACCGCGACCTGCAGGCCCTGCCGGACGACGTCGGCGATCTGGACGGCGATCGCTTGCACGACGTCGGGGTCGACGCCGAACTGGCCGCCGCCGAACACCTCACCGGAGAGTTTGAGCATCACCCGTGACCAGGGACGGTCGCGGCCGGCGGTCTTCGTGTCCGGGGCGGGGCTGGTCTGCAGGGTCATCGCTGCTCTCCTAGGTGATCATGCGAAAGCCGCCGGTGGCGGTACGCCACCGGCGGCTTTCGTGCGTCGTCTGGACACGCGAGCCGGCCCGGTGGGCCGGCCTCGTCAGGCCTGTCCGACCTCGAACCGGACGAACCGGCTCACCGTGACACCGGCGCCGTCGAGCTGGGCCTTCACCGTCTTCTTGCTGTCCTGCACCGAGGACTGCTCGAGCAGCACGTTCTCCTTGAAGAAGCCGTTCACCCGGCCCTCGACGATCTTCGGGAGCGCCTGCTCCGGCTTGCCCTCTTCGCGGGCGGTGGCCTCGGCGATACGACGCTCGTTCTCGACGATGTCGCCGGGGACCTCGTCGCGGGTGACGTACTGCGGGCGCATCGCGGCGACCTGCATCGCGGCACCGCGGGCGACCTCGACGTCTCCGCCGGCGAACTCGACGAGCACGCCGACCTGCGGCGGCAGCGACGGGTCCTTGCGGTGCATGTAGGTGGCGACCTGGCCGTCGAGCAGCGCCACCCGGCGCAGCTCCAGCTTCTCGCCGATCTTGACCGAGGCGGCCTCGATGTTCTCGGCGACGGTCTTGCCGTCCTTGAGCTTCTCGGCGAGCAGCGCGTCCAGGTCGCCCACCTTCGCCGCGGCGGCGTGCGCCACGATGTCGGCGGCCAGGCTCTGGAACTCGTCGTTCTTGGCGACGAAGTCCGTCTCGGAGTTGAGCTCGATGATCGCGCCTTCGGCGGCGGCGATGAGGCCGTTCGCCGCGGTGCGCTCGCCACCACGCTTGGCGGCCTTGGCCGCGCCCTTGATGCGCAGCACCTCGACGGCCTTGTCGAAGTCGCCCTCAGCCTCGGTGAGCGCCTTCTTGGCGTCCATCATGCCCGCGCCCGTCAGGTCGCGGAGCTTCTTCACGTCGGCGGCGGAAATGTTCGCCATTGTCCGTTCTCTCAGATCCGTAGTCTGTGGCCCGGCGTTGGGCCTGGGGTGTTCGCTCGGGTCCGGGCGGTTCAGCGCCGGGATGGTTTCCTCGGGGTGGTTTCCCCGGCCGGTGACCTGGATGTTCTCCGGGTCGGTGACCTGGATGGTTTCCCGGTCGCTGACCTGGATGGTTTCCCGGTCGGTGACCTGGATGGTTTCCCGGTGGTGGACCGTTTGGAGCTTCCTCCCGGCGGGTGGCCGCCTGGAGCCGACGCTCGGATCCGGGCGGGTGGCCCGCCCGGATCCGGGCGTGATCAGGACTCGGTGCTGGCCGGGGCCGGCTCGGCGGCGACCGGAGCGGCCTCGGCGGCGACCGGGGCCGGCTCGGTGCTGGCCGGGGCCGACTCGGCGGCCGGGGCGTCAGCGGCCGGGGCGTCAGCGGCCGGGGCCTCGGTGGCCGCGGCGGGCTCCTCGGTCTTCGACTCGAGCAGCTCGCGCTCCCACTCGGGCAGCGGCTCGTTCGCGGCCGGGGCGTCCGGCTTCGTGTCGGCCTTGCTGCCACCGGCGCGGGCGATCAGACCCTCGGCGACGGCGTCGGCGACGACCCGGGTGAGCAGAGCGGCGCTACGGATCGCGTCGTCGTTGCCCGGGATCTTGTAGTCGACCTCGTCCGGGTCGCAGTTGGTGTCGAGGATCGCGACGATCGGGATGTGCAGCTTGCGCGACTCGTCGACCGCGATGTGCTCCTTCTTGGTGTCGACGATCCACACCGCGGAAGGCACCTTCTGCATGTCGCGAAGACCGCCGAGCGTGCGCTCGAGCTTGTCCTTCTCGCGCTTGAGAACGAGGGCTTCCTTCTTCGTGAGCACGTTGTCGCCACCGGTCTGCTCGATGATCTCGAGCTCCTTGAGGCGCTGCAGGCGCTTGTACACGGTCTGGAAGTTCGTGAGCATGCCACCCAGCCAGCGCTGGTTCACGTACGGCATGCCGACCCGGCGGGCCTGCTCGGCGATGGCCTCCTGGGCCTGCTTCTTGGTGCCGATGAACAGGATCGTTCCGCCGTGCGCGACCGTCTGCTTGACGAACTCGTACGCGTTGTCGATGTACGTGAGCGTCTGCTGCAGGTCGATGATGTAGATCCCGTTGCGCTCCGTCAGGATGAAGCGCTTCATCTTCGGGTTCCAACGTCGGGTCTGGTGCCCGAAGTGCACGCCGCTCTCGAGGAGCTGGCGCATTCCGACGACGGCCATGAGTGTGGCGCGTCCTTCCGTTTTTCGGGCGGCGCGCGTGTTCGGCGCACCGCGGTTTCCTCGGTTGTCGCTCCGGTGTGCTGCGCTGCGGCAGACCCGGCGCCCTGGTGCCCCACGGTCGATGGCCCCCAGCAGGGGACCGAGGAGACCGCCGCGCGTTCGTCGCCTCTCCGCCGGAGCGGGAAGGTGGCCCTGCCGCCGGAGCGGAGGGACACGAAGCGCGGTGGGCACGCGAAGTCGACCCGCTGATGCGGGTCGCCGTCCAGAAGTCTACGCGGAGTGGGCCCGGAACGCCGAACCCGGTCGTCGGCGCGGCTCAGAGGTGTTTGGTGGGGTCGGGGCTTTGGCGGTTGGGGGGCGTTTTAGCTCGGGGCGGTTCTGTGCTCGGGGGCTTCGGTGCTTGGGGGCTAGGGCGCACGGGGGGCTGGGCGCACAAGGCGGTTCCGTGCTCGAGGGCCTCGATGCACGGGGGCTAGGGCGCACGGGGGCTGGGCGCACAAGGCGGTTCCGCGCTCGGGGGCCTTTGGCGCTCGGAACGGTTCGGCACTCGGGGCCGCTTCGGGGCGCGGGGCGGTTCGGCACTCAGGGCGGTTCGGCACTCAGGGCGCTTGGGCGCACGCGGCGGTTGGCCGGATCTGGTGCTCCGGGCGTCCCTCGCGCTCCGGGCGTCCCTCGCGCTCCGGGCGTCCCTCGCGCTCCAGGCGTCCCTCGCGCTCCGGGGCGGAGTGCGAGGAACGCGAGGAGCTTCGGGGCGCGAGGCTCTCGGCGGGTCAGCCGACGGCGATGGCTGCGCAGAGAAGAACGGCGATTCCGAGGGTCACGGAAAGCGCGCCGGGGCGGGCGAGGAGAGCAGGAAGCGATTGGGTACTCCCAGCGATCGAGCCCGCCCGCGCACCCTTGAGCACCCCGACAGCCAGCAGGATCAGCCCGATCACACCCAGGCCTCCGCCGAGTGCCCCGCCCGCATCCGGAACGACCGCCAACGCCGAACGCCAACTCACGACCGCAGCCGGCACCGCGGTCGCCAACAACACCACGAGCACGAGCGCGATCCGTGCCCCCGACCGCCACTGCGCCGGAGTCGGCCGACGTCGCGGCGCACGCGTGGCCTTCTTCGACGTGACAGCAGGACGGGACGTGGGGTCGATCGGGGCGGGCGCGGACCCGGCCGGGTAGGGACGGGCCGCAGCGACCTCGAGCGGAACTGGCCCTCCCGTGGAGGACCCGGTGATCGCGCCCGCGAAGTCGCGCTGCACGGAGGCACTCCCCTCTTTCGGACTCCCGGCCACACCAAATCCGGATGCACCAGAGTCCGCCGCACCAGAGTCCGCCGCACTGAAGTCCGCAGCACCAGAGTCCGCCGCAGCGGCCCCGGCGGTTCCGGGCAACCCGGCGTCACTTCGGTAGCCGGTATCTCCGGGCAACCCGGCGTCGCTTCGGTAGCCGGTATCTCCGGGCAACCCGGCGTCACCCTGGTAGCCGGCGTCTCCGGGGAAACCGGCGCCACTCTGGTGACCGATGGAGCGAGAACCCACGGCACCGGGCCCTGGCGTTCCGGCGCTGGTGATACCGGCGCGCACCGCGTCGGATTCCGTCCGGGCCAGTTCGGTCCCATCGACAGTCGGCACCGCCGACGGTGTCGAAGCGAATTCGGAACCACCCGCCGGATCCGACCCAGGACCGCCGCCCGAGGTCGCGTCGTCCGCCCGACCCCGCTCCGACCTCCAGCCGACCGGCCGCGCAGGCCACAACCGCCGCACCGCCTCCCGAGACGGAAGCATCGACGCCAACCGCGCACCGAACGAGGGCGCCGGCGTCGCATTGTCAGCCGCCTCCGGACCAGGCCCGAGCGGTCCGGGCGGCGACATCCGCTGCGTGTCATCACTCGACTTGACCCGAGCCCGCGTCCGAGCAACCAGCGCATCAAACGTCGGAACCGGCTCAGCGATCGTGATCGGATGCGGCACCGACCCGATCGGAAACGCCCCACCCCGCTCGTCGTCCGCACCAACCGGCTCGACCGACTCCGAAGCCTCTAGTACCCGCCCGTCCTTGTCGACCAGCCCCAGCCGAACCAGCACCGACTCGGTCTCCGGCCAGTGCGACCGCGCTCCGCCCGACGAGGCGTTCTCCGTACCCGAGGAAGCCCACGACCCCACTCCGTCCCAGGACGCCCCCCGCTCGACCGCCTCGTCGGCCGGGCCCTCCCCCACGCGGATCGGCGCCAACGAAACAGTCGTCGCTTCCCCCGGGTCTTCTCCCCCGCTGGCCAACTCCTCGACCGCACGTCCACTCGCCGAGGTCGAGTCCGCTCCAGCCCTCAAAGCCGCATCACCCGAGGACTGCGATGCAGCAGCGTCCACCGCCGAAACAGCAGATTCACCCGGGCCCGCCCCCGAGCCACCCCCAGCCCGCCGCTCCCCAGCAGCCACCGATGCAGATACCGCCGGGGCCTCATCTGCCGGAGCAGGCCCCGAAGCCGCACTCGCCGCAGCCGGAGCATCCGGAGCCGAAGGCACCGCAGCAGGAGCAGGCGTCGCCACAGCCGAAGCCGGAACTGGATGAGCCGTGGCCGGAGACGCTGGGGCCGAAGACGCACTCGTCGCAGTCGTCATCGCCGCAGAACTCGGCGCAGCCGAATCATCCCCAACCCGCGCGCCACCTCCGGTCGACCTGGACGCGGGAGCACCCGCAGGCGCACCAGGCGCCGACTTCGTCCTCGCCGCGATCGCCTTGGGCACCGCCAACGTTCGATAAGCCTGGATCAACTCCAACGCAGCGGGATGCTCCACCACACTGCTCGCTGCACCAGCATCCGTCCCCGATACATCGTCATCGGCGCCCTCACCGACCGAGCCCTTCACCCCCGAGGCTCCCCCACTCCCCGAGCCACCCCGACCCCCCGGAGCAACCGAGCCACCCCGACCGCCCGAAGCACTCGAGCCACCCCGACCTCCCGGAGCAACCGGAGCAACCGACCCTTCCGACGACGCCTGCCCCTCCGAGGAGACCCGCGCCTCCGCGGAACGGCGCCCGTCCGAGCCAACCCGTCCCTCCGACATACCCCCCACGCCCGCACCCGCAGACGATCCCGACGACGAACTCCGCGCCGCACGTGGACTCCGCGCCGGAGGAACGACGGGCGCCTCGTCCGTCGACACCTCCGAAGCCTCGACCGACGCCGCCGGCTGAGCACCCCCGGCCCGAGGCCGTGCAGGCGAGGGTTTCCGCGCCGCCTTCCGCGGCTCCGCCGCCGTACTCACCCCTCGCCGCGCAGGCCGAGCCGACACAGCCGACGTCCGCGCCCGTGCCCCCCGCCCCGCCGCTTTCCCGTCCTCTACTTCAGCCCGCGAAGCACCCTCATCCGACCCACCAGAAGAACCAGCCCCAGCGGGAGCATCAGTCACAGAGGAAGCATCAGTCCCAGCAGAAGGCCCCAAGCCCGCCGAACCGGAGTCCCCACCCCTCGAACCACCGGTCGCACCAGCCCCCCGGGCCGCCGACCCCGACCCTCGGGAAGCCCCCCGATCCGACTCATCCGCCAACGACGGGTTCTCGACCATCGGAGCTCCTCCCGCTGCGACGCGTCCCGCGATCCGCGCCTTAGCAGACGTTACCGAGGTAACCCCCACAACCCGATGACCGACCCGACCTCCCCGTTAAGGCCCACCGCGAACCCCCCATACGTTTCGCCCGATTAATTCCATTCACGAGCGTCGATTCCTGCTTTAGGCAGACCTTAAGTCAAGATATGGTGGGCCAAAAACGGCGCCCGATGTGCTGAACAGGAAAGACAGCGCCTATGGTCTGGGGTCATGACCCCTGCCGGCAACGCTGGTTCCGAACTCAGGTCGCACAGTGAGGCTTCCCGCTCGCAGGAGACTCGTCGCGGCATTGCACGCATGCGCGGCTTCGGCACCACGATCTTCACCGAAATGACGTCGCTCGCCGTCCGCACCGGCGCGATCAACCTCGGCCAGGGCTTCCCCGACACCGACGGCCCCGGAGCGATGCTGCGCGCGGCGGTCAAGGCGATCCAGTCCGGTCAGAACCAGTACGCCCCGGGCTCCGGAACCCCGGACCTGCGCAGCGCGATCGCCCGCCACCAGGGCGACTGGTACGGCCTGGACTACAACCCCGACACCGAAGTGCTGGTCACCGCCGGCGCCACCGAGGCGATCGCCGCCACCCTCCTCGGCCTCTGCGAGCCGGGCGACGAGGTGCTCTGCGTCGAGCCGTACTACGACTCCTACGCCGCCGTCATCGCGCTGGCCGGCGCCGTCCGCCGCCCGGTGACCCTCCGCCCGCCGGACTACCGCCTCGACACCGCCGCGCTCGCCGCATCGATCACGCCGCGCACCCGCGTCATCCTGATCAACTCGCCGCACAACCCCACCGGCGCGGTGTTCGACCGCGAGGAGCTCACCGAAGTCGCGCGCCTGTGCGTGGAGCACGACTTGATCGCGGTCACTGACGAGGTCTACGAGCACATCGTCTTCCACGGTGAGCACGTGCCGCTGGCCACGCTGCCGGGCATGCGTGACCGCACGGTGACGATCTCCTCCGCCGGCAAGACGTTCAGCGCCACCGGATGGAAGGTCGGCTGGATCTGCGCCTCGCCCGATCTGGTCGCCGCCGTCGCGCGGGTGAAGCAGTTCCTCACCTTCACCAACGCCGCCCCGTTCCAACCCGCCGTGGCCACCGCGCTCTCCCTCCCCCGCGACTACTTCTCCGCGCTCGCCGCCGACCTCCGCGCCAAGCGGGACCTACTCTGCCAGGGTCTGGTCGCCGCCGGTTTCGATGTCCACATCCCCGCCGGCACGTACTTCGTCACCGCCGACGCGGCCCCGCTCGGCGGCGTCGACGGACTCGCGTTCTGCCGTGCGCTCCCCGAACGAGCCGGCGTGGTGGCGGTTCCGGTCGGCGTGTTCTACGACCAGGAAGCCCACGACGTGGTCCCCGGCGCGTCCCTGGTGCGCTTCGCGTTCTGCAAGCAGGACGACGTGCTCCACGAGGCCGTACGTCGCCTCGAGCGGCTCCGCGACGGCGGCCCGGTCGTCGAACCGGCTCCGCGCCGCATGCCCGGCTCCGCCGGACAGCCCGGCGCCTGGGCCCGCTGAACCGGGTTATCCACAAGCTGCCAATGGCAGCTAGCGATGGCGGGCGCGGGCGTCCACCCTTACCTTCATGCTTCTCCAGATCGACGCCGAGCCAGCAGGCGTCCGCCCGCATGGTGGCCTCCCCTGGGCGTTCCTGGTCGGGTGCCTGCTCCTGGCCGCCGCCCTGCCCGCCCCCGGAGTGACCCGACCCTCCACAGCGACCGAGTGGTCCTCCTCCGGCCGCCATCCACCAGCGGAGCAGCACCCACCATCAGTGCGGCTGGCCCCCGGGTTGCGCCCAGCGGCAGTGGTGGCCGCACCTACGGTCGAGCTCAGCCGGCGCTGGCCGCTGGACGGCCCGGTGCGGGTGGTCCGACCGTTCGACCCGCCAGCGGGCCCCTACGGGCCTGGCCACCGCGGCGTCGACCTGGCCGGCAGCCCCGGAACGCTCGTGCGGGCCGCCGCTGACGGCGTGGTCCGGTTCGCCGGTCCAGTGGGCGGCCGGGGTGTCGTCAGCATCACGCACGACGCCGACCGCCGGACCACGTACGAGCCGGTCCGCGCCTCCGTGCGGACCGGCGACCGGGTGGTTCCCGGCACCCCACTGGGCCAGCTGGAAGGACGCCACCCGGGCTGCCCGACCGAAACCTGCCTGCACTGGGGCCTGATCGTGTCCGACCAGTACGTCGACCCTCTCACCCTCCTCCGCCCCACCGCGGTACGCCTCTACCCCGCTCCCGACCGATAGCCCGAACCGACGCGACCGCTCCCGCCGAGGTAGGTGCGCCGCGGCCGGCACCGGCAACGCTGTCGACACAGGTGCGGCAGAAGCGCCGCCGGAGTGGTCGGCGGAACGAGGCAAGGCCCCAGCCGACCGAGGCGGATGTCAGCCCGTGACGACCTGGTCGGTACTCAGCGGGGCGTACCGGGCCTCGGCGCCGGTGCTGTAGGCCCAGTAGCGCTCACCGAACGACCAATGCCACCACTCGGTCGGGTAGTTCACCAGCCCGGCCCGGGTCAACGTCGCCACGAGCAGGCGCCGGTTCGCCGCCGCCTCGGCCGGGATGTCGAGCGCGGCCGTGTAACAACGGTTCGCGCTGGCGACCGGGCTCGCGTTCACCTCGGTGCCCATGTCGAGCTCGACACCATCGTCCGCACACAGCGTCAGATCGATCGCGCCCCCGGTGCAGTGCGGGGCCACCTCAGGAGGCGAGATGAACCGGGAAGCCTCCCGGCGGAGTCGCTCGGCCGCCCAGCCGGGATTCCGCTCCCGGAGAACGTCGACGTAGGCCGTGAACTGCTGCAGCTGCACCGCGGGCGGCCGGTAGCCCTCGACCAGCAGCAGGTGCACACCGGACGGGAGGCTCTCCTCGGCACTCAGCAGCCGCTCGTGCAGTCCGGACCGGACGAAGTGCAGCAGCGGGTTGTACCGGGCTTCGCGACGGTCGATGCGCAACCCGGCGGCGTCGACCGCGGGTTCGCCGCACTCGGAGGTCTCGATCGCCGCGATCACCGGATCGCTCAACAGCACGAAGTCACTGGCCACGCCCCCACGCTAATCCGCCCCCCGATCACCACCGACCCAGGCCCAGCCCACCTCTCACACCAACCGACCCTGTCTCAGGTCATCAGGCCCCTTCACGTACCAGGCCCCTTCACGCACCAGTCCCCCGCACTCCCACTGGCCCGCACTCCCACTGGCCCGCACTCCCACTGGCCCGCACTCCCACTGGCCCGCACTCCCACTGGCCCGCACTCCCACTGGCCCGCACTCCCACTGGCCCTCGATCACGCAGTAGGTCCGTGCTGGCTTTGTGTCACGTTCGCGGGCCCCGTGTCGCGGCAGGCGGTCCTCACTCACGGGGGCCGGCTGCGTGAATCGCCTCGTGCCCGTAGAGCCGGACGGTGTTCGCCGATGCCGGGTGCACGATCACTTCCCGGTATCGACACCGCATTAGCGGAGTCCTCCTAAGGAAAGGCTCCAAGGCTCGGAACCCCCGCTCGCACCAGCGAGTACTGCTCACACAACTGCACCCGCACAAGCACGATCTCGCCATACGGCCAGCGTCTCGCTCACACCAGCCAGACCTCGCACACTGCAGCCGGATCTCACACGCGGTGGGCTCACACTCGCTCGCCCAGGGCTGGTACTCCCTCCAGGGAAGGCTGCAACTCGCTCCTGGAGGCTCCAGTTGGACTCCTAGGGAGGCTGTCACTCCGCTCCCTGCCGTAGTTGGCGCTCCGCTCGCGGAAAACCTGGCACTCGCTCGCGGAAAAACTGGCACTCCGCTCGCGGACAACCTGGCACCCGGCTCGTGGAGAGCCTGGCATCCGGCTCGCGGGAAACCTGACACCCGGCTCGTGGAGAACCTGACACCCGGCTCGTGGAGGCCGGCTTCAGGCGCGGGGGTGGGCCTGGCGATAGGCGGAGCGGAGACGGTCGACGGTGACGTGCGTGTAGATCTGGGTGGTCGCGAGGGTGGCGTGGCCGAGGAGCTCCTGGACGGTGCGGAGGTCGGCGCCGCCGGCGAGGAGGTGGGTGGCTGCGGTGTGCCGGAGGCCGTGCGGGCCGAGGTCGGGGGCGCCGGGTACGTCGCGGAGGCGGTCGTGGACGATCTGGCGTGCCGTGCGGGGATCCAGGCGTCCGCCGCGGACTCCGAGGAGCAGGGCCGGGCCGCTGCGGGGGGTGGCGAGTACCGGTCGGCCGTGATCGAGCCAGGCTTTGATCGCTCGTTCGGCCGGGACGCCGTACGGAACGGTGCGTTCGCGGTTGCCCTTGCCGACCACGCGGAGCAGTCGACGTTCGTGGTCGATGTCGTCCACGTCCAGTCCGCAGAGTTCGCTGACCCGAACGCCGGTGGCGTAGAGCAACTCCAGGACGGCCAGGTCTCGTGCCAGCGCGGCGCCCGCCCGGGGATCGGGCTCGGACGGGGCCGCGGCTTCCGCGGTGGCGGTGGGGTCCACGAGTGCGGCGGTGCCCGCAGGGCCGGTGGGGTCCACGAGTGCGGCGGTGCCCGCAGAGCCGGTGGGGTCCACGAGGGCGGTGGTGCCCGTCGGGCCGGTGGGGTCCACGACCGTGGCAGCGCCCGCAAGGGCGGTGGGGTCCACGAGCGCCGCCGTGCCCGCCGGGGCGCTGCGGTCCGGGAGGGCGGCCGTGTCCGCGGGGGTGGTTCCGTCCAGGACGGCAGCGGAGTCCGCCCGGGTAGCGCTGTCCTGGAGAGCGGCGGTGGTTCCGTTCAGGAGGGCGGCGGCTTGGGCTACGTCCAGTACTCGGGGCAGGTGGGCCGGGAGTTTCGGGCTGGCCAGGTCGCGGCCGGGGTCGTCGGCTCGGCGGCCGGTCCGTTGGGCCCAGGCGGTGAGTGCCCTGGCGGCGGCCGCGCGACGGGCCAGCGTGCGGGGTGCGGCGCCGGTGCTGCGTTGGCGGGCCAGCCAGCTCCGAAGTAACGAGAGGTCGAGTGCGTCGAACCGGTCGTGGCCCGAGCGGGTCAGATGGTCGAGGAGGAGCACCGCGTCGGCCACATAGGCCCGCAGGGTCGTCGGCGGGTGGCTCCGCTCGTGCTCCAGATAGGCCTCGAAGGCATCGACCGTCTCCGCCAGGGCGGGCGGGAGAGCGGCGCGCAGTGCCGCTACCCGCGGTCGGGATCGAGCCACGTCCCGACCGTGCCCGCTCGCGTTCCTCGGAGCAAGCCGCCCCGCCGCACCTCCGCCCCGGCTTTCCCCACACCGCAGTCCGCGCGGACGGAGCCTCCGACGCCGCGAGCGGAGGCCTCCCGGGCGGTTCGCTCCGGCGGTCACCCGGCGCCGGGCGGCGGCACGGGGTCGGGTGACTCGGGGCCGTCGGCCGGGCGGTGGGGTTCGGCGAACGTGGGCGGGCCCAGACCGGCCTCGGTCAGGCGGTAGCCGCCGTCCACTGCCCGGACGTACCCGCGCAATCGCAGGTCGGGCAGTGCTCGTCGGACCTCGGTCGGTGGCAGGCGGGCCGCTAGCGCGACGTCCTCCACGGTGACCACGCGGCCGGCCGGTACGGCTTCCAGCACCAGGCGGAGCGGGGGCGGCAGTGCTTCCCGGCCCGGACGTCCGCCACCGGCGCCGCTCGGCAGCGACGCGTCCCACTCGGCTGGGTCCTGACCGCCCCCGATACCCACGCCGATCGGGCCGATCGTCTCGAGGACGTCCTCGGCGCTGGTCGCGAGCGTCGCGCCGAAGTCGCGGATGAGCCGGTGGGTGCCCACCGAGAGGGCGGACGTCACCGGGCCGGGTACGGCCAGCAGCGGACGGTCGAGCTGGTGCGCGCGCTCGGCCGTGACGCTGGTGCCGGACCGCGCCCCGGCCTCCACCACCACCAGGCCCGCGCCGAGCGCCGCGATCAGGCGGTTGCGGGAGAGGAAGCGGTGTCGTTGCGGCGACTCGCCCAGCGGGACCTCGCTGATCAGCAACCCCTCCTCGGCGACGCGGTCGAGCAGCCCGGCGTGGGCGAGCGGGTACGGCACGTCGACGCCGCCGGCCAGCACCGCGATCGTCGGCCCGCCGCCGGCGAGCGCCCCGCGGTGGGCCGCGCCGTCGATGCCGAAGGCGCCGCCGGAGACCACCACCCACCCGCGTTCGGCCAGCCCGTAGCCGATCTCACCGGCCACGTGCTTGCCGTAGGACGTGGCCGCACGCGCACCGACGATCGCGACGGCGTGGCTGGCCGTCTGCGGTAGCGCCAACGACCCGCGGAGCCAGAGGCACGGCGGCGGGGCCACGTCGATCCGTTCGGCCTCGGCCAGCGGCGCGAGCCCGGCGAACGCCTCGCCCGGCCACTCGGCGTCGACGGGGGTCACGGCGCGCGCTCCGGCCCGCGCGGCCGCGGTGAGGTCGGCCTCCGCGCGGGCCCACGGGTCGACGCCGGCCAGCCGCTGGCGGATGCCCCGGTTCACCGCGCCGGGCGCACCGGCGAGCGCACCTTCCAGCAGGGCCCGCGCACCCCCGGCGGCCGCCGCCAGCACCGTGCGCCGACCGGGCTCGAACAGACGCCCCAGCGCCACCCAGGCGAGCCGCTCGACGGCGATCCCCTCGGCCCGGTCGCTCATGCCGTCACCAGCCCGCGGCGCAGCTCCAGGGCCTCGTTGACGTCGCCGTGGTCGGGCGCCGCCCGACCGGCCAGGTCGGCCAGCGTCCAGGCGATGCGCAGCACGCGGTCGAAGCCGCGGGCGGAGAGTTCGCCGGTGTCGATGGCGCGGGCCGCCGCCGCGGTCACCGGCCGGGGCAACCGCCACTCCCGGGCGCGGAGCGTGGAGCCGGGCACGGTGGCGTTCGACGACCACCCGAGCTCGCTCCAACGCTCGACCGCGGCGGTGCGGGCCTCCCGCGCCCGCTGGGCGACGACGGCGGTGGAGTCGGGCTGGTCGTGCGTCGCGTACAGCGCGGCCGACGCCACCGGCAGCAGCGTGACGCGCAGGTCGATGCGGTCGAGCAGCGGGCCGGAGATGCGCCCGAGGTACCGGCGGCGCGCGCCGGGCGTGCAGGTGCAGGCGCGGTCGCCGGCCGCGGAGGCACAGGGACACGGGTTAGCGGCCAGGACGAGCTGGACCTGGGCCGGGTATCGGACGGCACCGCCGGTGCGGGCCAGCAGCACCTCGCCGCGTTCCACCGGCTGGCGCAGCGCGTCCAGGGCGCGCGGTGAGAACTCCGGGCTCTCGTCCAGGAAGAGCACGCCGTGGTGAGCGAGCGAGATCGCGCCCGGGCGGGCCAGCCCGGTGCCGCCGCCGACCAGCGCGGCCACGGTGGCGGTGTGGTGCGGCGCCTGGTACGGAGCCCGGCGCACCAGGCCGGTGCCGACCGGAAGCACCCCGGCCACCGAGTGAACAGCGGTCACCTCCACCGCCGACCGGTCGTCGAGCGGCGGCAGGACCCCCGGCAGCCGCTCCGCGAGCATCGTCTTGCCCGCGCCGGGCGGCCCGAACAGCGCCAGGTGGTGGCCACCGGCGGCCGCCACCTCGACGGCCCGCCGCCCGATCTCCTGCCCGACGACGTCGGCCAGGTCGCCCTCGGAGTCGCCGGGCCGGGCCACCGCTCGTGGCGGTGGCGGTGCCGACGCCGCGTCGTCGGCCGGTGGCTGCTCGCCGCGCAGCAACGCGATGACCCCGCGCAGCGTGCGACGACCCACGACGTCGGCGCCGGGCACCAGCGCGGCCTCCGACCAGTTGCCCGCAGGCATCACGTACCGGCGCAGCCCGGCCTCGGCCCCGGCCACCACCGACGGGAAGACCCCGCGCACCGGGCGGAGCCCGCCGTCGAGGCCCAGTTCGCCGATCAGCACCAGACCCTCGAGCGCGACCCGCGGCGTGACCCCGGCGGCGGTGAGGATCGCCGCGGCGACCGCCAGGTCGAAGCTCGTACCGTGCTTGGGCAGCCACGCCGGGCCCAGGCCGACCGTGATCCGCTGATCGGGCCACCGCTGGCCCGAGTTGAGCACGGCGGCACGCACGCGGTCGCGCGCCTGCGTGACCGCGGCGTCGGGCAGGCCGGTGATGACCAGGCCGGGCAGACCCTGGGCCAGATGGGCCTCGACCTCCACGACACGCCCGTGGACACCGTGCAGACCCACGGCCAGCGCACGCGCGAACCCCGCCATCAGAACGCCCCGCGCAGATGGTCGACCCGGGCGGGCCCTGAGCGCTGCGGCCGGACGCTCACCACGTCGAACCGCACCGTGGGGGCGTGGACGCCGCTGGCCCGGATCCAGTACGCGGCCAGCCGGCGTAATCGTGCGGCCTTGGCCGCGATCACCGCCTCGGCCGGGACGCCGTGCCGCTCGCCGCGCCGGGTCTTGACCTCGCAGACGACGAGCGCGTCGCCCTCCCGGGCGACGATGTCGAGCTCGCCCTCGGCGCATCGCCAGTTCCGGGCGAGCACGACCAGACCAGCCTGCTCGAGATGACGCACGGCGACCCGTTCGCCGTACGCACCGACCGCTTGCTTCGCGCTCATCCGCCGCCTCCCGATCGCCAGGTGAGGAGGCCAGGATGGCCGGGAAGACGGACGCCGAGCAGCCGGGAAATCCGGCGCTGGGGACAACTCGACGGCCTGTGGACGACGGCACGCCACCCCGGGCAGTGGTAGGGACACGGATCAAACAGATCCGACTTATTACTCTTACGAACTATGACGGACGAATGGGTCTCACTCGGCACCGTCGCCGGGGTGTGCCTCCTGGTGGCAGTGCTAGGTGCGGCGACCGCGATCGGTATCGCACGCCGTGGCCATCGTCAGATCTCGGAGGTGATCACCGCCGGGCACCGGCAGGCCGTATTGCTGGCCCGCGAGGACGAACGGCGGGACGCCTACACCGCCGCGCTGGAGTACGCCGACTCGGCCCGGTTGGAGTACGGCAAGGTCGGCCGGGGCGAGAACGCGGAGTTCCTGCCGCCGGACATCGAGCGCTCAGCGCCGCTGCTGGCCGCCGTGTCGGCCCACGGCGGCCCCGAGGCGTCCCGGCGGCTCTCCGACCTGCTCATGCACGTGCCGACCGTGAACTACTACGCGGCGCGGCTCTCGCGCGCGCCGCGTGACTCCGACCGCGAACAGGAGTTCGTCTCGGCCCTGCTCCGCTTCGAGGAGCTCTACGAATCCTTCGCCACGTACGCCCACGCCGACCTGGCCACCCCACTGGAAATGCCCGCCGACTAGACCGTGTCCTGCGAGTCCGTACTCGGCCGCACCTAGCGTGAGTCGGCTACGCCTAGCGCGAGTGGTCGGCGCGCCCCGGCAGCGGCGTCGCCGACGTGTCGAACTCCTGTCCACCAGCGCCGACGTCAGGCGTGTGCACGCCGTCCACCGGCGCCATCGACTCGGAGGTCCCGAGCGCGGGCTCGACCTCGGGCGCGGTACCCGGGGGCACGCCGCCCTCGCCGGACGGCGGGTAATCCTCCGGGGCGGGTTTCTCGGCGTACCCGGTGCGTGCCTCCGCGGGCATCGTCGGGGGCGGCCCGTCCACACGCAGGCGAGCGGCAGTGTCGACCGGGTCAGCGACCGGGTTGCGGTCCGGGGTCTCGTCCATGGGCCAGACCTACCCCGGGCGACCCGTCACGAACCGAACGAGCCGTTCCCGGGCAGTGAGATGTCGGGCTTGTCGAGCTCCTCGACGTTGACGTCCTTGAACGTCACCACCCGGACGTTCTTCACGAACCGAGCCGGCCGGTACATGTCCCAGACCCACGCGTCGGACATCGCGACCTCGAAGTACACCTCGCCGTCGGCGTTGCGGACCTGCAGGTCGACCGAGTTCGCCAAGTAGAAGCGACGCTCGGTCTCCACGACGTAGGAGAACTGCCGGACGATGTCCCGGTACTCGCGATAGAGCTGAAGCTCCATCTCGGTCTCGTACTTCTCGAGATCCTCAGCGCTCATACCTCGTCCTCCACGTGACCATTGTGGCTCACTGCCACCGGCACCAAGGCCTCAGCCCTACTTCGAGGCACCACGGCGGCCGCCGCGACGTTCGCGTACGACATCCGGTGCTCCGGGCAGGGACCGTGGACGGCCAGGGCCTCGGCGTGCGCCGCGGTCACATATCCCTTGTGCTGGGCGAAGTCGTAACACGGATAGGTGTCGTGCAGGGTCGTCATGATCCGATCCCTGGTGACCTTCGCCAACACCGAGGCGGCCGCGATGCACGCCGCCACCCGGTCGCCCTTCCAGACCGCCAGCCCGGGTAGTCCGAGGCCGGCGACACCGAACCCGTCGGTGAGCATGTAATCCGGTCGTACCGTCAGCTGCTCGAGGGCCCGGCGCATCGCGTCGACGTTGCTGCGGTGCAGCCCTCGGGCGTCCACCTCGGCCGCAGGCACGATCACCACCGAGTACGCCTCGGCTCGCTTGATCACCTCGTCGTAGACCCGGTCGCGGGCCGCCGGGGTGAGCAGCTTGGAGTCGGCCAGGCCTGGCACCTCGCCGCGCGCCGTGGCCGGCAGCACGGCGGCCGCGACCACGAGCGGACCGGCGCAGGCACCGCGTCCGGCCTCGTCGGCGCCGGCCACCCGCGCGAAACCGCGGCGGCGCAGCGTCCGTTCGAGGGCGTACAGACCACCGTCGCGGCGGACCACCGCGCGCGGGGGGACGAGCACGTCACGCCTCCTTCACGAGGTCGTCGAGCAGGTCGGCAAGGTTCGGAGGGTAGACCGTTTCGGTCGCGGCGCGCAGTTCGGGGCTGCTCCACCATCGCGCCTCCCCCATGAACTGTCGTTCCCAGTCCGTCTGGGCGTGGCGGTCGATCTCGAACCCGCCGCGCCGGAGCACCAGGTACTGCTGGGTCTGCCGCTGGGTGCCGGTCGACGTCGGGTACTCGACCACTTCCTCGAAGACCGGACCCTCGAAATCCGCGGGGGCCACGACCAGACCGGTCTCCTCGGCGAGTTCCCGCACCGCTCCGGCCCGGAGGTCCTCGTCGGCCTCCAGGCCACCGCCCGGCGTGATCCACCAGGGGCCGTCCTCGGGACGGTGTGCGCTGCTGCAGCGGAACAACAGCACCGTGCTGCCGTCGAGTACCAGAACCCGCGCGGCCCGCCGTGCACTTACCTCAGTCATCGGTAGCCGAGCGTATCCGCTGCCCGCGATTCCGTGCGGCCGAGGCGTCAGCACCAGACCGCGAAGCCGGTGTCGACGCGCTCTCCGGCCCGCAGCCGAGGCAGCGTCCGGGCTATTCCGTCAGGAAATGTCCGCGGAAGCCGATCCAGTTCCGACACCGGGATCCAGTCGGCCCCGAGGAACGTGGCGCCCTCGTCGGGCGTGTACGCGAGCTCGGCGACCACCTCCGGCGTGGCGGCCGGGCACGCGAGGTGTACGGCCTGCCGCGACCAGCGCCGCTGCCCGAGCCACAGGTACGTCACTTCCGACCACCACACCGCGGCCGGGATCAGGTCTGAGGCCGCGATCGCCACACCCGTCTCCTCGCGCACCTCGCGCACCGCCGCCGCGACCGTGTCCTCGCCCGGATCGACACCGCCGCCCGGCACCTCCCACCACTCCCCGAGCTCCGGGTACTCCGGATCGCGGGCCCGGATGAGCAGCAACCGGTCGGCGGGGTCGAGAACCAGCAGCCGTCCGGAGAGCCGCCACGGGCGCGGTGGCGCCCCGGGCGGCTGCGCGCTGCCCGGCGCGAGCGGCGACTCCCAGGAAGCGTCAGCCACCCGACGGCGCCGGAATCGCCTCGTACCCCTTCGGCACCGACAACGTTCCGACGTGACTGAACGGCCAGAAGATCACAAATGCCCGGCCGACGACGGCGTCGACGGGAATCGTCCCGACCTGGTAGTCGGTGTGGTACCGGGAGTCCGCGGACGAGGACCGGTGGTCACCCATCACGAACAGCCGGCCGGTCGGCACGGAGACATCGAACGGCTGCGCGGACGGGACGTCGTCCTCGAAGAGGTAGTCCTCCTGCAGCACCTTGCCGTTGATCGTGATCCGCCCGGCGGAGTCGCAGCAGACGATCTTGTCGCCGCCGACCCCGACGACGCGCTTGATGTAGTCGTCCTTGGTCGGGCCGGCGTCCCACTGTTTGGGCGGCACGAAGACGACGACCTCGCCCCGGCGTGGCTCCCGGAAGCGATAGACCATCTTGTTGACCAGCACGCGGTCATTGATGAGGAGCGTGGTCTCCATCGAGCCGGACGGGATGTAGAACGTCTGTACCAGGAACGTCCGAACCAGCACGGCGACGATGACCGCTACGAGGAGGAGGATCGGGAGCTCGACCCAGAAGGATCGCTGTTTCCGACGGGAGGTCTCGGGCATCACCAGCGCAGCCTACGGCGTCGACGCGAATCTGGGCGCAACAGCCACCTGGGGGCACGTCGGGACCAGAGCAACCCGAAGGGCCCGAACAGGACGGGAAGCACCAGCAGAGCCGTCGCCCCGGCCGGCTGCGGTTCGCTGTGGGGTTTCTCACCCAGAGCGGTCGGTACGTCGCTGAACGTGTCCGGCTCCGGCAGCAAGCCCCATCGCGACGCCGGCCACGCCGTCGCATAGGCCTGGCCGATCACCGCCTCGACCGGGATCGTGCCCCTCCACTGGTCGTTGAGGTACACCCGGGAGTCCGCCGACCGGGACCGGTGGTCGCCCATCATGAACAGGCGGCCATCGGGCACCGTCACCGGGCCGAACGGGCGCTCCTGGATCGGATCGTCCTCGAAGATGTACGGCTCGACGAGCGGCGTGCCGTTGACCTCGACCCGGCCGTCCTTGTCGCAGCACTGCACCACGTCGCCGCCGACGCCGATCACGCGCTTGACGAAGTCCTTCTCGTCCGGCGGGGCCGCCCCGATCAGGCCGCCGAGCATGCGGCCGGCGGTGGCGAGCGCACCGGTGTTCTGCTGGACGCCGTTCTCGGGCACCCACGAGTCGGTGCCGCGGAAGACGACCACCTCGCCGCGACGGGGGTCACGCGTGTCGTAGACGAATTTGTTGACCAGGACGCGATCGCTGACCAGCAGCGTCTGTTCCATCGACCCGGAAGGGATGTAGAACGCCTGGACGACGAAGGTCTTGATCACGGTCGCGAGGACGAACGCGATGATCAGCAGGAGCGGGATCTCCTGCCAGAGGGGCAGGGTGCGGCGGCGCGAACTGGTGGACGCGCGCGCGTAGGGGCGGGCGCCCGCGCGGTGACGGCCGGCGGACCGGTCGGCACTCGACGTGCGGTCGCTGCCGTAGGTCTTGCGGTAGTAGGCGGAGTCATCCTCCGCGGCGTAACGCTGTTCCTCGGCGTAGCGCGTGCCCGGGCCGGGATCGCCGTAGCCGTCCCGGGGATCGGCCCCGCGGGGATCGACCGAGCGTGGGCCCAGCGTCCGCGGATCGGCGTACCCCGAGTCGGGATAGCCCCGGGAATCGCCGTACCGAACCTCGCCGTACTGGGAACGAGCCTCGGCCGCACGCATCTCCGCCGCCCGCGCCTCAGCGGCACGCATCTCCGCCGCACGCGCCTCAGCGGCACGCGCTTGAGCCGCGCGCATCTCCGCGTCGCGCATCTCCGCCGCGCGCATCTCCGCCGCACGCGCCTCGGCCGCCCGGCGGTCGGGAAAGCGGGGATCGCGGCGCTCGGTGCCGCGCGGGTGCGGCTCACCGTCCGTCGGGAGCAACCGACCCCGAACCGGCCGACCGTAACGGTCGACGGGTACCTGCTCGACGCCACCCATTCGTGCCACACCGGAATCACGGCCCGAACCGTCGTAAAGTTCGCCGCTGTCGGTGACGCGCGCCTGCCCCGGAATCGGAGGCCGCTCAGACGGCACTGGACGGCCGGGCAGAATGAGCGAGCCCGAGCCGTCCAGGGGTGAAGCAGGTGGAGACGACGGATCAGCACGCTGCCGACGTGCGAGTCGGCGTCGCGCCAATTCGTCGATACCCGTCGGTTCAGCCGCTCCCTGTTCGGAGCGGCCGAACCTCTCGGGTGCTGTCACGCGCTAAGCGTAGACGCCGCCGACTCAGCCGGCCGTGGTCTCACGCTTCTCCTTGATCTTGGCGGCCTTGCCGCGCAGACCACGGAGGTAGTAGAGCTTGGCGCGACGCACGTCACCGCGGGTCACGACCTCGATCTTCTCGATCACCGGCGTGTGCACCGGGAAGGTGCGCTCGACGCCGACACCGAAGCTCACCTTGCGGACCGTGAAGGTCTCGCGCGAGCCGGTGCCCTGCCGACGGATGACCGCACCCTGGAAGACCTGGATGCGGGACCGGTTGCCCTCGACGACCCGGACGTGCACCTTCAGGGTGTCGCCGGGCCGGAAGGCCGGGATGTCGGAACGCAGGCTAGCGGCGTCCAGCTCATCCAGGGTGTTCATCGCGGTCTTCACTTTCCTCGTCGTCGGACCGTCCGCATGCACCCCGCGAGGCGGGAGCCGTGGGCGGTAAGAAATCAGGCGCGCTGAACCCGTCAGCGGCAACTCTCCTACTGTGCCACATCTTTCGGAGTAACCGGAAACCCGGCCTCCGCGAGCACCTTCACGTCCGCTTTGTCCAGCACCACGTCCGAGAGCAGTTCCGGACGCCGGGCCGCGGTCCGCCGCAGCGACTCGTCCCGCCGCCACCGCGCGATCGCCGCGTGGTGCCCGGACAGGAGCACGTCGGGCACCGAGTACCCCCGCCACTCCTCCGGACGCGTGAACGCCGGACCCTCCAGCAGGCCGTCGGAGAACGAGTCCTGCTCGTGCGAGGCCACGTTCCCGAGCACCCCCGGCAGCAGCCGGCCGACGGCCTCCACGATCACGAGCACCGCCACCTCGCCACCGGCCAGCACGTAGTCGCCGAGGCTGACCTCGTCGACCACCATCCGGTCGGCCGCGTGCGAGACGACCCGCGAATCGATGCCCTCGTACCGCCCGCACGCGAACATCAGCCAGGGTTCGGCCGCCAGTTCGTGCGCGAGCGCCTGCGTGAACGGGCGCCCGGCCGGCGTCGGCACGACGAGCCGGGGCTGGGCCCCGGACGCCGGCGCCAGGGTGTCCAGCGCCTGGCCCCACGGCTCGGGCCGCATCAGCATGCCCGGGCCACCGCCGTACGGGGAGTCGTCCACCGTGCGGTGCACGTCGTGCGTCCACTGCCGCAGGTCGTGCACACCGAGCTCGATGACGCCCCGGTCGACGGCCTTGCCGATCAGCGACTCCCGGAGCGGAGCGAGGTAAGCCGGGAAGATCGAAACCACGTCGATCTTCACAGCTCGAACAGCCCCTCCGGCGGATCGATGACGACCCGGCCACCCGCGACGTCGACGGTCGGCACGAACTCGCGGATGAACGGCACGAGCCGCTCGGCGCCCTGGTGCTTGAACACCAGGAGCTCACCCGCGGCCGAGTGCACCACGTCGACCACCGACCCGAACGACGTCCCGTCGACGCCGAACACGGCCAGACCGACGAGTTCGTAGTCGTGGAACTCGTCCGGATCCTCGGACGGCGGCAGATCGTCGGAATCGACGACGAGCAGCAGTCCGCGCAGTTCCTCGGCCCGGTTGCGGTCGTGGACGTCCGCGAAGCGGACGACGAGCTTGCCGGAGTGCCAGCGAGCGTCGTCCACGGTGAGCGGACCGGCGTCGGCAGGGTCGGTGACCAGCACCGACCCCACCGCGAACCGATCGTCGGGCTCGTCCGTCCGCACCTCGACCAGGACGTCCCCACGGATGCCGTGGGCACGCCCGATCCGCCCCACTACGAGCTGCATGGGTGTCAGCGCACGTCGGTTTCGACCACGTCGACCCGGACGCCGCGGCCACCGATACCGGTGACGACCTGGCGCAGAGCCTTCGCGGTGCGGCCACCCCGGCCGATCACCTTGCCGAGATCCTCCGGGTGGACCCGAACCTCGAGCACCTTTCCGCGGCGACCGTGCACCAGGTCGACGCGGACGTCGTCCGGGTTGTCGACGATGCCGCGGACGAGGTGTTCCAGCGCTGCGGGCAGGACCACGTCAGGACCCCGAAGCTGCCGTGGCGTCTTCGGCGTCGGCCTTCTTCGCGGCCTTCTTCTTCGGGGTGGTCGCGTCAGCGACCGGCGCACCGTCGGCGGAGGCGCGCGCGACCTCGTTGAAGAGTTCCTTCTTGTCCCGCTTGGGCGCCGCGACCTTCATCGGAGGCGGAGCCGGCTCGCCCTTGTGCTTCTGCCAGTCACCGGTGACGCGGAGGATCGCCGCGACCGCCTCGGTGGGCTGGGCGCCGACGCCGAGCCAGTACTGCGCCCGCTCGCCGTCGACCTCGATGAAGCTCGGGTCTTCCTTGGGGTGGTACTTGCCGATCGTCTCGATGACGCGGCCGTCACGCTTGGTGCGGGCGTCGGCGACGACGATCCGGTAGTGCGGTGCGCGAATCTTGCCGAGACGCAGCAACTTGATCTTGGTGGCCACTGGTGTGGATGCTCCTGGGTTTCGGTACGAAGTGGGCCGCCGACGCCACGTGGGGACGATGGTGCGCCGACCCGGCGGACCGAACACCGTGGGTGGGATAGAGGGCCCACACGGTGGTCAGTTCAGCCGCCTATTGTGCCAGACCCGCGGCGGAAGCTACTAACTGCGGGTCAGCAACGACTCAGCCGAGGTGGCGACGACCGGCGCGTCCCATTCGTCCAGGAGCGTCGGAACAGTCCAGGACGGGTCGGGAACGAAGTCCGTGAGCCGGCCGTCGAACGGCGGCCGGCCCGCGGTGGCGGCGTCGATCGCCTTCGCCGCTTCCAGGCGGGTGCGATCGGCCACCCGGGTCGGGATGTCGCCGGCCGCGACCGCCGCTTCGAGCTCGTCCTCGTCCTTGAGCACGCAGGAACGGTCGGGCGCGATGACGACGTCGAGCTCCAGGTCGTCGGAATCGAAGCCGTGCGCCCAGCGGACGGGAGGCGTCTCGACGTTCACGTACCAGTTGCGGAACCGACCGGCGCCGTCGAAGAACCAGTACACGGTGTGCCACGGCGCGCCCGGCGGGATCCACTCCAACGCGCTGGTGCCGGTCCAGACGCCCGGGCCGGTGTGCCAGGGCGCCGTGAACCGTTCCGCGAGCGGCACGTCACGCACCGGCCGGCCGTCGGCGTACAGCGAGATCCGCATCGGGGTGTCGCGGGCCAGCCAGAGCAACGTGCCGTCCGGCCCGTCCTCGACCACGACGCAGGGCCGGACGCCCTGCACGACTCCACCGCGACAGTGCCGGACCAGCGCGGTCCGGCCGGGCTCGTAGTACATCAGTACGACCGGCCGACGATCGCGATCACGCCCGGCTCGTCGTCGGACTCCGGCACCGACCCGTCGGGGCGGATCAGGCACCGCACGGTGACCGCGTCCTGGGCCAGCCGGGCCTCGCCGCCGTCGGCGAGCGTCGCCCACGGCAGGCGCGCCCAGCCGGTCGCGGAGGCGGCGAGCGCGTCCTCGAGCGTCGTCACGTCGGTGGTGCGCGACTCGCGGCGGGCCAGCGCCTCGTCGTACAGGGCCTGCTGGTCCTCGACCAGCGCGGTGGAGACCGCCGCGGCGGCCGCGCCGAGCGCCGTCGGCGTCTTCGTCCCGACGATCCGGCGGACGACCGTCACGTTGCCCTCGGCCAGGTCGCGCGGACCGAGCTCGACCCGGACCGGGATGCCCTTGAGCTCGGCGTCGATCGCCCGGCGGCCGAACGGCGTGTCGGTGCGGTCGTCCAGGACCACCCGGACGCCGGCCCCGCGCAGTTCCGCGACGAGCTTCGCGGCCGCCTCCCCGACGCCGTCGCCGTCCTTCACGACCATGACGAGGGCCTGCGTCGGCGCGAGCCGGGGCGGCAGCCGCAGCCCGTTGTCGTCGCCGTGGCCCATGATCAGACCGCCGACCATGCGGGTGGAGGTGCCCCAGGACGTCTGCCAGACGTACTCCCGCTGCCCCTCGGCGCTCAGGTACTGGACGTCGAACGCCTTGGCGAAGTTCTGGCCCAGCTCGTGGCTGGTGCCCATCTGCAGCGCCTTGCCGTCACGCATCATGCCCTCGAGCGTCAGCGTGTTGATCGCGCCGGCGAACCGCTCCTTCGGGCTCTTGCGGCCGACGACGACCGGCATCGCCAGCACGTTGACCATGAAGTCCTCGTAGGCCTCGTGCAGGATCCGGCGGGCGTAGGAGCGGGCGTCGGCCTGGGTGGCGTGGCAGGTGTGACCCTCCTGCCAGAGGAACTCGGTGGTGCGCAGGAACACCCGCGGGCGCATCTCCCAGCGCACGACGTTCGCCCAGGCGTTCACGAGCAGGGGCAGGTCGCGGTACGACTGCACCCACTTCGAGAACGACGCGTTGATGATCGTCTCGGACGTGGGGCGGACGACGACGGGCTCCTCGAGCTGCTTGCCACCGGCGTGGGTGACCACGGCGAGCTCGGGGCTGAAGCCCTCGACGTGCTCGGCCTCCTTGCGGAGGTAGGACTCCGGGATGAACAGCGGGAAGTACGCGTTCTGCGCGCCGGCGACCTTGATCCGGTCGTCCATCTCGCGCTGCATCCGCTCCCACAGCGCGTACCCGGTCGGTCGGATCACCATCGTGCCGCGGACCGGCCCGTTGTCGGCCAGTTCGGCCTTCGCGATCACGTCCTGGTACCAGCGGGGAAAGTCCTCAGCCTGCGGCGTGAGAACGGGAGCCTTTGCCATGACGACACATCCTAGGGCGTGTCGCCCACGCACCGTGACCGAGTAACCCGGCGCACCGGCCCGCGGGGGATCAGGCGACGACCCGGCCGCGGAGCACGATGCGTGACGGGGCCTTCAGGACGCGCAGGTCCTCGCGGGGATCCGATTCGTAGACGGTGACGTCGGCGAGGGCCCCTTCTTCGATCACCGGGAGGCCGAGCCAGGCGCGGGCGCCCCAGGAACCGGCCGCGAGGACGTCGAGCGGCGCCATGCCCGCGTCGGCGAGCAGCAGCATCTCCCCGGCGGCCAGGCCGTGCGCCACTCCCCCACCGGCGTCGGTGCCGACGTAGATCGGCACACCGGCCTCGTAGGCGGAGCGCACGACCGCGGGGAACCCGGCCTGCAGGCGACGCATGTGGTCGGCGTAGCCGGGGAACTTCGGCTGGGCCTTCTCGGCGATGCCGCCGAACGTCAGGATGTTGGTCATCGTCGGCACCAGCGCGGTGTTGTTCCGCGCCATCGTGTCGATCAGGTCCACCGACAGACCGGTGCCGTGCTCGA